>DASSDP010000001.1:0-8323 GCA_035697085.1 Actinomycetota bacterium
CCGGCCGCCCGAATCTCGCTGGTCACGACCACGAAAGTACCCGCTTTCGCTCCAGGTGTCGTGCGTCTGGCCTCAGGCGTCACGTCCTGCGGCACGCTCCAACGCAAACGCGAGGAGCCGCTCGTGGACGCTCACTCCCGACTCACCCCGAGCCCTCGTCCAGGCGCCGTCGTTACCGAGCTCCCAGGCGAGGGTGTCGTCCTCCAGGTTCGCACGGAGGATCTCTTCAACGCGCTCGGCCAGGGCGGGGTCCCGGACGGGCACGAGCGCCTCCACCCGCCTGTCGAGGTTCCGTTCCATCAGGTCCGCCGAGCCGATGTAGTAACGGGGTCCGCGCGCATCGGACCCGAACCGGAAGATCCTGGCGTGTTCCAGGAAACGGCCCACGATGGAGCGGACCCGGATCCGTTCGGAGAGGTCTTCGACGCGAGGGCGGAGGCAGCAGATGCTTCGAACGATGAGGTCAACGTCCGTTCCCGCGGCTGATGCCTCGTACAGCGCGTCGATCAACTGCGGGTCCACCAGGTTGTTGACCTTGATCACGATGCGTCCATCGGGCTGGGAGGCTTCGGCTCGAATCAGGTCCAGCAACGCCGGGCGAAGCGTGAGGGGAGCCACCAGGATCCTCCCGTACGCCTGCTTGCGACTGTAGCCGGTGAGGTAATTGAACAGGTCGGACAGATCCTCGCCGAGCTTCGGGTCCGCCGAGAAGATGCCGACGTCCTCGTAAAGGTGCGCGGTGTTGGGGTTGTAGTTGCCCGTTCCCACATGAGCGTAGCGCCGTATCCCGTCATCTTCCTGGCGAACGACAAGCGAGATCTTCGCATGCGTCTTCAAGCCGACGACGCCATACACCACGTGGACGCCGGCCTCTTCCAGGACCCGAGCCCAGGCGATGTTGGTCTGTTCGTCGAACCGGGCTCGCAGCTCGACGAGTGCAACGACTTGTTTCCCGGATTCGGCGGCCTTGATGAGCGATCGGATGATGGGACTTTCCTCGTCGGCGGTGCGATACAGGGTTTGCTTGATCGCCAGAACTTGCGGGTCCGAGGCGGCCTGATCCACGAAGGCCGCGACCGATGCCTCGAAGGAATCGTATGGGTGATGAACGAGAAGGTCGTGTTCGCGGAGGGCCGCGAATATGTCGGGCAGGCGCCCGTTCGTGGGTCGGAGGCGCACAGGTGTCACCGGGCTCCAGGGCTCGTCCTTGAGCTCGGGGCGATCCAGACGGTACAGGTCCCAGAGGCCCCCCAGATCGAGCGGCCCGTCGATCAGGTACACGTCCTGAGCGCCGACCTGCAGCTCGCGGGTCAACAGGCCCGCCATCTCCTCCGACATGCCGCGTTCGATTTCCACCCGAACCACGTGTGCCGTGAGACGCCTTCTTCGGCGGAGCTGAGTCTCGATCGCGGAGAGCAGGTCGCTCGCTTCGTCCTCACTGACGCCGAGGTCCGCGTCGCGAGTGACCCGGAACGGGTTGCGCGCAAGGATCTCCATACCTGGGAAGAGATCCTCGAGCCGAGCCGCGATCAGCTGCTCCATCGGAAGGAAGCGTTCGCCGTCGGGAAGCTCGACGAACCGGGGCAGCAAAGGAGGGATCTTCACCCGGGCGAAGCGGCGCACACCCGTCCCTGGGTTCCGAACGACGACGGCCAGGTTGAGTGAGAGATTCGAGATGTAGGGGAAAGGGTGGCCCGGATCAACCGCAAGAGGGGTAAGGACCGGGAAGATCCGGGAGTGGAAGACGTCGATCAGCCACGCTTGGTCGTCCTCATCCAGCAGCGACCAGTCGACGAACCGGATCCCTTCCTTCTCCAGCGCCGGGCTGAGCTCGTCCTGGAAGAGTCGGACGGCGCGGTCCGTGTCCTCATCCACCCGAGTCCGGATCGTGCGCAGCTGCTCGGCGGCGGTCATGCCGTCCGGAGAGCGAATCTCCAGTCCGTCTCGGACCTGTTCCTTCAGCCCGGCGACACGGATCTGGAAGAACTCATCGAGGTTGCGACTGACGATCGCCAGGAATTTGACGCGCTCCAGAAGGGGACGCCCGGAGTCCTCGGCAAGCGCAAGAACACGCGCGTTGAAGTCGAGCCAGGAAAGCTCGCGGTTCAGATAGCGCGGGCCCTCGTCGGGCCGGACCTCTCCTTCCATCCTGCCTTTCTTCGGGCTGTCCAGATGGTAATGGGATGTCCCGGATTCGAAGGTTTCCTTCCGGTGAACGGAAGGTGAACATCCTGCTGATAGCCTTCGGCGACTCGCGGGCCAAACCTTAGGAGCTGTCCGCGATCTGAAGGGGTGTTACGAGCGAGCGAACCGAGACGCACCCGAAGCGGAGGAGGAAAGACGAAGGCGGTCCCGGGCGCGCCGCAGCGCCAGGAGAGGAACGAAGGTCTTGATCCTGACGGGCTCCCGGCGGAGGTCCTCCACGCTCTGACGGGCCACCTCGGCGATCAAGTCGGGCGGCAGCTCGTTCCGGAACTCAAAGAGAAGGTCGCTCTGGACCGAGTCCACGGCGTCTTCCCAGGATTCGATGTGGGCGAGGAACCCCTTCATATGTAAGCCCCTCCTACAGGCTCATGCAGGCTACGTGGGAAGTGTGAAAATCGGGTGACAGTTGGGTGAACGGACGATGAAGCACTACCGGAGGCTCCTTTCGCGCAAGGTTCACCTTCCTGCGCCGTCTCGGCCTGACTCCATTCACTATCGAACGGTACGGTCTGCGACCTGAGTGAGACAGACGAGAAATTCGACGGGAAAGGGGACAGGGTGACCGCGATCGATCGCAGGACGTTCTTGAAAGGAGCGGCGACCGCCGTAGGGGGCCTCGGTCTTGCAGGGCCTCTTGGCGCCCTGCTGGCTCGACAGGCAGCAGCGGGCGACGGGGGGAGCTTCGGTTTGTCGCCCGGATACGGACCACTCAGCCCAGTGACAGACCACCGAACGGGGATGCAGTTTCTGGCGCTTCCGTCGGGCTTCGAATACTGGTCCTTCGGGGAGGTGGGGTCGACCATGTCCGATGGGCGGTCCACTCCGCCTGCCCACGACGCGATGGCTGCGTTTCCCGCGGGAGAAGAGATCCGGCTGGTTCGCAACCACGAGGTTCGGGAGCCGGGAGTCGCGTTCGGACCGCTCGACCGAGCCTTCGACCCGATCGCCGGCGGCGGCACGACCACGCTGGTGTTCGACCCCGCAGACCCGCTCAACGTGGTGAGTTTCGCCAGCCTGAGCGGCACCAGCACCAACTGCGCGGGTGGTCCCACTCCCTGGGGGTCGTGGCTAACGTGCGAAGAGACCACGACACCGTTCGCACAGCCTCATGGGTATGTGTTCGAGGTGCCGGCCTCGGCCGATGCTCCGGTCCCGGCCGTGCCATTCACGGCAATGGGTCGGTTCATCCACGAGGCGGTGGCCATGGATCCCGCGGCGGGGATCGTCTACGAGACCGAGGATGCAGACGGCGCGGGCTTCTACCGGTTCATCCCTGACTCCCCAGGGCTCTTGAGCTCCGGAAGGCTACAGATGCTGGCGATCCAGGGACGGCCGGGTTACGACACCCGGACCGGGCAGACGGTGGGCCAGTCCCTCCGGGTGGCATGGGTGAACATCGATGACGCCGACCCCGCCGATGGAGCCACCACGGTGTACGCGCAGGGCGCGGCGAAGGGTGGGGCAACGTTCCGACGCCTGGAAGGAGCATGGTGGAGCGGCCGCGATCGATGCGTGTACTTCACGTCCACGAACGGGGGCGACGCCGGGGCGGGGCAGGTATGGGCCTACACCCCCCGCGTGACGACCAGCCGGCCCAGCTCCATTCCGGTGTCCCGACTTCGACTCCTGTACGAGTCGCCGTCCGCCGAGGCCCTCTTCAAGCCCGACAACATCACGGTAAGCCCTCGGGGAGGCATCCTGCTGTGCGAGGACGCCGATAGAGCGCGGCAGACCCGGCTCCAGGGTCTCACCGCATCCGGCGACGTGTTCGAGTTCGCCATGAACATCCGTCCCGGGATGATCCCAGGTACGGCGACTCCCGCCTCGTTCGACGAGTTTGCGGGGGCGTGCTTCAGCCCGGATGGACAGTGGCTATTCGTCAACATCCAGACGCCGGGCATCTCGTTCGCCATCACTGGACCTTGGGATCAGGGGCCGCTCTACCAGATGGGCCGACGATCCGACTGGATGCGGGAGCTGGCGGAACACTACGAAGTGGTTCGCCGTACGTACCCCGACGACGATCTCTGTCTGGTCCTCGATATCGACGGGACGATCCTGGACACGCGCCACCTGGTGGTCCACGTCCTCCTGGCCTACGACAGGGAGCACGGGACCGCGCACTTCCACGGGCTTCGGCCCGAGGACGTCACCGTCCACGAAAATCAGGTCGAAGCTCTTCTCGAAAACATGGCCCTCCCGGCGAAGACTCGACAGGCCGTCTTGCACTTCTACCTGGAGCGATGGAGGAGCCCCGAGGCCGCCCTCGCCGCTCACCGACCCTACCGGGGCGTGCTCGGGGTCATTCGCTGGTTCCAGCTCCAGCCGGCCACCGTGGTTGCCCTGAACACCGGGCGGCCCGAAGATCTACGCGAGGCCACCCTGGCTTCCCTCAACGCCCTTGGCCGGACCCATCGGGTCGGCTTCACTTCTGATCTCTTGTACATGAACCCCCACGGTTGGGACCAGAACGCCACGCAGGCCAAGGTCGAGGCGATTCGACGTCTCCGAGCGAGGGGGCTCCGGATCTTCGCGGCGATCGACAACGAGCCCGAAAACATCCGGGCGATGGCCGAGGCCGACAGCGACGGAGAGATCCTGTTCCTCCACGCCGAGACGATCTTCGAGTCGCAGCGAGTGGCCATGCCCCGGACCGTCACCGGAACCACATACGACCTCTCAGGGTTGGTTTCGGAGGCCGAGCTTCGGCAGAGGGTGCAACTGGTGTGGCACGGGGTGAACGACCAGGCCAATCTGAGGCAGTTCTTGGCTTCCGGGGTTCACTGGGCCGAGTGCGACGTACGAGTCGATCCTCTCGGTCGGCTGGTCCTTCGCCACGACTCTTTCGAGGAGACCCCGTGGCATCCAGCGGAGAGCTCCTTCCTCTTCGTCGATTGCCTCCAGGCCATCCGGGAGCTGGGGCGACGATTGGTCGTGGACTTCAAGGAAGGTGATCACGTTGTCGATCGAGTCCTGGAAGAGATCGGGGCATGCGGGTTCGACAGCAAGACGGTGTGGTTCAACGGCGCCGTCGAAGCACTCCATGAGGATGGATTCCGACGACTCGGAGCTGCGTATCCCGAGGCCACCATCACCTGCCCGGTTGACTTCCTCGCTCCGTTGCTGCTCGCGGCCCCGGATCGTGCGGCGGAGGTTCTCGATCTGCTGCGGTCCTGGGGCGTCAACCGTCTGTCACTGGCTTGGACGACCCCTGCCGTGAGGGAGCTGATCGACGTCCTCGAGACTCTCGGCTGGGACGTGAACCTGTATGGAGTGCCGGACCTCGAGGCCTTCCTCGAGGCCGCCCTGCTCGTGCCTCGCTCGCTGACCGCCGACTTCAACTTTCCGGACTGGAATTACTTCGGGAGAGGATCGGGCAAGGGAAGCCTCCACCATCTGTACGAGTTGGCCCCAACGATGCTCCGATAGGACCCGTGCCAGTCGCGTTGTGTGAGCTAGATCTTTCTCAGGCGGCCCTGCATTCCCATCTGCCTGTACGACTCGCGAAGCCAGCCGAGGAGCTCGTCGTCGAGCTCTTCCGGCGAGGTCACCCGCATGGTGTGCCCGAACCAACCCGGAATGATCTCTTCCACCTTTCGGATCCGCGGATGTGGCACCGGCCTCGGCAGGGCGAATGCAACCGTCATCCCACGCTCGCTCACGGTCTGTACCCCCGCGAACCGGACCCGGCCCATGAACGCCACTCGGGTTTTCGCCGGAGCCACCTCGTACGGGCCGCATGCCGCGATCAGTTCCTCGAACCCTTGAAACAGCTCCCGAGCGCGCGGCCCCTTGCCGTGGAGAAATCCTTCGACCGAATAGTCGCCGCAGGCGTGCCACAGATTTCGTGAGATGAAACGTCGACCGCACTTCGGACACGTCCAGAGCGGTTTGTCGGGATCGAACGTCTTGATGTTGGCGCCTCGCAGTCTGGGGTAGTGTCGAGGAGTCTGACAGACATCCAGCACGAGGATTGGAGGGACCATGGAACCGAACAACATTCCCACCTTCACCAGTGGCGTTGCGGCCCGCGTGCCGTATGTGTCCCTGCCGCCAGCGGGTGATCGAAAGGACGCACCGCTGGTGGTGGCGTGGCATCTGATGGATCCGCCGCGGAGTGAGACAGCCATGGCTGCGGCGCTCCCACTCATGGGCGTCAATGCCTGGCGGGTGTATCTGGGGCTGCCGATGTTCGGGGCCCGGGCGCCCGAAGGCGGACCTGAGGAGATCATGCGTCTCGCCGCCGAGGACTACGTGCTGAAGCTGTTCGGGCCGGTGGTCGAGCAGGCAGCCGCGGAAGCGCCGGCAGTGGTGGATGCCCTCCGCCAGCAACTATCGATCGACGCTGGACCTGTCGGGTTGGTCGGTGGCTCCGCGGGAGGCGCCGTTGTTCTTCAGGTCCTGGCCGAACAGCAGTTTCCCGTCGCCGCCGCTGCGCTGGTGAATCCCGTGGCCCGGGTGGAGGCCGTGGTGGAAGCGGGGGAGGGCATGTACAACGTCTCGTACGCATGGACGGACGAGTCCCGCGCCGTGGCCAGCCGGTTCGACTTCGTGTACCGGGCGGTCGAGATTGCCAAGCGTGACCCGCAAACGCCGGTGCTGCTGGTGGGTGGCGCTCAGGACGAACCGGGCTACCGAGAGTCGCTGGAGGGACTGCGGGACGCGTTGATGGACCACTACGGTGAGCGGGACCGAGTAGGGTTCGTCAACGTGCCCGAGATGGCGCACGCATTCGCCGAGGAGCCGGGGATGGAACCGGCCCCGCAGACCGCCGAGGCGAAGAAGGTTGATGCGGCGGTGACCGAGTGGTTCCAGCGCTACCTCTAACGGAGCTGCGGGAAGAGGAGAGAGCATGCCCATCGACGTGAGACGAGACGAGGAAATCTATCGAAAGGAAGGGGGGTGGTTCATCGCCAGATGGCACTTCTCCTTCGACGAGTATCGGGACCCTGGGAACATGGGATTCGGGAACCTTCGGGTCTTCAACGACGACTACCTCGTGCCGGGCGCGGTATGGCCGCTCCATCCTCACCGCGACATCGAGGGCCTTACCTACGTCGTGGAAGGGTCCTTTCGCCATGAGGACGACGTGGGGGGATCACCCGGGCCGCTTCCCGCCGGCTCCGTACAGCGGATGACCCTCGGCTCGGGGGCGTGGCACTCGGAGCAGAACGCCTCCGATCGCGAGCCCATGCGGTTCATCCAGATGTGGATCATGCCGGATCGCCTGGGGCTTCCTCCGGGCGTCGAACAGAAGGTACTCACCGTCGACGATCGTCGGAATCGTCTGCTGAGAGCAATCTCTCCGGAGGGAGACGAGGGCGTGAAGGTTCATGGCAACGCCTCGGTCTACATCGCCTCGATGGAGCCGGGGCTCAGCCTGAACCACAAGATCCCCGAAGGGATGGGCGGCTACCTGTACGTGATCAGGGGAGAGCTCGAGCTCGACGGTGAGCGACTCTCCACCGGGGACTCCGCCAAGATCTGGGACGAGCCGGAGGTCACGTTGCGGGCGGTCGACGAGACCGAGCTGATCCTGGCCGAGGTGGATCTGACGTAGGTCGACCATCCGGGAGAGTCGTGAGGGGAATCGATGTCCGCCAGCAGGGGAGCGCCCTGATCGTCGTGGTTCAGGTTCGGCCGAGGTCACAGCCGGGCATCCTGCTCACGGACGGGGGTCTTGTGATCCGGGTCGCGGCGCCACCGGAAGCGGGGCGGGCCACCGAAGAAGCCCGCCGGGCGCTCGCAGGCGCCCTCGATGTCCCGCCCTCTACCGTGTCGCTCCGGACCGGCCGGACCAGCCGCCGCAAGTCGTTCCTCGTCGAGGGAGCGGACGTGACCGAGGCTCGGGCGAAGCTCCTGGCCGCGGCCCGCGAATAGAAGGCTCCCGACAGAGGGTTTCAGCCTCGGCTGCGTTTCGCGGGCCTGCTCAATCGAGCGAGTCGTTCGTCCCACTGAGCTCCGACCGCGGCGATCCACGACACCGCTTCGGCCAGTGGCGCTGGAGTCAGCCGATATCGACGTTCGCGCCCGATCCGTTCAGCGGACACGAGCCCCGCTTCCTCCAGCGAGGCCAGGTGTTTGGCGATGGCCTGCCGGCTCACCGGTAGTTCCTCGG
>DASSDP010000002.1:0-7628 GCA_035697085.1 Actinomycetota bacterium
TTGTCAACTTCCTCCATGGACGACGTGTTCCTGGTGAGATTCGTCGCTTTCCCCTTTCTTCCTTCCGAAGAACGCAAAATTTCTGACTTTCTCCTGAACGGACCTGACCCCCACCTGAACGAACCTGACCCCAAACTGAACGAACCATGCGACTGTAAGGAGAACGGTGTCCGGGATCATCCGACGGATGCTGTATTTCCGCATACGCCGGGAAGCGTAGTTGTGCCCGGAATATACCTAGTGCCTTGCGACTAGTCTAAAGAGCAGTGCTGTGGCCTGGGATATCTATCGGGGCACACGAGAGTTGCGGGATATGGGTTGAGCTGGGCATCCCTTTGGGTGGGTCACTCCGAGACGTGGCCGCACTCCCGGCAGATCAGCCGGCCGAGGGTGACGTTCAGGCGGGTGCTCCCACAGTTGGCGCATTCATCCAGCATCCGGACCCATTCGGGTTTGTCCGACTGACATCGCGGACACACCAGCACCTGTCGGCCTTTGGCTACCCCACGTGCCCAGGGTCGTTCGCTCTTTTCCGGGTCGTACGTGGGCCGACCACAGACGAAGCAGGAGGGTGGGTCGTCATCGATCGCTTTGGACACCACGGGCAGCATAAGAGAGGTCCGGAACATCTGCCGGTTGCGGGACTTGTGGGAAGATGCGCGGGTGTCGATCGACCCCGAGACCTTGCGCAAGTCGGAGGTGTTTTCGGCGCTCTCGAGAGAGCAGCTGGAGAAGCTCGTCGAGGCGTCGGAGACAACCGAGCGTGCCGCCGGCGAGACGCTCACCGAAGAGGGAGCCATTGGATACCGCTTCTACTTGCTTCTGGAGGGTTCCGCGGTCGTGGAGCGAGCCGGCGAACCGGTGGCCACGATCGGGGTTGGTGATTTCGTCGGGGAGATCGCGCTCCTCGGCGGGGGGCGATCGACGGCCACCGTTCGGTGTCAGGAGTCGACGCGCTGCCTCACGATCCGGCGCGAAGAGTTCTGGGCGGTACTCGAAGCGGAGCCTGCCATCGCCCTGCGCATCCTGGAGGTAGTCGCCCGGCGACTGGAACGGGAGCTTCGGCCCGACTCCCAGGCGAACCTCCCCGGAGGATAGGCGCAGGTAGCAGTCGCAATGAGTGCGTTAAGCTTGGGATATCAATGAGCAATGCCCGCCCCCCCCGCACCCGTGGTCCACGTCTCACCGCGCTTTTCCTGTTCTTTGTTCTGGGTGTGGCGATACTTGCCTCGGCGGTATCCATACTGCAGGAGGACCGACCCCAGCCGGGCGGGGAAGCAGCCCGGTCAAGCTCTCTGCGTTCGCCCGAGGACGGTGCTCTGATCGTGTTCTCCAGTGACCGCGACGGCAACTCAGAGGTCTACGTGATGAACGCCGACGGCACCAATCAGATCAGACTCACCACCGCTGCAGCCGACGACGGTGTCCCCACATGGTCGGCCGACGGGTCGAGCATCGCATTCGAGAGCGACCGCGACGGAGACTGGGACATCTACGTGATGGAGGCTGACGGCTCCGACCAGAAGGTGATCACTCGTTCCGGAATGCGAGACACGGCGGCGGACTGGTCGTGGGACGCCGGCAGCATCGCATTCGAGAGCGATCGCGACGATTCGGCGCTCGAGATCTACCGGATGGAGGCTCCGGGGACCGGCGTGAAGAGGCTCACGAACAACTCCGTCGGAGATTTCTCGCCTGCCTGGTCGCCCGATGGCTCCAAGATCGCCTTCGAGAGCGATCGCGACGGAAACTCCGAGATCTACGTGATGGACGCCGACGGCACGAACGAGATCAGGCTCACCGATCATCCCGCCCGAGACAGCGCTCCCACCTGGTCGCCCGATGGCTCCAAGATCGCCTTCGAGAGCGACCGCGACCTCAACTCCGAGATCTACGTCATGAACGCGGATGGGACGGGGACGGCCAGGCTTACCCGCAGCGCAGCCCACGAATCCGCGGCTGCATGGTCGCCCCTCGGGCTTCAGGTCGCCTTCGTGAGCGACCGGGACGGTAACGCCGACATCTACGTGATCAACGTCGACGGAACCGAGGAAACCCGGCTCACCAGCGATGGAGCCGACGACGAGGATCCGGCGTGGTCCCGGGGCGGAGCGGCCTGAGTCGCCATTCCATTGACGCTATCGAGAGGCGGCCGTAAAGTTACTCGTGAGTAGGTAACTCATCTACCCTCCAGCGAGATTCCTGATGCGCGAAGCAGTCATCGTCGAAGCGATAAGAACTCCGGTCGGCCGGAGAAACGGGCGTTTGTCCGGCTGGCATCCGGTGGATCTCCTTGCCGAGATCCTCGGTGCTGCCATGGAGAGGACGGGCATCGATCCGGCCCGGGTCGACGATCACATCACCGGCTGCGTGTCGCAGACCGGGGAGCAGTCCATCAACATCGGAAGGAACGGCTGGCTGGCGGCGGGCCTCCCCGAGCAGGTTCCCTCGACGACCATCGATCGGCAGTGCGGCTCCAGCCAGCAGGCAGCTCACTTCGCCGCCCAGGGAGTCATGGCCGGGGTGTACGAGCTGGTGGTGGCCAGCGGGATCGAGCACATGACTCGGATACCGCTGGGAGTCACGATGACTCAGGGGCCCGGCGTCCCGTTCAGCCAGATGCTGTTGGACCGATACGAGGGCGGACTGGTACCCCAGGGAGTGAGCGCGGAGATCATCGCGGACAGATGGAACCTGTCCCGCCGGGAGCTCGACGAGTTCGGTCTTCGCAGCCATGAACGCGCCGGCACCGCCATCCGAGAAGGCAGGTTCGAAGGAGAGATCCATCCGGTCAAGGTGGAGGGTCCGACCGGGACCGAGATGTTCGAGCACGACGAGGGCGTTCGATACGACACCTCGATCGAGAAGATGGCCGAGCTCCCCACCCCCTTCAAGGCGGACGGGGTCGTGACCGCGGGCAACTCCAGCCAGATCTCGGACGGTGCAGCGGCACTTCTCATCGCCAGTCCCGAAGCCGCCAATGAACTCGGAGTTCGCCCCCGGGCCCGGTTCGTCTCGTTCGCGCTGTCGGGAGTGGACCCCATCACGATGCTCACCGCCCCGATCGCCGCCACCACGAAAGTGCTCGACCGAGCCGGCCTGAGGCTCGAGGACGTCGACGTCGTGGAGATCAACGAAGCGTTCGCCTCGGTGGTGCTGGCTTGGAAGAAGGAGCTCGAGGTTCCGGACGACTGGTTCGAGGAACACGTCAACCCGAACGGAGGTGCCATCGCGCTCGGCCACCCGCTCGGGGCGAGCGGCGCGCGGCTGATGACCACGCTCCTCCACGAGCTGGAACGGCGTGGGGGTCGATACGGACTTCAAACGATGTGCGAGGGCGGTGGGATGGCCAACGCTACCGTCATCGAGCGCCTGTAGGCGCCACCCGAGATGCGCCGTGCTTTACTGAGACCGTGCGGGTCTCGCTTGCCATCGTCCTTGGTCTCGTTATCTTCCTCGTGGGAACGGCGGTGGTCAGGGCCATCGCCCAGATGCGCCCGAAGGAGACGATCGAGCCTGAAGACGTGGCTGATCTCGACGTCTTCTTCGTCTGCGGAGAGTGCGGCACGGAGTTCAGGGTCGAGAGGGTCGGGGAGCTTCAGATCCCTCGCCACTGCGGTGAGTCGATGAGGGTGGAGCGGCGCCCTCGTAACGTCGGATGACTCGCTGACTGGGAGCCTACGCTGAACGAGGTCCGGTGCGAAGCCGGAGTATCTGCGCGATCGCAGAGGTTCCCAGGGCGAGGCCAAGAAGAACGAGCAGGGCGGGAAGCGCCTCTCCGACGTGTGGCCATCGCAGACTCTCCAGGACCGGCCGGGCGGGCCGTCCAGCGATAGCCGCTCCAGCTAACAGTCCGAGGGCAAGGTTCCGCAGCAGCAGGGCTCGGTAGTCATGAGACTTCTTCTTTCCGAAACACCCGCACGGAAGCCTGCGACCCTGGGCTCGTCGCGCGTGGATCACAGCCCCGGAGAAGATGATGAGAAGGATCAGCGCGAGCGTCGCTGACTCTCTGATCCGCCCGAGGAGAGCCAACACGGGAACGGCGGCCTCGGCCACCGGCACCAGAGGGAGAGCGAGCATCCCCAGAGGCCGGCGGACGCCGTAGCCCCTGAGGGTCGTTCGCCACGACGAAAGTCGCGCCAACTTCGCCACGGCCGCCCAGCCAAAGAGGACGGAAATGGCCCACGGGGCCAAATCGACGGCTGTTTCGCCGCCTCCCTCCAGAGGAAGAGCGAGCGTCGAAAACCCCAAGATGAGCAGCAGCGACACGTTGGCGATCGCCGGCAACGATCCCTCTGCCAATGACTCCAGGCGGCCGGCAACCCGCTGGACCCGGTCCGTTGAGACCCCGGCCCAGACGACGGCCACCGAGAGGCCTCGAGCCAGCCCAAAGGTGGCCAGGAACACGGCTCCGGCCAGAGGATCCCCCGAGCCGATGGCGACGGCAGAAACCACGACCAGCGTGCCGAATCGAAGGTAGGTGAGGAACCCGATGCCCAGACCGAGCCCGTAGAGAAAGGCCGCCGTCCTCGGGGAGAAGGCCGTCCTCCACCACGCAGGCACCTGTCTCCGGCGATCCAGGATCGGTATGGGAAGGTCGAATAGCTCCCTGGCGGCGTAGAGGAGGGCCAGGCCCCCCACCAGCAGGCCACCGGCCACACCCCACGGCGCTCCGAGAAGAGAGCCCACGGTGCCGAGGGCCGCTCCGAATGCCCCCGCCGACACCACCGCGCCCAGCGTGTGGAAGGCCACCGTGACGCTCCATCTGGATCGTCTTCCCCCGTGGACCACGGGGGTGATGGTCTGCACCATCGACAGCCCTCAGGGACTGAAGAGCGTGGATACGCCGGCCACGATCGAGGCCGCCACGACGATCGCAAGGTACGGGGAGCTCAGCACCTGATGTCGGTCTCGCGGTACGTGATGCAGAAGACTTTGCGGCCCTGGTGGCAGTACCCGCCGAGGGCGGCGTCACCCTGGATCCGTTTGGCGAAGTGGGTACAGCAGTCCACGATCGTGCGGATCCGCCCGTTGCAACAGCGGCTCCAGGTTCCCTCGAGACGCGTCGGACGCGTATACGGGTACTTATCGGGGACTCGCTCATGGCAGATGTGTCGACGGGGCTGGTCCCTCGACTCGAAGAGTCTCCCCTGATCGTCCACGGGGTAGCCGAACTTCGGATGCACCGGGAACCCGTAGCGATCGATCCGAGAAAGAGGATGGTAGGGATGGGGGCAGGACCCGGTGGTGAAGATGTGTCCGCACAGATGGAACGCTTCGGCCCGCTCCGATCCGAGGGCAACGGCGGCGAACGGTCCAGCCGCAAGAACCACCGGTCCCTTCCCGACCCGGCCGAGAAAGGAGCGCCGGCTGGTTCGGGCTGCCAGGCTCACCTCCACGCGTTCGAGGAGGCGGAGGAGCATCAGCCTGCGTGGGCTCCGGGGGAAGCGCCTTGGAGGCGAGCGAGGGCAGTGTCGACGAGTCCTTCCATCTGTTCCATGTTGTTGACGGTCCCCTTCGCTCGGACCACGCCGAGTTTGTCCAGGACGACCGCGTAGGGAGTCCCCGGGATCCGATAGGCCCGGGCGATGTCCGGCCCATGAATCACCGGCGTGGCCCGGCCCATCGAGGCGTACTCGTTTCCTCCGTTCCTCTCAACGGAGTCGGAGATGAGGTACGGGGATAACGAACCCCCCTGGGACACCGCCGAAAGCGAAGGAGCGACCTGGCGACAGATGGGGCAGTCCGGCGAGACGAACAGAAGGAACTGAGGAGTACCCGGGCCGCCAACCGTGACCGGGTTGCCGTTCCGATCACGCGTTTCCACGTATCGAGGGGCTTCCCCCAACGGTGGGCCTTCATTGTCGAGCTCCAGAGCGCCGCGTGGCCCGAGCCGCATGTGCAGCGTTCCGACCTGCCGGGCGAGGCTCAAGAGAAGAACCGAGAGGACGATAACCAGAAGCCAGAGCGCAATATAGGAAGCCATCCACCAACCGGTCATATCTGTCGGAAATGTACACGGCAGCGTTCGAATGACGCCAATCCCTGAAGCCCCCTCGAGGCTCTTGTCCGCCGTCGCGGCCGTCGTACTGCTGGCCCTGCCGCCTGCGGGCGGATCGAAAGCCTCGGCCAACGCCGACATCTCCGCGACCGACTGCACGATCTCAGGTTCACCTGGGGACGACGTGATCACCGGGACTTCTGGGGAGGACGTCATCTGCGGCCTCGAGGGCAACGATCGGATCGATGCCGAGAGCGGCGACGACGTGCTTGTCGGCGGTGCTGGAGATGACGAGCTCGACGGCGACGAGGGGAATGACTGGGTCAGCTACGAGATCGCCGCGGACGGCATTGTCGCCGATCTGGGCTCGGGCTCATCCCTCGGCGAGGGAGGCGACCAATTGGTTGCGGTGGAAAATATGGTCGGATCCGCGAACGACGACGTCCTGACGGGGAACCCGGCGGGGAACACTCTGTCGGGGTTGGGGGGTACGGACCTTCTGTTCGGAGCGGGCGGAGCGGACACGGTGCTCGGTGGCGACGGCGAAGATTACCTCGTCGGATCGGTGGGCAGCGTCCTTGACGGAGGGGAAGGGAGCGATACATGCGAACCGGAAGCTGACTCGGTCACGGAGTTCTCCTGCTTCCAGTCGAGCCCCGCAGACGAGAACGACACGCACGGCTTCCTCGACGTGAAGCAGGTCGATTCGTTCCTCGACACCCAGGAACCGGTGTGGAAGGTCGTCACGATCTCTAAATGGTCGGCGTTCAAGATGTGGGATCAGGGTTTCGTCCTCGTGTACCTGGACACCTTCGGCGCGGACGTCGCCGATTACTACGCGCTCATTCGGTCGGTCGGAACGCGGCTGCGAGGGACGCTGTACCGCAACACGCACAAAGTGGCGGAGCTGCAGGAGTGGCGGAGAAATCCTCGAAGCGTGTCGATCCGCATACCTTTGGAGAAGCTGCTTGTGGGAGAGGACCGCCACTTCTTCCGGTGGCGGGTGGTGACGCTCACGGACCGGTGCCGACATACGTGCTTCGACCGAATACCGGACGAGGGCGCCCTGGTTCAGCCCCTCCCAGCGTTTGGGGACTAGTCAGAATAACTCCCAAGGTTGGGGTGCCTGGTCCGACTCAGTCAGAGTCCGTGATCTCCTCGGCCTTCTCCTTCAGCTTCCTGAAGTTCTTTGGGGCCCGGTCGCCAGGGACAAGCGAGTCGGTGCGGGAGAACCCCCATCCGGAGAACCGAACTCCCACCCGGCTCCAGACCCTCCGAAGCTCCCCCTGGCACTCAGGACACGGCCCAGGCGGGCCGGCGCCCATCGGCTGGACCTCCTCCAACCGGTGCCCGCAGGATCCGCAGCGGTACTCATAGATCGGCACTATCCCAGGGTACGTCGGGTCGGTTATCCACAGGTGGGGAAATACATGGGGATAATTACCGGGCTGTGGTTCTACCGGAGCCGAGTCGCGGCCACGAATCCGAGGGCAATGAGCCCGAGGCCCAGGAAGAGATAGAAATTGCTGGTCTTGAGAAGAAAGCCCAGGTAGTTGAGGACGATCACGATGACCCCGCCAAAGAGCACCACCAGGATGGCCGGCCCGAGCCACCTCGGGCTGGGCTT
>DASSDP010000003.1:0-4344 GCA_035697085.1 Actinomycetota bacterium
GTGACCGCCGACGGCCAGGCCGTGGAGACGGGTTCCTTGGAGAAGGCTCCGGGCAAGGGGAACCGCGTTCGGCTGGCGCTTCCGGAGATCGGGGAGGGCGTTTATACGGTCACCTGGCGCGTGCTCTCTCGGGTGGACGGCCACGTCACTGGAGGGGCGTTCTCGTTCGGCGTCGGAGTGGAACCGACGGCGGTGCCAACCGGAGGATCGGGAGGCGCCCCTGTGGTCGAGGTCCCCCGGCCGTCGGCGCTGTCGGTGATCGGCAGATGGGGGTTCTACTGGGGCCTGGCCCTGCTTCTCGGTGGGGCAGTGGCCTGGCTCTTCGTGTTCCGAGGGCAGGTTGCGCGAGGAGGAGTGCTGGCCGTCATCGCCTGGAGCCTCGCGGCCGCGGGCCTCGTGGGGATGTTCCTCGCCGAGCGGTCGTCGGTGGGCGTCTCCGTTGGTGCGCTTCTCTCTTCCGACCGGGGACAGCTTCTCATCGCACGAGCGGTTGCGCTGGGAATCGCGGGGCTCGGAGTCGTTTTCTTGCTGCTGCGAAGGTCTCTCCCGGCGGCCGTGGCTCTCGCCGTGACCACGGCAGCGGCCATGGCTGTCCACGCCTACGCGGGTCACGCCGGGGCGTCAGAGACGTGGCGGTGGTTCAAGGTCGGAACCCAGTGGGTTCACATCATGGCGGTGGCGGTCTGGGTGGGAGGCCTGGTCTGGCTCCTGCTCGGTACGTGGGGTCGGGAGTCAGAGGAGCGAGCCCACGCTGTGGGCCGGTTCTCGTTCCTGGCAGGGTTCACCCTCGCCGGCGTGGCGTCCACCGGAGCCGTCCGTGCCATCCAGGAGGTGGGCTGGTCGCCCGGCCGACTGTTCGACACGGGGTTCGGGCTGACCGTCGTGGCGAAGTCGGTGCTCTTCGGAGGGCTCGTCCTTATCGGCGCATACAACCGGTTCCGCGTGGTCCCCGCTCTCGCTGCTGGCGCGAGACGGTTGGGAACGCTTCGCCGGACCGTCGGCGGAGAGATCACTCTCGCAACGGGCGTGTTCGGAGTGACCGGCATCATGGCCGGGCTCGCTCCCCCAACACAGTACCCCGCGGTCACCGCACCGCCGGCGCCGGAACAGGTGGTCGTTGCGGGGAGCGACTTTGCGCAAACCGTCCGGATCAGGCTCACCGCAACGCCGGGAACACCCGGTCCGAATACATTCGACGTGCGCATCCAGGACTTCGACTCCGGCGAAGGCGTCCCCGCTCTGTCCGTGAGGCTGCGCTTCAGGCTCCCCGAGCGCTCCGACATCGGCGAGTCCGAACTGCAGCTCTCCGAGGCTGCCGAGGGACGGTGGGAAGGCCAGGGGACCAACCTTTCCGTGGGAGGGACGTGGCGCGTGGGCGTGCTCATCCAGCAAGCGGCCGATTCGAAGGAGATCCCTTTGGAGCTGAAGACGCGAGCTCCGGTGCAAGAGGTTCAGGTCATCGAGGGGGGACCGGGCCAGCCGGACCTGTATACCATCTCGCTGCCGGGCGACCGCTCGGTGCAGGCCTATGTTGACCCGGGGACGGCAGGAGGCAACGA
Source organism: Actinomycetota bacterium (assembly GCA_035697085.1). Classification (GTDB taxonomy): domain Bacteria; phylum Actinomycetota; class UBA4738; order UBA4738; family CALAEC01; genus DASQUW01. The sequence continues at coordinate 1,560 of DASSDP010000003.1, forward strand.
AGTGCACTTCACGTTCTTCGATCCGGCGGGCGAGGAGCTCGCCGTGACCGAGGCCGCGATCAACGCGGCACCGACAGGTGGTGACGGCCTGGAGCTGGAGGTTCGGCGACTCGGTCCGGGGCACTTCGTCGCCGGGGTGGACCTGGATCCGGGAGGTTGGCGATTCGGAGTCGAAGCGACGGCCGAGGATGGCGCCACCTTCACCGCCCAGTTCGATCAGGAGATCACGGAATGAAAGCAAGCAGGACGTGGAAGCTGGTTCCGCTGGCGACGACTGCCGTGCTGGTGCTGGCATCGTGCGGCGGGAACGGAGACGGAAACGGAGGAACCGCAACCCCGAACTCATCCCCCAGCCCCGTTCTCGAGCGGCCGTCTTCCACCGCCAAGCTCTCACTGGTCGAACCGGCGTCGGGCGCCGTTCTCACCCCGGACGCGGTGCGGGTCCGACTGCAACTGGACGGAGCCACGCTCACGAAAGAGGTCAGCATGAACCTTAGCCCGGACGAGGGACACATCCATCTCCGCCTCGACGGCGAGACGATCACTCTGCTTGGAGATCTGGACGAGAACCTCGCCGACATCCTTGGAGCGCCCGTTCCTGCAGGCCCTCATCTGCTGGAAGCCGAGTTCGTGGCCTCCGACCACGGGCCGTTCGATCCCCGGATCATCGTCTCCGTCCCGTTCACGGTGGAGTGAGAGCCGGCGCGACATCCTCACGAGTCCATCCCGGCCTCCGGGGAGTGGTGGCCGCGGCCGGACTCACCGCCCTGACCACCAGGCAGGTGGGCTGGGACGCCACCGCGATCATCATCGCGGTTGGAGCCGCGGCGGTCCTGATGCCGCACGACCACCCGATCACGGCGCGAACCGATCCGCTTCGCTGGATTTCAGTGGCGTTTCTCGGTGCACTTTCGTTCGCTGCGGTACGTGGACTCATCCCCACGCTGGTGCTTCCCGCAACGGCGACCGTGGTGGTCACAGGCAGCATCGCCGCGGTCGCCGAGGAGGCGTTCTTCCGAAAGTTCCTGTACGGGTGGTTGTCTCGGTGGGGTCCGGCAGTGGCCATCGTGGGGTCCGCTCTCGCCTTCGCCGCGGTTCACCTCCCCCTATACGGCGTTGCGGCGTTTCCGATCGACCTCGGCGCCGGACTGCTCTTCGGGTGGCAGCGATGGGCGACGGGGAGTTGGACCGCGCCGGCGGCCACGCACGTGATAGCCAATCTTCTAACCCTAGGATGATCAGGGAGGTAGATCCGTGAAGCGACTGACCATGGCGAAGCTGGTGCTCGTCGCTCTCTCATCGTCCTGCACATCCGATCCCCAGGAGATCGTCGTGGGAGCCGTGTACCCGACGGCCGGCGGCCAGGGGATGGGGGGGGTCGAGGAGTTTCGAGGCGTTCAGCTCGCCGCCGACCTGGTGAACCAAGACGGCGGTGTCGATGGCCGGCCGATCCGACTGGTGTTGGAGCCCGCCGATTCGTTCGACGGAGCTCCCGGCGCTGTGGAACGTGCTGTGGACGCCGGAGCCTCCGTCGTCGTCGGAAGCTACGGAAGCACCATCTCCGCTCCAGCGGCCGAAGCCGCCTCCCGACTCGACGCCGTCTTCTGGGAGACCGGCGCCGTCGGAGAGGTGGGCCGTGGCGCCGCTCCGGGAACGCGGTTCTTCCGTGCGGTCGGTGCCGGAGCATCGCTCGGCCAGGCTGCGGTGGAGTTCATCCGGGACCAACGGCTTCCCGGGGCAACCGGACGTGAGGCCCGGTACTCGGTGACGTACGTTGACGACCCGTACGGCCGGGCGGTGGCGCTCGGAGCGCAGAGCGAGATCGAGGAAACGGGACTCACTCTCGCCGGGGCCTTCCCCTACGAGCTCGATAGCGTCGACTACCTTCGCCTGGTCGAAGACATCCGGCGGGCTCGCACGGATGTGCTCGTGGTGGTGGCCTACCTGATCGACGGGGTCAACCTGCGACGTGCCCTCGTCTCAGAGAACGTCCCGCTCCTGGCGACCATCGGGACGAGCTCGAGCTACTGTCATCCTGAGTTCGGAAGGCTCTTGGGGGAGGACGCCCTCGGGCTCTTTGCTTCCGACAAGCCCGATGCCGGCTACCTAGACGCGACCAAGCTCTCTCCCCAGGCAGGAACGGCCCTCCGCTGGGCTCGGAATGAGTACCGCCGCCGTCACAACGAAGAGATGTCGGCGGCCGCTCTGTCCGGATTCGGATCGGCCTGGGGACTGTTCCGTCATGTCCTTCCGAGAGCGCGAGATCTCTCCTCCGATGCCGTGGCCGACGCCGCCCGGAGCGTGCGCCTCCCTGTCGGGGCACTCCCGAGCGGAAGCGGGTTGCAGTTCGCGCCTCCAGGGAATGCCCGCGCAGGAGAGAACGTCAACGCGATCAGCGTGATCTGGGAATGGGTCTCGGTGAACACGCGGGCCATCGTCTGGCCGCCGTCGCTCGCCACCAGCCCCATCGTTCACATCTCCATTTGATCGTGAAGCACCGCATCCTGTCGTCGGGAGTGGTCGCGGCCGGGCTGTACATCCTCAGTGCGGTTCTTGTGCAATCTGCCGGCCACCCCGTCTTCCCGTTGTTCGACGGATTCGGGCCGCCTGCGCCGTACCAGTGGGTGAATCCCCCCCCGGAGGCCGCTGCGAACAACCAACCACCCCTTCCCGGAGCCGGTGAGGTTCCCCTGGAGGGACCGAACCAGAACTTCTTCGTGACGACGGATGACGGTCAGGCGTCTCTGGCCGGCACAAGCGATATGTGGGTTCGCCCGCCGCGACA
>DASSDP010000004.1:0-2174 GCA_035697085.1 Actinomycetota bacterium
CTGAGAGGCCGGATCCAGGAGCGGATCCTCGACAGCAACAAGCATGCCGCCGAGCTCATCGCCAAGCTCGGGATCCAACCGCTGCTTCGGGCGTCCGACCTGGGCAGGGGACTCGATCCAAACCGTTTTCGCATCCTCGACAACACGCTGCGAGCCGGCCTCATCGGCGACGAGGTGGTGGCCCGCATCAAGATTTGGAACCGCGACTACCAGGTCGTCTACTCGGACGATCCGAAGATCGTCGGACAGACGTTTCCGGCCTCCAGCGGGCTGAAGGCCGCGTTGCAGGGGGATGTCTCCGGGCACGTGGAGCAGGAGCTCGACGAGGCGGAGGAGGCAGGCGAGCGGAGCCTGGGACAGCTGCTCGAGGTGTACGTACCCCTCCAGTTTGGCGACTACCAGCGGCCGGCCGGCGCCTTCGAGATCTACCTGCCGTACGGGCCCATCGCCGCGACCATCGACCGGGAGACGACCAGGATGTACCTGCTGCTACTGGGCGGACTCCTCCTCCTGTGGGCGACGCTGTTTCGCATCGTGAAGAAGGCCTCCCGACGACTCCAGCGGCAGGCCGCGGAGAACGAACACTTGGCGATGTACGACGGATTGACCGACCTCCCCAACCGCACGCTCTTCCACGACCGCATCGAGCAGGCCATCCTCACCGCGGAGCGCGAGAGCGCCTCGCTTGGGGTGTTGATCATCGACGTCGATCGGTTCAAGGAAGTCAACGACACGCTGGGTCATCGAAGCGGCGATCTCCTCCTGCAGCAGATCGGCACCCGCCTTCAAGCCACGGTTCGGGAGAGCGACACCGTGGCCCGTCTAGGAGGCGACGAATTCGGGGTCCTGCTCCAGAAGGTGACCGACCGTCGGTCCGCCTCGATGGTCGCGGAAAAGGTTCGCAAGGAGCTGGAGCGCTCGTTCGTAGTGAAGGGACTGGCGCTGGATATCGAGGCCAGCGTGGGGATCGCCCTGTATCCCGAACACGGTGCCGACGCCGATACCCTCATTCAGCACGCGGACGTGGCGATGTACGCGGCGAAGGAAGCGCACAGCCACTTCGAGTTCTACGCGATCAAGCACGACCAGTACAGCCCGGCGCGCCTCGCGCTTCTGGGTGAGCTCCGACGGGCCCTGGCCGAAGGGGAGCTGATCCTTCACTTCCAGCCCAAGGCCGATGTGCGAAGCGCCGAGATCAAGGGCGTCGAGGCCCTGGTTCGATGGCAGCACCCCTCCCGGAACCTGCTGATGCCGATGGAGTTCGTCCCCCTCGCCGAGCACACCGGCCTGATGCGCCCGTTCACGCTGCACGTTCTGGACGAGGCGCTTCGTCAGTGCGACGAGTGGCGGCAGATGGGCCTCAGGCTTCGGATGGCGGTGAACCTGTCGGTTCGAAATCTTCAGGACGAGCAGTTCCCGGAGGACGTCGCCCGGCTCCTGGGGAAGTGGGGCATCCCGGCACGATGGCTCGAGCTGGAGATCACCGAGAGCGCCGTCATGACGGACCCCACCCGAGCCATGGCCATCCTGGACCGGCTGAGCTTCATGGGCGTTCGGCTATCGCTGGACGACTTCGGCACGGGTCACTCGTCGCTGTCCTACCTTCAGCGGCTGCCCGTGAACGAGGTCAAGATCGACCGCTCGTTCGTCATGAACATGGCCACGGACGAGAACGACGCCACGATCGTGCGGGCCACCATCGACCTCGGCCGCAACCTCGGGCTGGAGACGGTGGCCGAGGGAGTGGAGACTCCGGAGATCTGGAGCCAGCTGGAGAATCTCGGCTGCGACATGGCCCAGGGGTACTACCTCAGCCGGCCCGTCCCCGCCTCGGAGCTGTGGACGTGGATGGAGGGCCGGCCGGCACAGATCGTGCCCGTGCGAGGCTTCGGCCTATCCACCGAAACCGTTTAGGCCGAAACTGCCACGAGAGAACACGCTCCGCGACCGTCCGACCCCTTCCAGTTTTCGGCAATGGCACCACCAAACAAACGCTCGTTTGGCGATGACGTGGGCACGAAAGAGGACCTCCTCCGAAGAACGCTGAGCGTGGTCAGGCCCGTTCAGCGGGTGCGGGCGGGGCGCATCTGGTCGATGGTGCACTGCCGGGGGTCCTTGTCCGGCCGCCACCGAAGCAGCGTGGTTCCGTGGCGGAAGCGGTTCCCGGTGACGTG
>DASSDP010000005.1:0-10269 GCA_035697085.1 Actinomycetota bacterium
CAGGGGGTAGTGACATCTTGGGGCTCGGCGCTTTGGTTAGCCGTTCGCGGCAACGGGAAAAATGAGCCTGAAAGGAGGAACGATGGCAAATCAAACACACACGCACGAGGAAACAGGCGAAACCCACACCCATGATGCCGACTCCGCGCATGGGCAAAGCACGGACGTGGTCAACGTTCACGAGACAACCACTACTCCCGAGGCAGTCGTGGTTGGCCCGGGGCCAGGGACCGTCTTGGGGCGCGTCTTTCTTACCGTGCTCGGAGCGGCGGGGATGATCGTCGGAACGTTCCTCGAATGGGTCGGCGGTGAAGCGGCCACGCAGCTCAGCTACCGGGTGTTCTTCCAGCCCTCTCCGGATGCCGATACGGTGTTCCTGACCTCAGCCGGAGCGGTGATCATCGCGATCGCGGTGCTCGCGGTCCTGGGGCTGTCGGCGAATTGGCTCACGAGACTCGCTGGGGCCCTCGGCATCGTGGCGTTCGTCCTGTTCGCGATCAGCGTGTATCGAGCCGAGACGACCTCCGCGTTTCTCGAATCGATCCAGGTCGGGGCGTGGTTGGCGCTCGCCGGTAGCGTGGTTGCCTTGATCGGAGGGTTCATCGGAACCCGGCGAGTCGTTTCACTTCCAGCGTAAGAGAAACCGAATCAAGAACGTCGGATCAGGCGTTCGACCTCGGACCGAAGCCGGTCGGTGAGGTCGGACGCCTGATCCATTCTCTTGTTCGGGTCCGGTTCCTGCCCGACGTCGATGGGCTCTCCGAATGCGATCTCCACACTCGCGCGGCGCGGAATCGAGATCCTCCCAGAGACAATCCCTTCCGTTCCCGAGATCCCAACGGGTACGAGGGGCGCGCCGGCCCGGAGAGCGATCCAGGCCGCTCCCGGACGGAACGGCAGGAGAACGCCGCGACCCCGTGTGCCTTCCGGATAGATGCCCAACACTCGATTGGAACGGACCACGGTCGAGGCGGCCCTGATGGCTCGAAGGTCACCGGCTCCCCGTCGCACCGGAAAGCCACCCAGCCGAGTGAAGAACCACGAGGCGATGCCGGATCCGAAGACCCCCTCCTCCGCCATGAACACGATGGCCCGAGGGCTGGCCATGACGAGCAGCGGAATGTCCCACATGCTGCGGTGGTTGGAAGCGATAATCACCGCCCCGGATCGAGGGATCCGTTCCGCTCCCCGAACGCTCAGATGGAAATACCACCGGAGAGCGGGCGCGCCGATGGCTCGAGCGATTCCCTGAAGCTTCCCCGTCGCAGGATGGAGGGTCGGTGTCGGCGGCCTTCTCTCTCTCCTCTGCGCGGCCACTGCCGCCGCCGCGTCCGCGACGGTTCGCAACCCGGAGCTGTCCGCGAGGCGAACGCCGAGCGCTTCCTCCAAGGCGAGGGCAAATTCGGTCCGTCCGAGTGGGCTGAGACCCAGAGGGGCATCGGGATCATCGACCCGGGCCCCCACCGAGGCTGCGATCGCCGCCACGCGCTCCTCGAGAGCGTCTGAGCCGGGCTGCACGGCCGTACTGTACGCCCGACCCTTGGGGGCGAAAGGCCCGATGCTAGAATTCATCGCAGCGGGCCGTCGCCCGAGCCCGCGCTCGCACGTCCTCACACGAGGAGGTAGCAACGGTGGCCACACGCACACGCGTGAAGCAATCGACCGACCGACATTCCCGGCTCGGCCTGACGGAAGACGACCTGATGGCCATGTACCGCACGATGGTGACCGCTCGCCTCTGCGACGAGCAGCAGTTTCGACTCAACCGACAGGGGAAGGCCCCGTTCGTTGTGCCCGTGTCGGGGCACGAGGGGTGTCAGGTCGGCACGGCGTGGCCGCTGATCAAGGGCAAGGATATCTTCCTCCCCTACTACCGTGACCTCGCGGTGTGCCTCGTCGCCGGAATGACTCCGAAGGACATCTTTCTGGGGGTCTTCGCAAAGGCCGACGACCCTTCGTCCGGTGGACGGCAGATGCCGGCGCACTGGGGCTCCCGGCGGCTGGGCATCATCTCCGGCTCCTCCCCCATCGCCACGCAGATGCCGCACGCCTCGGGCATCGCCTACGCCATGAAATACCTCGGCCAGGACTCCGTGGTGGGCTCCTGGTTCGGTGATGGGGCCACAAGCGAGGGGGACTGGCACGAGGCTCTGAACTTCGCGGGGATCCACGAGCTGCCGATCGTCTTCGTCTGCGAGAACAACCTGTACGCGATCTCGGTTCCGCTTTCGAAGCAGATGGGGGTCAAGGACGTCTCCATCCGCGGTGAGGGATACGGCTTTCCCGGCGTGACCATCGATGGGAACGACGTGCTGGCGTGCTACGAGACCATGCGAGAAGCGGTGGATCGAGCCCGATCGGGAGGTGGACCTACCCTGATCGAGTGCAAGACCTATCGATTCTTCCCCCACACCTCCGACGACGACGACAGGACATATCGCACCCGTGAAGAGGTCGAGGAAGCCAAGAAGAAAGACCCCATCCCGACGTTCGCCAGCTATCTCAAGCGAGTGGGCATCGTCGACGACGACAAGGTCGAGGCCATCAGGGAAGAGCTGAAGGCGGAGATGGACAAGGGCGTGGACGAGGCGTGGAACGCGCCCGATCCCGAGCCGGAGTCGGCGCTCCGCCATGTCTTCGCCGAGGAGGCCTGACATGCCTGACATGACGGAGAAGAACATCGTCCAGACGATCCACGACACGCTGTGGGAAGAGATGAAGGAAGACGACCGAGTCCTGGTGATGGGCGAGGACGTCGGTGCCCGGGGCGGAGTGTTTCGGGCCACCGCCGATTTCCTGGACGAGTTCGGTGAGACGCGGGTGCTCGACACACCGCTCGCGGAATCCTCCATCGTGGGCCTGGCCATCGGCATGGCCCTGCACGGGCTCCGCCCTGTGGCAGAGATCCAGTTCGCGGACTTCATCCACCCGGCCTTCGATCAGCTGGTGTCCGAGGCCGCCCGGCTCAGGTACCGGTCCAATAACGACTTCGAGGTTCCCATGGTCGTACGCGCGCCCTACGGTGGAGGCGTCCATGGCGCCCTGTATCACTCCCAGTCCATCGAGGCGTTCTACGGGCACGTTCCCGGCTTGAAGGTCGTGGTTCCGGCAACCCCGTACGACGTGAAGGGGATGCTCCGCACGGCCATCCGCGACCCCGATCCCGTTCTGTTCCTCGAGCACAAGAAGACGTATCGGCTCATCAAGGGAGAGGTGCCCGACGAGCCATTCGAGGTGCCCATCGGAAAGGCCGACGTCAAGCGAGAGGGAGACGATCTCACCTGCATTGCCTATGGATTCATGCTCCATCTTTGCCTCGAAGCTGCCTCGAAGCTCGCCGACGAGGACGGCCTCTCCGTGGAGGTCGTGGACGTTCGCACGATCGCTCCGCTCGACAAGGAGACGATCCTGGATTCCGTGCGGAAGACGGGGAAGGCCATGGTGGTATACGAGGACAACCGTACATACGGCGCAGGCGCCGAGATCGTAGCCACCATCGCCGAAGAGATCATGTTCGACCTCGACGGACCTCTCGTCCGCGTGGGCGGTCCCGATATCCCGGCGATGCCGTTCTCGGGGCCTCTGGAGCACTTCTTCATGCCCAACGTGGAAGGTATCCACACCGCCATGAAGGAGCTGGCCGAGTTTTGAGGGCGCCGTCGAGGGACAAGAACCCGACGAAGCGGCGCCTGTACCTCCCGATCGTTGACACCAACGGGAAAGAGAACGGCCACGGGCACGCCGATCACCTGGAAGACACGCATGTGGCGCACTCGGTTGGGTGCGCGCAAACCGCTCAGCCGGTGGGGAGGCGTCCCGACTGGTTGAGGGTGAAAGCTCAGTTCGGCCCCAACTTCCGCAGCCTGAAGAAGATCATGAACGACCTCGACCTCCACACGGTGTGCGAGGAAGCCGGATGCCCGAACATCTACGAGTGCTGGGAGGATCGGGAGGCGACCTTCCTCATTCTCGGCGACCGTTGTACGCGCCGGTGCGGCTTCTGCGACGTGCAGACCGCGAAGCCGTTCGCAGTGGATGAGACCGAACCCGAACGGATCGCCACGGCAGTGAAAGCGATGGGACTTCGACACGTCGTGCTGACCAGCGTGGCTCGCGACGATCTACCGGACGGTGGCGCACGCATCTGGGCGGCCTGCGTCCGCGCCATCAGAGAACAGCTTCCTGAATGTGGCGTGGAAGTGCTCACACCGGACCTCAAGGGAGACCGCCAGGCGCTGGCGACTGTCATGGACGCCGAGCCGGACGTCTTCGCTCTCAACCTCGAGACGGTGCGGCGGCTTCACGGTCGCATCCGTCCGGCCTTCGGGTACGACCGGACGCTGGACGTGCTCCGGGTGGCCAAAGAGCTCCGATCCGATCAGTTCACGAAGTCAGGAATCATCCTGGGCATGGGCGAGCGCAAGGAAGAGGTTCTCGAATCGCTGGCAGACCTTCGAAATTCCGGCGTGGATCTGGTCACGCTCAGCCAGTACCTCCAGCCCACGAAGTTTCACCTCCCCGTGGATCGGTGGGTCACCCCGGACGAGTTCCGGGAGCTCGCCGACGAAGGAATGGCCATGGGATTCGCGCACGTGGAGTCCGGCCCGCTGGTCCGTTCCTCGTACCACGCGGGCAAGCAGCTGGCCCGCGCCGTCAACCGGTAGCATCCGCACGCTTGTCCGACCTGAGCTATTTGGCCTTGACCACCTCGAGGCCGACTCAGTACAGTTGAGACCCCCGCAGGGGCTCGCCCGCTTCCCGGCGGAGCGGGGAGAATCGACAGGAGGCCCGGATGTTCGCCCGTCGCTCGATTCTTCTCTACCTCGCTATTCTTCTCGGCCTTGTTGCATCGTCGGTGAGCGTCGGCGTGAGCGCCCCTGGCTCGGACGTATCTCGTGCGAGTGCCCAGGCGCCGTCGCTTCCCACCTTCGGACGCCCGACGATCAGCGGAATCCAGGGGTGGGGATTCGAGCCGGCCATCCGAGTCGATTCCGCGGGCCGGATCTACACCACGAGCCCGAACACCTTGTCGTCCGGCACGAGCTGGATCTGGATCTCCCGGGACGGCGGGAAGACGTTCAAGTGGATCCCCGCATCCGCTCCAACACAAGGAAAGCTTCCGACCTGCGCGGGCGGCGGAGACAGCGAGATCGCCGTCGACAGTGGCGGGCACCTCTACCACAACGATCTCACCCTGGCCAACTTCAGCGTTGCCCGCTCCGATGATCAGGGACGGACGTTCACCCCTCCAAACTGCGTAGGGGTTATCAATACCCTTGTCGACCGTCAGTGGTACGAGACCGACGGAGACGCGACGGCGGGCGGAAACCTATATCTCGCACACAACAACTTCGCGCAGGGGAATCCAGTGTGCCCAGGCGGCCAGTTCGTGCCCAACAACCAGCTCGTGATGGCCCGGTCTCCCATCGGAGGAATCGGCGCAGACGCCGGTGTCACTTTCGCTCCCGAAAAGGCCATTACCGGACCATGCGACGAAGGCATCATGGGGAATGTGGAAGTGAGTCCGACGACCCATAAGATCTATGTCATCCACGACAACGATGCCTTGAATCGCATCCTCATCGCCCGGTGCCAGACGGTAGCATTTACCTCGGACCCAACGGGCCTATCGTGTGTTGATCTCCCCGTCGCCAATCTGCCGGGACAGAGAACCGGGGCGAACTTTCCCAGCCTCGCGATCGATAGATCGGGAAGTCTCTTTGCCGTGTGGCAGGCAGCACCGATCGATGCTCAGGGAGACGTCATCGGGGACACGCTCCTGTATTGGTCGTCCTCCACCGACGAAGGGAACAATTGGACGGCTCCCGTGCAGATCCCCACTCCGGGCCTGCATAACAACATCTTCACCTGGGCTGCCGCCGGCGACGCCGGGCGAGTCAACGTCGCCTGGTACGGCACGGATGCGCTTCAGAATCCCAACGATGCCACCTGCGGCCACGACGTCGATTTTCCGGACCCGACGTACGGCGGCCCCGACAGCGTGGATGGGTTGTGGAACCTCTACATGACCCAGACGCTCAACGGCACCGATGCCACGCCAACCTTCACGCTCCCGATTCTGGCCAGCGAACATCATGTCGCTCAAGGACACGCATTCACGCTCATCGGTGGGCAGTGCGGAGAAGCGGACCGAACGAGGCTCGGTGACTTCTTCCAGATGCGTATCGGCACGCAAGGTGAAGCGATCATTGCGTTCTCGGATTCCAACACCCAGATTGGAATCGTGCCGCACAACATGTTCGTGCGACAGAATGGCGGGTCCGGCGTTTTCGCCTCGAATCCGATCATCAACGGAGACCCCGCCCCGACGAACGCCGTTGCTGATCCCTCCGGGGATGCGACCTTCGAAGGGAACGGGATAACGCAAGCCAATCAACCGAACATGGACATCCTCTCGTCCCGAGTCTCTCTGTTGTCGAGCCCCGCTCGATATCGCATCCGAATGGTCGTGTCTGACCTCACGAGCCTCGCTCCTGCTTCGACAAGCCTCAATCCCGATAGAGATCTGGTGTGGTCAACACAATGGAAGGTACCCTCGGCGACCGATCCGAACGGCGGGAAGACCTTCCACGTCTATATGGAATCGTTCAATAACGCGGCGCCACAGTTCTTCATGGGAGAGACCGCAGTGGATTTCAACGGGGGTGGGGCGTTGCTCACCTATCCGGGCAGGACGGCGGTCACCGGCTCATACACGCCAACCGCTCCTGGCACCATAACCATCGACGTGCCGACAACTCTGGTTGCAGTGGCGAACCCCATCTTCGCCAGCCGGCTCTTCAGCGTGACAGCGAGCACGATGACCCTTGTGAACAGGGCCAACTCGGTTCCGGACTTCGGAGGAATCGGAGGCTTACCTTTCAATCTGATCGACGTTGCTCCCGCGTACGACTTCCGGGTGATGTCGCGAGGAACGTCGATCCCGTAGAGACGGGGACTCCGGAGGTCTGCCCGCTTCCCCTGCGGCCGTGGGGATCCGCCCATCCCTGCTGCCCGCTCCCAGCGCGGCCTGATCACGTGAGCAATTGTCCGGCTTGAGGATTTCCTCTTGACCTCGTCGAAAGAGCGGAAGTAGAGTTGAACTCCCCCAGGGGGCTCGCCCGCTTCCTGGTGGAGCGGGGAGAACATAAGGAGGCTCGCCATGCCTGCCCGTCGCTCGCTCCTTCCCTACCTCGCTCTCCTCCTCGGTCTGGTCGCGTCGTCGGTCGGGATCGGGGTGAACACGCCTGGATCCAATGTTTCAAAGGCTACGGCTGCCGCACCAGCGGTGCCGACGTTCGGACGCGCCACGATGAGCAGCATCCAGGGAGCCGGTTTTGAGCCCGGCACACGGGTCGACTCCGCCGGTCGCATCTACACCCATTCGCCAAACTCGCTCTCGTCCGGGACCAGCTGGATCTGGATCTCCAGGGATGGCGGAAAGACGTACAAGTGGGTCCCGGCGGCCTCGCCGACGGAGGGAAAGCTTCCCACCTGCGCCGGCGGTGGCGACAGCGAGCTCGCCACCGATACCGACAACAACATCTACTTCAACGAGCTCACGCTGGCGAACTTCAGCGTGTCCCGGTCGGAGGACCAGGGTCGCACCTTCCTCCCCCCCGGTGGCAGCTGCACCGGGGTGATCAACACGATCGTCGACCGCCAGTGGTACGCCACGGACGGTGACCCCACTGCGGGCGGGGATCTGTATCTCGTCCACAACAAGTTCCTCCAGGGCAACCCGAACTGCCCGGGCGGCAACATCACGATCGGTAACAATCAGCTGGTCATGGCCCGATCCCCCGCCGGGGGCGTCGGAGCCAGTGCTGGCATCCTCTTCGCCCCGGAGAAGGACATCAGCGCGCCCTGCGATGAGGGCATCATGGGCAACGTCGAGGTCAGCCCGACCACGCACAAGATCTTCGTCATCCACGATAACAATGACCTGAACCGCATCCTGATCGGGCGGTGCCAGAGGGTCGCCTTCACCTCTGACCCCACTGGGCTGTCCTGCGTCGACCTTCCTGTGGCCAGCTTCCCGGGTTTCATCACAGGTGCGAACTTCCCAACCCTGGCTATTGACCGGGCCGGGAACCTGTTTACCGTGTGGGAACAAGCCGACGTCGACGGTGCCGGCAACGTCATCGGGGATACCCTCCTGTTCTGGTCATCGTCGACCACCGAAGGCTCCTCGTGGACGACGCCCGTCCAGATCCCGACGCCCGGCCTCCACAACAACATCTTCGCCTGGGCTACCGCGGGGGATGCGGGGCGGGTCAACGTGGTCTGGTACGGCACCAGCACTGTGGACGCACCGGGCGGATGCCAAGGACCCGACGGGGCCAACGGTAACTGGAGCCTGTACATGACCCAGACGCTCGACGGCACCGAGCCATCGCCGACGTTCACGGCGCCGATCCTCGTGGGAGGGCACCACGTCTCGCACAGCTCGGCGTTCACCCTGATCGGAAACCAGTGCGGGAATCGGCAGCAGCTGGGCGATTTCTTCCAGGGGCGGATCGGGAACCAGGGCGAGGCCATCATCGCGTTCACCGACTCCAACAACCGCAGTTCGATCTCCACCCACCTCATGACCGTCCGCCAGAACGGGGGACCCGGCCTCTTCCTCTCGAACCCGACGATCAGTGGCGACCCTGCCCCGACCAACGCCGTGACGGATCCGGGCGGTGATGGGACGTTCGAAGCACTGGGCGTGACGGGTCCGAACCAGCCGAACCTGGACATCCTCTCCTCGAGGGTCTCGTTGCTGTCGAACCCGGCTCGATACCGCATCCGTATGGTCGTCGCAAACCTCACCAGCCTGGCGCCCAGCCCGACCAGCCAGAACCCCGACAGGGACCTTGTATGGTCCACGCAGTGGATCACACCGTCGTCCACGAGTACGGACGGTGGGAAGAACTTCCATGTCTACATGGAATCGTTCAACAACGAGGCCCCGCAGTTCTTCGTGGGTGAAAACCGCCACACGCGGCAGGGCGGTGGAGTCTACATGACCTATCCACCCATCACGCAGGTGACGGGTTCGTTCACGCCGACCGCTCCCGGCACGATCACGATCGACGTCCCCGTCGGTTTGGTCGCGGTACCCAACCCCGTCTTCCAGGACCGCCTGTTCAGCGTGACCGCAAGCACGATGACGCTCCAGGCGAGGGCCAATTCCGTTCCGTTCGAGCCCGTCCTTGGAACAGAGGGGCTGATGTTCAACCTGATCGACGTCGCTCCCGCCTACGACTTCCGGGTGATGTCGAGAGGAACGTCGATCCCGTAGAGGTCAGGAGTTCTCCGGACTCGCCGGCTCTGCGAGGAGCTGGGTGAGGTATCGCCGGAGCGTGGTCTCGGTCTGGGCACCCACCAGTCGGTACCGCATCTCCCCCTGCGCGTCGACGAGCACGGTCGCCGGCAGGTACGGGACCCCGAACCGATACGCCAGGATTCCCTCTCGATCGGCCACGCTCGGATAGCTGACCTCGAACTCGTCGAGATACGCCAGCGCCGCCGCCCGGTCATCCTGGAAGTTGATGCCCACGAAGCGCACGCCCTGGCCTTCGAGCTCCTTCGACAGGCGTTCCAGCCCCGGTTGTTCGCGGCGGCAGGGTCCGCACCACGACGCCCAGAAGTTGACCAGCGCCACCCGACCTCGGAAGTGATCCGGAGAAACGCGGCTTCCCTTCAGCGCGCGCCGATCGATCGAGGGCATGGGGCCGTCGACCTCCACGGCAGACTCGGGAACACCGCGGTCGATATTGGCCACGACGGTCGCCAGGACCCCGCCGAGAACGAGGATCCCCACCAGGAGCAGACTGCTTCGCGGAGACGGACCGCGCATCCCCTAAACGCTATCGCACTTCGGCGGGATGGCGCAGAGATGGAGGAGCCGGCCTGTAAGCCGGATTCTGTCCGCGGTGACCGCGGAGGCGACCATCTGTCTGGGAGCCGCGTTACCGCGGCCCTCATGCAGCCTACCCGGGAGCATTGGGCGGGCCGCCCCTCGGCCGTTGCCGGCCGTGCTCCCTGCTTGGCCTTGCTCCAGGTGGGGTTTGCCGAGCCGTGCCGGTCGCCCGGCGCGCTGGTGAGCTCTTACCTCACCGTTTCACCCTTACCCCGTGAGGGGCGGTCTTTTCTCTGTGGCACTTTCCGCGGGTCGCCCCGCCTGGGTGTTACCCAGCACCCTGCCCTTCGGAGTCCGGACTTTCCTCGGCCCCCGTTGCCGGGGGTCGCGGCCGCCCGGCCAGCTCCTCCAACAAGAGT
>DASSDP010000006.1:0-8728 GCA_035697085.1 Actinomycetota bacterium
CCGGGTCGGCCCGGTGGAGGCAGGGCCCGAAGGAGCGGAAGTGATGGCCGGAAGGCTGGAGGTGGCCTTCGACGCCACGGGGGCCGCGGAGGCCGGATCGCGTGGGCGAGTGGTCGCGGTGGTCGACGTGGTGGACGCCGCTACGAGCGCTGAGGCGGCACTGGCGGCAGGCGCAGTCGGCGTCCTGGGAGCCGCGCCTGCGGATGTGGAGGTGCCGGTGGAGGTGCGGCCCGAGGCCGTTGCGGCTCGCGCCGTGGCGCTGGCAAAGCTGCATGAGACCGCCGTCGTCGTGGTGGCCGAACCCCGAGTGGCGTCACATGAGGAGCGCGTTCAGCGCGCTGCTCCGGTTATCGGCGCTCTGGAAGCTGCAGATGTGGGCTTCGAGGTCGTTCCGAACCAGGGTGCCGGGCTTCCGGGCCTCGTGAAGTTGGAGGGTCGCGTCGTGATCGTCGTGTCGGCAGCCGGAGGCGTCGCGTTCGACGCTGCGCTCGCGGCAGGTGCACCTGCCGTGTGCTTCGCGACGACGGCTCGGATCGTGGGGATGACCGGGTGGGAGGTGACCCAACTGGGGGCTCGCCGCGCGATCGAGCTGGCGAAACAGAACGGCAGCGGTCTCACAGTGGTCGCCGCGAGCTCGAACGCCACGGACGATTTCCTGGGAGCGTTCGAGATCGCCCGCACCGTCGTCAGCGAGGGTTTCCTCCGGCCATAGGTGTTGGTGGGTCCCTTGGCGTGTACTGTGTCTCAGATATCAGATAAGTTATCAAGAGTAAATGTGAGGCCTTTCTTTAGATAACAGGTGTGTTATCAACGATACGGTCACCGCGTACATGGCCAGACCCGTCTGAGCCCCCTCGAGGACTCCTAGGCAGCAGCGGCCTGACGAAGCGATCGGTCGATCATGATTCCGCCCAGCGAGACCACAACGATCAGGGGTACCCCAGCCGTGATCACCGATGCATCGCTGAGAAGAATGGCGATGGTGGCCAGGATTGAGAAAGAGAGGAAGGCGAAGCCGAGAAGTCCGACGAGGAGGTCGGGTCGAACGAGCAGGAGCGGAAGAAGGATGGGAAACAGGATCAGTAACAACAGGACGCCGTAGATCGAGGAGGTGACGGAGAAGAGAGTCGCCACCCCGTCGCCAGTGAAGAGGGCCACGGCGATCCAGGTGCAGATCGTGAGAAGGCTCGGACCAATAACCCAGCTCATGAGCTGAGATCGAACCAAGAAAATCTGCAGCACGATGGGAAGTGAAAAGACAATCGCGAAGCCAATGCCGGTGAACAAACCCTCCAGAGCATTGACCATTCCTGACGGGTGGTTCCGTGCCGTCGCAAGACCAAGTGAGGTTGCGAGAAGCATGATGCTTCCGAGTCCCATGACAAGCCGCGGGGTGTGACGGCTTTCATCGGTGGGCGGCGACATCAACTCCACCTCTCACATGTGGGCCATCAGCTGCTCGACCCGCTCATCGTGTGAACGGAACGGGTCCTTGCACAGCACGGTGCGCTGGGCCTGATCGTTCAGCTTCAGGTGGACCCAGTCCACCGTGTAGTCGCGGCGTCGCTGCTTCGCTCGGCGGATGAACTCGCCTCGGAGCCTCGCGCGAGTGCTTTGCGGCGGATCCTTCATGGCTCGCTGGACGTCCTGTTCGTCGACCACCCGCTCGACCATGCCCCGACGCTGGAGCAGGTAATACAGGCCCCGTTCCTGGTTGACGTCGTGGTACGCCAGGTCCATGAGGGCGATCTTCGGATGGGACAGCGATAATCCGTGCTTCTCCCGATACCTGGTCAGGAGCTGGTGCTTGGCCACCCAGTCCACCTTGGTCACCAGGCGATCGAGAGCCCCCTCTCGCAATGCTGTCAAGGCGTGTTCCCAGGCGTTCAGGACCTTCGTGGCCACCGGATCGAGGCCGTGGTGTTCGGCAAAACGCGTCGCTCGGTCCAGATACTCGCTCTGGATGTCGAGCGCCGACAGTTCTCTCCCGCTTGCCAGGCGAACCCGCTTGCGACACGTGATGTCGTGGCTGATCTCCCGGATGGCCCGGATGGGATTCTCCAGCGTGAGGTCGCGCATCACGCTGTTCTCCTCCACCATCCGAAGCACGAGATCGGTCACTCCGACTTTGAGGAACGAGGTGAACTCGCTCATATTCGAGTCCCCCACGATGACGTGGAGTCGCCGGTACCGCTCGGCGTCGGCGTGGGGTTCGTCCCGCGTGTTGATGATCGGGCGCGACCGTGTCGTGGCGGAAGACACTCCCTCCCAGATGTGCTCCGCCCGCTGGGAGAGGCAGTACTGTGCGCCTCGCGGCCCGTGCAGCACCTTCCCCGCGCCGGCGTACACCTGCCGAGTGACGAAGAAGGGGATGAGGATCTCGGCCATCCGTGCGAACTCGCCCTGTCGGGCCACCAGGTAGTTCTCGTGGCACCCGTACGAGTTCCCGGCCGAGTCGGTGTTGTTCTTGAACAAGTACACCTCGCCGGAGATCCCCTCTTCGTGCAGCCGCATCTGAGCCGCCGAGAGGAGTGACTCCAGGATCCGTTCCCCCGCCTTGTCGTGCCCGACCAGCTCGGTGACCGAGTCACACTCCGGGGTGGCGTACTCGGGATGGGAGCCGACGTCCAGATAGAGGCGAGCGCCGTTCTCCAGGAAGACGTTCGATGAACGGCCCCAGTGCACCACTCGACGGAACAGGTACCGGGCCACCTCGTCCGGAGACAACCGCCGCTGCCCCCGAAACGTGCAGGTCACGCCGTATTCGTTCTCCAGACCGAAGATCCGACGGTCCACGATTCCAGTGTAGCCCCGACTAGCCGATCCAAGGTCGGCCAGAGCCCACGACCTTTCTTTGGACGTGGGGTCAGGGGTGAGTCAGCGTGGCAGAACAGATGCGATAGGCGAACTGAGTGTCCTCGAGCGGCAGGGCCGAGTACCACATCTTCAGTGATCCGTTGGACATCCGGATGACGCACGGCGCGTGGGTGGCCAGGCTGTCGGGACCGTCTCCCGACGGCGGCAGGACCACACCCCGGCGATCCCAGTTGACCCCGTCCCTCGATGTGGCGAGGGCGATCCCGACCTGCTTTCCATTGTCGCTCGCGTAGAACATGTGCAGGTCGCGGGCGATGTCGATCACACAGGGGTGGCTGGCCGACACCTCGCTCAGCTCCGGGACGAGAACCGGGCCCAACCGATCCCAGGAGGCGCCGGACTCCGAGACAGCGGCCAAGACGGATGCCTTCCGTCCTTCTCCCGTGCCGTCGTATCCGGAGAAGAACAGCCACCACCGGGTGCCGGTGATCAAGAGTGCGGGATGACTCGCGCCGATCGTGTCTTCCTCACCGCGCTGCAGGAATGTCCCCAGCGGAGACCACTCGTGCCCGTCCTGTGAGGTGGCCATGTGGAGCCGCGTGACCTCGCCGTCGAAGCCCGCGTACGCCATCAAGTAGCCTCCCCGCGTCCGAACGACGCACGGCGCCTGCACGCCGTAGTCATCGGTGTCGCCGGCGAAGCCGACGTCGATGGATACCCCCTGCCGCTCCCACGCGCCGCCCGGCTTTTGAAGCGCCTCCATGATTCGCCATGTGGTTCCGTCGTGGCCCGAGTACCACATGCGAAAGGTGCCTTCCTCTTCTTCGAGGACCCACGGACGCCATGCGCGATCGCTATCGGGCTCACCTGATTCCGTGGGCGGGAGGCATAACCCTTCACGCACCCAGTTCAACGGAGTTCCTATCTCTTGAGGATTGCGCCGATCTCTTCGTCCGCCAGTCGCCGAAACTTCCGCCGTCCCTTTCGGGTTCGGTCGAGCACCGCGGCCTCCACCCGTTCCGGGTCGAGACCCGCCTCCGACGTCATCGGAGCGGTGCTCAGACGAACGGCCTCGGCGAGATCGAGACCCTCTCGATACGTCTCCTTCAACGTCGTCGACAGTGTCTCGGACTCGCCACCCATGGCCAGGACGCCCTCCTCGTCTGAAACGCTTCCGTCGTAGAGGATATGGAACAGTTCGTTCTCTTCCTGCCGCTCCCCCACCTGAGCGACCAGGAGCTCAACCTCGTATGGCTTCATTTCCTGTGTGAAGATGTTCGAGAGGACCTGGGAATATGCGTTTGCCACGGCCTTCGCGGTGACGTCCTCCCGCCCGTACGAATACCCGCGCAGATCGGCCATGCGGACCCCTGCGATGCGCAGGTTCTCGAACTCGCTGTACTTCCCCACGCCGGCGAAGGCGATCCGGTCGTAGAGTTCGGAGATCTTGTGCAGGGTCGCCGAGGGATTGTCCGCCACGAACAGGATCCCATCCGCGTACTCCATCGCCACCACCGGCTTGCCTCGAGCGATGCCCTTGCGGGCGTAGTCGTGGCGGTCCTTCATCATCTGCTCCGGCGCCACGTAGAACGGCATCGGCATCAGGCCGGTCTCCTGCGATCGATCACGGTCTGGGCGGCCTGCCGCACCGTGTCCTCACCGAGTTCCTCGACCCCGTCCGTGGTAACCACGTGCACGGTCGGAAAGATGCCTCGGATCAGGTCAGGACCGCCGGTTGCCGTATCCTCCTCGCCCGCGTCCACGAGGGCCTCCACGGCCACCTCGATGGCGTCGCTTTGGGAGAGATCCCGGCGCCATCTCTTCTTCATGCTGGCCTTCGCGTCGCGGCTCCCGGATCCCGTCGCCGCGTAGTCGGACTCCTCGTAGCGACCGCCGATGACGTCGTACCGGTAGATGCGTCCCTCGCTCCTGCGAGGGTCAAAGCCGGCATAGATGGGGACGACGACGAGGCCCTGCATGACCATCGGAAAGGAAGCGCGAACCATCTGGGCCAGGCGGTTGGCCTTCCCCTCCAGGGAGAGGTGCTCTCCTTCGACCTTCTCGTAGTGCTCCAGCTCCAACTGGAACAGCTTGACCATCTCGATGGCCTGGCCGGCCACGCCGGCGATGCCCACCGCCGAATAGTCGTCGGCGGGAAAGACCTTGTTCATCTCTTCGTCGGCGATCGTGTACCCCTCGACCGCGCGACGGTCGCCGGCCATCACCACGCCGTCCGTGAACTTCAGCGCGATCACCGTGGTCCCGTGGGCGACCGCGGCCGGGTTCCCGTCGATGGGCGTACGTTGCGCGGCGTTTGCTTCCGTCGAGAGTCCACGGACGAGGTCGAAGAAGCTCGGATTCGAGCCCAGGGGAAGCCCTGGTTGATCCGGGATCATTCCCCGCCCTTCTGGACGTAGCTCTTGATGAATTCTTCCGCGTTCTCCTCGAGGACCTCGTCGATCTCCTCGAGCATCTCGTCCATCTCTTCCTTGAGTTTTTCGCCTTTCTTGGCGGAGGTCGTCTGACCGGCCGCGTCGGACTCGGTGGGGCCGCCTCCCCCACCCTTCCGCTGCACCTTCTTCTGCTCCTGTTCCTGGGGCAATGGGCCTCCTTCCGGTCGCGGCGTGCTCCGTCCTATTGTAGGCCCGAGGAGGCGAATCTCAGCAAAGAAAGGCCGCTAGGAACGGAGGCGATCCACCAGCGACGCCGCATCGTCCGCCTGGCCCAGAAGATCATCCACGTGCTCCTTCGTCCCCCGGAGCGGCTCGCGCATCGGGACGCGCTGGAGAGCCTCTCGTCCGGTGTCGAAGATGACCGAGTCCCAGGAGGCGGCCATGATGGAGCCCGGATACTTCTGGATGCAGTTGCCTCTGAAGTAGGCGCGAGTGTCCTCGGGCGGCTGCCCTACAGCGAACTCCACCTCCGCGTCCGTCACCAACCGGTCAACCTTCCCGCCCTCCACCAACTTGTAATACAGGCCTCGATCGCGGCGGACGTCGTGATACTGGAGGTCGATCAGCGCGAGCTTCGGATCCCGCCAGTCCAGGCCGTCCCGCTCTCGGTATGCCTGCAACAGCCGGTACTTCGCCACCCAATCCAACTCCCTGGCGAGATTCATCGGGTCTTCCTCCAGCGCTGTGAGGGTGGCCTCCCACTGCTGGAGCACGTCGAGGTTGGCCGGCGTGGGGTCGTGCTCCTTCGCGTATTTCTTGGCGTGGTCCAGGTATTCCCACTGGAGCTCGACGGCGGTCACCTTCCTGCCGTCCGCCATGGCCACGGTGGTCTTGAGCGTCGGGTCCCACGAGATCGTGTGCAGCGACGCCACTGGATTGTCGAGGGAGAGATCGGGGAGGAACTCGTCCTCGATCATCTTGAGGACGAGGGCCGTCGTCCCGAGCTTCAGGAACGTCGACATCTCGCTCATGTTGGCATCGCCGACGATGACGTGGAGTCGGCGGTACTTCTCCGGATCTGCGTGCGGCTCGTCGCGGGTGTTGATGATGGGCCGCTTCAGAGTCGTTTCCAGGCCGATCTCCGCTTCGAAGAAGTCGGCTCGCTGGCTGAGCTGATACGCGACGTTCTCGGCGTCCGCGTGCGTGCTTTCGGCCGCGACCTTCCCGGCACCCGTGAACACCTGGCGGGTGACGAAGAAGGGCATCAGGTCGCGAACGATGCTCGCGAATTGAGTGCGCCGGTCCACCAGGTAGTTCTCGTGGCAACCGTAGGAGTTGCCCTTTCCATCGGTGTTGTTCTTGTAGATGGCGATCCGTTCGCCGGGAGGAAGGACCTCCTGCGCCAGCTCCAGGGACCGCTCCAGGATCCGTTCGCCTGCCTTGTCGTGGATCACCAGGTCCCGGGCGCTCGCACATTCCGGTGTGGAGTACTCCGGGTGGGCGTGGTCGACGTAGTACCTGGCGCCGTTGGGAAGGATGACGTTGGCGAGGCCGAGGTCCTCCTCGGTGGATTCCCGCTCCTGAACAGGCTCGAACCCGCGGGCGTCACGGAGGGGGCTCTCCTGCTCGTAGTCCCACCGGATGCGTCGAAGGTTGCCGGCATACGAGTTGATGAGCAGGGACGACGCAAGCACGGGGTTGAAGTCGGTCGTGCCGGGGCCCGAGATGCCGTACTCGGTCTCGATGCCCATCACCTTGGGGATCGCCATGAGGGTCCTAGGATACGGCCCGTCAGGCCGGGATGCCCGGACCCGGCCGCTCGGCTCGGTTACAGGTACTGGCCGGCTCGAACCTGCTCGACCTGGCGGCCCACGTCGCCCTCCCGGTCGCCGAGGAGCGTCCGCACGTACACGATCCGCTCGCCCTTCTTTCCGGAGATCCGAGCCCAGTCGTCCGGGTTGGTGGTGTTGGGGAGATCCTCGTTCTCCTTGAACTCGGCGCGGACGGCCGTGAGGAGATCCTCCAGCTTCAGGCCCTTCTCGCCTTCCGAGAGGAACCGCTTGATGGCCATCTTCTTCGCTCGGGCCACGATGTTCTCGATCATCGCTCCCGAGTTGAAGTCCTTGAAGTACAGGACCTCCTTGTCGCCGTTCTGGTAGGTCACTTCCAGGAATCGGTTCTCGTCCCCGATCGAGTACATCTGCTCCACGGTCCGGTCGATGATTCGCCGCACGGCCGCGCCGATGTCCCCGCCGGCCTGCTTGATGTCGTCGGGGTGGATGGGAAGCTCAGGGACCAGGTACTTGGCCATGATGTCCCGGGCCGCCTCCGCCACCGGGCGCTCGATCTTGATCTTCACGTCGAGACGGCCGGGGCGAAGCAGGGCCGGGTCGATGAGGTCCTCGCGGTTCGATGCCCCGATCACGATGACGTTCTTCAGCAACTCGACGCCGTCGATCTCCGATAGGAGCTGCGGCACGATGGTATTCTCAACATCGCTCGAGATCCCCGAGCCACGGATCCGGAAGATGGCGTCCATCTCGTCGAAGAACACGATCACCGGGAACCCCTCCTGGGCCTTCTCCTTCGCGCGCTGGAAGATGACCCGGATCTGACGC
Organism: Actinomycetota bacterium; assembly: GCA_035697085.1. GTDB lineage: Bacteria > Actinomycetota > UBA4738 > UBA4738 > CALAEC01 > DASQUW01. The sequence goes on from DASSDP010000006.1 coordinate 7,829, forward strand.
TCGGTCTCACCGACGTATTTGTTGAGAAGCTCCGGACCTTTCACGTTGAGGAAGTAAGAGTGCACGCCCTCCCGTCCCGTCTTCTCCCGGACCTGCTGCGCCAGCGAGTTGGCCACGGCCTTGGCGATGAGGGTCTTCCCGCATCCGGGCGGGCCGTACAGGAGCACGCCCTTGGGCGGGCGGAGCTGGTGCTCTCTGAACAGCTCCGCGTACAGGAACGGCATCTCCACGGCGTCACGGATGTCCTCGATCTGGGTTCCGAGCCCGCCGATGTTGGCGTAAGTGACGTCGGGGATCTCTTCCAGGACGAGCTCCTCGATCTCCTCCTTGGGCAGCCGCTCCAGCACGTGACCGGAGCGAGGGTCGTAGAGGAGCGAGTCCCCCACCCGGAACGGATCGTCGCGAAGCGCCTTGGAGATGACCGCGACCATCTCCTCGTCGCCGCGCCCGAGAACGATGACTCGATCCTCGTCGAGGATCTCCTTCACCGACACGACCTCGCCGATGCGGTCCTGTGGGAGGACCTCGATCACGTTCATCCCCTCGTTCAGGATGAGCTCCGCGCCGCGATGAAACGTGGAGCGGTCCACGCTGGGATCGACGTTGACCCGCAACTTCCGACCGGAGGTGAACACGTCGACGCTTCCGTCCTCGTTGCTGCCGATGAGGACTCCGAAGGAGGCCGGCGGCTGGGTGAGCTTCTCTACCTCTTCCCTCAGGGCTTCGATCTTTTCCCGCTCGGCCCGCAGTGACGTGACCAGCTTGTCGTTCTGGCCGGCAGCCTTGGCGATCTCGCTCTTGGCCTCGAGGAGTCGCTCTTCGAGGATCTTCACCTGACGAGGGGCGCTGTGCAGACGGCGACGAAGGAGGGCGATCTCGTCCTCCAGGAACTTCACGTGC
>DASSDP010000007.1:0-9626 GCA_035697085.1 Actinomycetota bacterium
GATCACGGAGCCAGGGCCATGGCCGGGGGGGTCTGCCTGAACGACTGGCTCATCCAGGAGGGCTACCTGACCCTGGATGGCAAGCTCGAGGGTCCGACGAAGATCCTTGAGGCTCCCATCGACTGGTCGAAGACGGTCGCCTGGGGCGACGGCGGCTACTACGGCCGGGTGTTCGTGAACGTCAAGGGGCGGGAACCAGGGGGCGTGGTGGACCCGTCGGACTACGAACGGATCCGGGACGAGCTTGCTGGAAAGCTCGAGGCCATGGCCGGGCCGGATGGGAAGCCGCTGGGGACGAGAGTGTTTCGGCCGGAGAACGTGTACCCCGAGGTCCGGGGAGTGGCTCCCGATCTCATCGTGTACTTCGGCGGACTGGAGTGGCGCTCGGTCGGCACCATCGGGTTCGGCGAGGTGTTCACGTACGAGAACGACACGGGACCCGACGGCGCCAACCATGACACCCGCGGCGTCTTCTCGCTGTCGGGCCTGCCCGGCCAGGCCACGGGGAAGACCGAGGGCCTCCGCTTGATCGACGTCGGCCCCACGCTCATGAAGCTGTACGGACTGCGGGAGCCCGAGGGCATCCAGGGAAGGAGCATCCTGTGACCGAGGCCGCCCCGCGGGTCGCCCGCGACGACCCCGCGGCCCCGAGCTCGGACCAGCGAGGCTTCACGGTCTGGTTCACCGGTCTCCCGAGCTCGGGAAAGTCGACGCTCGCAGAGAAGCTCTTCGACGAGCTCGAATCGAGGAAGATGAAGGTCGAGCTGCTCGACGGAGACGTCGTTCGGACCAATCTCTCCAAGGGCCTGGGATATTCGCGAGAGGATCGCGACACCAACATCCTCCGCATCGGGTGGGTGGCCGAACGGCTCACCTTCCACGGCGTCGCGGTCATCGTGTCGGCCATCTCCCCGTACCGGGGAACACGCGATCAGGTTCGAAAGCAAGTCGGAGACTTCGTGGAGGTGTTCGTCAGCTGTCCTCTGGAGGAGTGCGTTCGCCGCGACGTCAAGGGCCTGTACGAGAAGGCCATGCGGGGTGAGATCAAGGAGTTCACCGGTGTGTCGGATCCGTACGAGCCTCCGGAAGAGCCCGAGGTGATCGTGGAGACGGACAAGGCCACGCCCGAGGAGTGCATCGACACGATCCTGAACCGCCTCCGAGAGATCGGGTATCTCCCCTCATAACCTCACGAGCATGGGGGCAAGGCCATGATCGAGGATCGGGCCCGACGGAGGAAGCGAGTCTGGCGCGTCATCCAGATCGTCGTCTCCCTCGCCATCGCGGTCGGAGTCTTCGCCTTCGCCATACCGAAGGTCGCGGACTATTCCGCCGTTGGGGAGGCCCTCGGCTCGATGACATGGCGGGAGCTGGCCACTCTGTTCGCCGTCATGATCCTGAACATCGTTTCCTACTGGCCCCAGCAGACAGCCGCGATGCCGGGCCTGACGCTGGGCCAGGGGGCGGTGGCCACTCAGACCTCGACCTCGATCGCGAACACGATGCCGGGTGGTGGCGTGGTCGCCGTCGGCGTCACCTACGCGATGTATCACTCTTGGGGGTTCACAAACTCACAGGTCGCGCTCTCGGTGCTGGTTACCGGGATCTGGAACATCTTCATGAAGCTGGGCCTTCCGGTCGTGGCCCTTGCGCTTCTCGCCGTTGAAGGAAGAGCCGGAGGTGCCCTGCTGATCGCCGCGGTGATCGGGGTAGCCGTTCTGATCGCTGCGGTTGTGATGTTCGGCCTCGTGCTGTGGAAGAAGGACTTCGCTCAGAAGATCGGCTCCGGACTGGGGAGAGCAGCATCGTTCCTTCGGAAGCTGATCCGCAAGCAGCCGGTCGCCGACTGGGGCCAGGCCGCCGTGCGCTTCCGCAAGCAGACCATCCAGCTGGTGTCCAAGGGGTGGCTGAAGCTCACTCTCTCCACCCTGATCAGCCATCTTGCCCTGTGGCTGGTCCTGTTGCTCGCCCTTCGCCATGTCGGCGTGTCCCAAGCTGAGATCAGCACGGCACAGGTGCTCGGCGTGTTCGCGTTCGGCCGACTCCTCACGGCGCTGCCCATCACCCCCGGGGGAGTTGGGATCGCGGAGCTCGGCTACATCGGTGGCCTCCTTCTCGCTGGACAGGAGCAGGCAAATGTCCCGACGGAGGTTTTCCGGGCGCAGGTGGTTGCGGCTGTCCTCGTCTTTCGTACGCTGACGTACGCCTTCCAGATACCGCTTGGTGGCCTCACCTATCTGATCTGGCGACGGAAGAAGGGCTGGCTGAAGGCACCCTCACCCGAGGGAGAGCCTCGGGTCCCCGCATCGAGCTAGGACCCCGTCGTCCATCGGATCGGACGGGATCTCATCACGGGTCCGGACTCCTCCTCCTACGGTGCACGTCGCGAACCTCCGTCACCACCGAGGCAGCGGCCAGCGCCGCTATCGCTCCGAGCAGCACGCCAGCTTCAACGTCGGACAGCCAGTGGGCCCGGAGGTAGACGCGGGAAAGCGCCATCACGAACGTGAACACGATCGCCAGGATCTCCCACTTTCTCCTGGTCCGACCGGGCGGCATGAGCACCAGCACGAGTGCCATGGCGATCGATGCCGTGGCAACGGCGTGCCCCGAGGGAAACGAGAACCCCGTGGTCGAGACGAGGGGCATCGGCGGGCGAGGCCGCGCGAAGAACACCTTGGCTCCCCTCACCGCCGCCTCGGCGAACGCCCACGTCAGGATCCAGACGGAGAACGCCGGCCACCGTCGCTTGACCAACAGAACGATGGCGACGAGGGCCCGGAACGGGATCGTCACGATCCCTCCACCGGCCACGTCGAGCACCGTGGCAACCCCGGTCAGGATGCCGGTCCTGATGTCGTCGCTGGTTCGAAAGACGCTTTCGTCCAGACGGCCGACCCATCCAACTCTCGTATCGAGGCCCGTCGGTCCGGTGTTCGTTCCGACGGCCAGAAAGATAGCGGCCATGGTTCCCACCAGCACGACGGCGTAGAGGAGCGTGCGTCGTCTGCTGGTCAGCACGGATGCGGCTCGGTTACCCGGGGCACGGGCGCGCGCCCGCACCGCACAGTTCGAGCCCGAGCTCTTCGCGCAGGATTCGCACGCCCAGGGCTCGAGGGACGAACCCGAGTGCCTCGTTGACTTCAAACACCAGGGCGGGTTGTGCTCCGGTCGCGAACTCGAACCTGTACGTGATGCAGCCTCCGGGAAAGACATCGAAGCGATCCAGAGCAAACCGCGGTCGCAAGCTGAGAGGCTTCTCGAAGCGCTGGACCTCCACGGGCACTCCGGAGGGTGACGGAACCTCGACCGCGCCGCGCGTGTCGCATGTCCGCTCCAGGATCACCTCGACGGCCTGCGGCCCCGCGCGGTCCGAGTCCAGCCAGAATCGGAAGCGCCCCGACTCCGCCTCGGAGCCACCGAACGTCCAGCCCACGGGGAAATTCTCGATGCAGGGGACGTACGCGGCCGATGGGATGCCCTGAGCCGCCAGGAACAGGATCTCGGCGCCCTCGCCCTCGCACGGCGCCTCCTGCTGCCCGCAACCCGGAAGCAACATGAGGACGAGCAGGCCAGAAAGCACAACGCCACGTCGAGCGGGCCCCGGCCGGCCAATCATGCGAACACGTTCCAGTTGTTCACTACAAGCAAGAGAAAGAGCAGGCCCAGGAGAACCACCTGCACGGTCAGGAATACCCGGCGGATGCTCCAGCGCTGGATGGCTACGGGACGCCTTTTCGGCGCCAACTGCCGGAACTCGTTCAGGAGGTCCTTCCCTTCTTCCTTCATGGCGTTCCGCAGCTGGGTGGGGCTGGCCACGCCGCGTGTGGCGGCGAAGGCCTCGGCGATCTCTTCTTCGGTGAACAGCTTCAGCGCCCGCTCATAGACGCGTTTCGCATCGCTCCTCAACGCAAGGACCATCATCATGTTGGCAAGGTCGACGGCTTGTCGCCAGGGTGACGGACGAACCTGCACGAAGAACACGTCGATCAACAGGACCTTCCCATCTCGGACCATCAGGTTGGCCGGCTTGATGTCCCTGTGGGCCAACCCCGTGTCCCAGAGTCTTCGAACCAGGGCGAGTCCATCGTCGATGATTCCGTCGTCGACGTCTGCCTCTCCGATCTCTACCGCTCCCGCGAAGAACTCCATCAAGATCATGTATTCGCGCTCGGGGGTGATCTCCACGATCCCGTATGGTGCAGGGGTCGGAACGCCGCTGTCGCCCAGCAGCCTCAGCGTGTAGTCCTCGTACTCCACGAATCGACGGACCGACTGGAACGGCGCCTCGTCCTCGAGCGCTCCGTACAGGATCGACCGCCCAAACTTGTACCAACGGTCCGAGCGCACGTGGCTCTTGGCATAGAGCTTCCCGAACAGGTAGTGTTCCGGCTGCCCGTCCGCTGCCGCGACGCGCAAGCGAAGAGGCGTGGACCCGGCAGAGCCGGCGAGGCCAACCGGTTTCGTTTCCAGCACCGTGAACCCCACCTGATCCTGGACGGCTCGCCGGATCGCGTCGCCGCGGATCCCACCGATGTCGAGGTGCGCGGTTCTTCCCCGTCGATACGTGACGGGGAACACATCGTTCGGCGCGAACCAGCGGAAGGACACGACCGCGACGGCAATCCCGAAGATCGCAGCGAATCCGGCGTCCGTGGGATGGTCGACTGCCAAGTACATCCGGGCGAAGACGAACAGTCCGATGGTGATCCCGGCAACCCACTTCGCGATGGATCTCGGGCGTCCCGGGACGACCAGCGCGTACACCATTCCGACCAACGTGACCGAGAGGCCGGCCACGGGTCGAGAGGGCATGGCGAATCCTTCCCAATCTCCGATGATCTCGACCCCGAGAGGTCGGTGTCGACCGATGAAGATCGAGAGCTGGTATGCGACCAATTCCACGAACAGGACGCTCCCCAGGAAGATCAGCAAGTGGCGCCATCGACGGAACCCGATGAGGACCGCGATCGTTCCCCACCTGAGCACCCTGATCGTCCAGCGCGAGCCCAGCCCATTCGCGACCTGCATCCAGTCGGTGAGCCAGTCGGTCCGTAGCCTGGCGATACCACGTAGACGAAAGGAGTCGAATCGATCGAAAGTGTCGGTCCAATGCTGGAAGAAGAAGAGCAGGAGGACGAGGAGAACGGCGAGGTATGCGACGAGCCCGACCCATATCCTGCCGCTTGTGCCCAGTTTGCGGGGCAGCGGCGGGGGCTCGCCGGACGGGCGTCGCCTACGTCGTGGCGACGCACGGCCCTGGATACGACTCCGCCGCTCTCCCTCGACGCTCATGCAGGCCCGCCCGCCGGCCTCACGGTCGGAACTCTAGTCGACCGCCGCGATAGGACCGTACCCAGCCTTCTTGCCATCGACGCAAACCCTGACGTCACGGCAGTTGCTAGGCTTCCCCGGATCATGGCAACGACCGGAAAGCTGGGAAAGAAGGAGTATCTCAAGGCACTGAGGACTCTCCAGGTCGAGCTGGTCAAGCTGCAGGAGTGGATCCGGAACAAGGGCCTCAAGGTCGTGGTCATCTTCGAGGGCCGGGATGCCGCGGGGAAGGGGGGCGCGATCAAACGGATCACCGAGCCGTTGAATCCCCGCGTATGCACGGTCGCAGCGTTGCCGGCTCCAACCGAGCGGGAAAAGACGCAGTGGTACTTCCAGCGCTACATCGCGCACTTGCCGTCTGCCGGTCACATGGTGCTGTTCGACCGGAGCTGGTACAACCGGGCCGGCGTCGAGCGGGTCATGGGATTCTGCTCGGAGGAGGAGTACCAGGAGTTCCTCCGCTCCTGCCCGGAGTTCGAGCGGATGCTTGTTCGGGCCGGAATCATCCTCGTCAAGTACTGGTTCTCCGTAAGCGACGAGGAACAGGAGCGGCGCTTTCGCCAGCGCATCGAGGATCCCACGAAACGCTGGAAGTTGACTCCGATCGACGTGGCGTCGCGTGCTCGGTGGGTCGACTACTCCCGGGCGAAGGATGAGATGTTCAAGTACACGGACATCAAGCAGGCACCGTGGTATGTGGTGGCCTCGGATGACAAGAGACGGGCTCGGCTAAACGTTATCAGCCACCTCCTCAGCCTGGTCCCCTACGAGGACCTCACCCCCGAGCCCATCGACCTCCCACCGGAGCAGATGGACGAGGGCTACGTGCGCCCCCCGATCACCGATCAAACCTTCGTGCCCGAACGCTTCTGATCACCGCGCCCGTCGAGGTCAGGTCATCCGGTCGGCAAAGATGATGAGACGTTTAGCAGCGGAGAAACGCGGCGTGCACGTGGTGAGGACCAGCGTGGGTTCCTTCGTTTGCTGAAGGATCGTGGTCTCGGTTGGCACAACCTCGCGGGTCCGAGACACCCGATAGTCGAACGTGCCGAACTCCGTCGCCAGGCTGATCCGATCCCCCCGGCGAAGCTTGTCCAGCGACCAGAACGGCGCTCCGTAGGTAGTGCGGTGTCCGGCGATGGCCACCTTGCCGTCATCCTCCCAGGGGTACGCAGTGTCCTTGTAGTGGCCCGGCCCCTTCTTGAGATCTCGGATGTCCGTGCCCTCGATGACCACGACGTCCATGTCGATCTTCGGGATCCGCAGCAAGGCCAGTGCTTCTCCGGGGAGCACCCGCGTCCGTGACAGCTCGCCGGAGCGAGGATCCTGGATCCGGACGGAGATGTCCTCGCGGAGCTGGCCCTGGGCCCTCGAGGTGTAGATCCCCGTGCCCCAGAGCAACCAGGCAACGTAGGCAAGCACCACGAATCCTGCGGCGAGGAAGATGTTCCCGGTGATCCGGAGGAGCCGGCCAGGCTTTGCCACGCTCGTATTATCGGACGTGCCGATGCATCCGTTGAACTCGGCGGGAGCCGGTGATACCTTCGTGCCGAACGCAGCACGATGAGGCTCTTCCCGGCGCCTGGCCTCCTCCCTCGGCCGGGCGTTCGGCATATGTGAACGCGAGCGGAAGGAGCCAGCAGTGGAGATCGAGGTCGGACAGGGGAAGGCAGCGAGGCGCGGGTACGGTTTCGATGAGATCTCCATCGTGCCGTCCCGGAGGACCCGCGACCCGGACGACATCGACATCACCTGGGAGATCGACGCCTACCGCTTCGAGCTGCCCCTGGCGGCCTCAGCGATGGATGGAGTTGTCTCTCCGGCCTCCGCCGTGCAGATCGGGCGCCTGGGCGGGCTGGCGGTCCTCAACCTGGAAGGGGTCCAGACCCGCTACGAGGACCCTGATGCGGTGCTCGAGGAGATCGCCGCGCTCCCGGACGAGAAGGCCACCCGGCGGATGCAGGAGCTCTACCGCGAGCCCATCAAGGAGGAGCTGATCGCCCGGCGGATCCGGGAGATCAAGGACGGAGGCGTGGTGACCGCGGCGTCCCTCACCCCGCAACGAGTTCGTCAGTATGCCGACCTCGTCCTCCAGGCCGAGCTGGACATCCTCGTGGTGCAGGGGACCGTGGTCTCGGCCGAGCATGTCTCAACCAGGACGGAGCCCCTCAACCTGAAGGAATTCATCGCCAGCTTCGAGATCCCAGTGATCGTCGGCGGCTGCGCCTCGTACGCCACCGCGTTGCACCTGATGAGAACGGGAGCGATGGGTGTGCTCGTGGGCGTCGGGCCGGGCGCCGCCTGCACCACTCGCGGGGTGATCGGGGTCGGCGTTCCCCAGGCGACCGCGATCGCCGATGCCGCGGCGGCCCGAATGCAGCATCTTCACGAGACGGGGCGATACGCCCACGTGATCGCCGACGGAGGGATGCGCACCGGAGGCGACATCGCAAAGGCCATCGCCTGCGGCGCGGACGCCGTCATGATCGGATCGCCGCTGGCACGGGCGTACGAGGCTCCCGGAAAGGGCTTCCACTGGGGGATGGCCACGTTTCATCCGGAGCTTCCTCGGGGAACGCGGGTCCGCACGAAGCAGATCGGAACGCTCGAGGAGATCCTGGTGGGGCCGGCGCACGAGAACGACGGGACCCTCAACCTGTTCGGGGCCCTTCGAATGTCCATGGCCACCTGCGGCTACGCGAACATCAAGGAATTCCAGAAGGCGGAGGTCATGGTGGCCCCGGCCATCCGGACGGAGGGGAAGGATCTTCAGCGAAGCCAGGGCCTGGGGATGGGGTGAGCGACGAGCCCCGCCCCGTCTTCGTGGTCGATTTCGGTGCGCAGTACGCCCAGCTGATCGCCCGGCGGGTCCGCGAATGCCACGTGTACTCGGAGATCGTTCCGTACGACGTGCCGCCCAGGGATCTTGCCGCCCGGCGTCCGGCGGCGATCATCCTGTCCGGCGGACCGGCCTCGGTGTACGAACCGGGTGCTCCCGCGCTGAACGCCGCGCTCCTTGGTCTCGGCGTGCCCGTGCTCGGGATCTGCTACGGGCAGCAGGCCATGGCCCAGGCCCTCGGCGGGGAGGTCCGGCCCACGGGAGCCCGTGAGTACGGAAGGACCGACCTCGACGCGATGAGCTCGGCGGTCCTGTTCCGGGACCTGCCCGGGCAGCAATCGGTCTGGATGAGTCATGCGGACACGGTGACTCGGGCCCCCGACGGATTTCGAGTGACGGCGCACACGGGGTCGTCCCCCGTCGCGGCCATGGAGGAGCCCGAACGGGGGCTGTTCGCGGTGCAGTTCCACCCCGAGGTGGCCCACACCCCCTACGGGATGGAGATGCTGAAGCGGTTCCTGTACGACGGCTGCGGCCTGCTTCCGGATTGGACTCCCGTCAACGTCATCGATCGGGCCGTCGAGCGTGTCCGCGAGCAGGTGGGGGATGGACTGGTGCTCTGTGCGCTCTCCGGAGGGATCGACTCCGCCGTGGCCGCGCTGCTGGTCCACCGCGCCGTGGGCGACCGGCTGACGTGCGTGTTCGTGGACACGGGATTGCTCCGAGAAGGCGAGCCTGAAGAGGTGGAGGAGACCTTCGCCCGCCACTTCAAGGTGCCGCTCGTGCATGTGAAGGCGGCGGACCGGTTTCTGGCCCGGCTGGAGGGCGTGGTCGATCCGGAGGAGAAGCGCCGGGGCATCGGCGAGGAATTCATCCGAGTGTTCGAAGAAGTTGCTCGGGAGCACTCGGGTGCGAAGTTCCTGGTCCAGGGCACCCTGTATCCGGACGTGATCGAGTCGGGAAGCCGGACGGCGGCGAAGATCAAGAGCCACCACAACGTCGGAGGCCTCCCTGAGGTCATGGACCTCGACCTGGTCGAGCCGCTCCGCGACCTGTTCAAGGATGAGGTGCGTCGGGTGGGGGAGGAGCTTGGGCTGCCCGAGGAGCTGGTGCAGCGGCAGCCGTTCCCGGGCCCGGGGCTGGCAGTCCGGATCGTGGGGGAGGTCACCCGGGAGCGCCTGGAGCTCGTCCGAGGCGCCGACGCCATCGTTGCCGAGGAGACTCGGCGGGGCGGTCTTGCCGGGGAGCTATGGCAGGCATTCGCGGTGCTTCTCACGACCCGGAGCGTCGGGGTGATGGGCGACGGCCGGACCTATCAGTTCCCGGTGGTGATACGGGCAGTGACGAGCGAGGACGCCATGACCGCCGACTGGGCTCGTCTTCCCCACGACGTCTTGGAGCGGATCGGCTCGCGCATCGTCGCCGAGATCCCCGGGGTCAACAGGGTGCTGTA
>DASSDP010000008.1:0-2847 GCA_035697085.1 Actinomycetota bacterium
GCCGTCGGGTCTCAGGTGCGCGTCTATCACTCCTGAGACGCGCGGGGGTAGCTCAGGGGGCGGTTCGCGAGGGGGACGCGAAGTCGTTGTCATCCTTCGCATCCCGTGAGCGAATGTGGATCTCGAGCTTCTTCTTGATCCGCTGGAGCGCGTTGTCGATGGCCTTCACGTGGCGGGAGAGAATCTCGCCGATCTCCTGATACGAGCTCCCGCCCAGGTACATGCTCAGGACCTCGGCCTCGAAGCGGGAGAGCGACCCGATGAACTCCACCTTGATGCTGGTCACGCCCTCCATGGACACGACGAGCTCCGCCGGGTCCGAGGAGCGGGGGGCCTCGAGGACGTCGGCGAGGATCCGGTCGGGGTCGTCGGAAGCCGACATGGGCGTGGCAAGAGAGATTCCCGTGTTCAGAGGGCCATGCTTGTGCCGGGTCGCCGTCTTCACGGCCGTGAGGATCTGACGGGTGACGCAGACCTCGGCGAACGTGCGGAACGTGGCGTTGTTGCCTCGCTGATAGTCCCGGATCGCCTTGTAGAGGCCGATCAAGCCTTCCTGAATGATGTCGTCGCGGTCCGCGCCGACCAGGTAGTAGGAGCGCGCCTTGGCCCGAGGGAAGTCCCGGTACCTGGCCAGAAGGACCTCGATGGCCTCCTCGTCGCCGTGCTGGTACCGTTCGACGAGATCCTCGTCCGTGACCTCCTCGACCGGGGCCGCGTGAGGCCGGCTTCTCATTCCCCACTTCGTCATGTCGGTAGAAATCATGACGGAAGGTACAAAAAATACCATAGAGCGGATGCCGCAAATGTCGTAGTCCATTCGCCGTAGAAGGGAGCCGTACGGGGGTCGGCCGGACAGGGGGGTGGCTGGGCGTTCTTCGATTGGTCCCCAGGCCGCAGCACTCGATATAATCTCGCGGCCTATGGCCCAGCGACGGGACCACGGTAGCGGCTGGGAGGGCATGGGCACCGGCTGGGCGATCACCTCGACGCTGATTGCGGGCATGCTCGTCTTCGGCTTGATTGGCTACGTGGTAGATCGTCTGACCGGGACCAACCGCATCTTCACGGGCATCGGGATCATCGTGGGGGCGGCGCTGAGTGTCTATCACGTCTACGCGAGATACGGCAGAGGAGACCGTGAAGGGACCTGAGCCGGAGAAAGAGACGATCCGCCGCGTGCTTCCGTTCGCGCTGCCGGCCGCGGCCATCGCCATGGCAGCGGGCACTCTGACGAGCGGCTGGTCGGCCGGCTGGTCGGCGGTCATCGGCGTCGCGGTGGTCGCTGCCAACTTCGTCGCTCACGGACTATCGCTGGCGTGGGCGGCTCGGATCTCACCGACCATGATCTTCGCGGTGGGGCTCGGAGGCTTCTTCCTCCGGCTCGTGGTCATCGTGTTAGTGCTTGTGATGTTGCGCACCTTTCCGTGGTTCTCCCCGCTCTCCTTCGCCGTGGCGGTGGTCCCAGCCACCGTTGTGCTCCTGATCGCCGAGGCCAGACTGCTGTCGGGAAGGATGCAGGCGGAGCTGTGGATGTTCCCGAGGCAAGCGCGATGATCGGTCCCTTGCTGGCCCAATTCCATCCGCCGTCGACAAAGGACTTCGTCTGGGCGTGCTGGGGGCCGTCGCTCGAGATCGGCGGGGTGACCTTCTGCATGAGCTTCATCTTCTTCTTGGTGCTGCTGTCGTTCGGCGCGATGGTGCTCTTGTTCTACCTGGCCCTCCGGAGGCCGAAGGTGGTTCCGGGGAAGCTCCAGAGCATCATCGAGGCCGGCGTAGAGCTCCTCCGCGAGAACGTCACCCGGCCCATGATGGGACACGAGGGCGACAAGTTCCTGCCCTTGATCGTCACGCTCTTCTTCTTCATCTTCCTCGGCAACATCCTGGAGATCGTCCCGGGGATCAACTTCTCGGCCAACAGCCGCATCGCGTTTCCGATTACCATGGCGGTCGTCTCCTGGGTCGTCTTCAACTACGTGGGTATCCGCAAGCACGGCTTCATCGGTTACCTCAAGCACGTCCTGCTCCCGCCCGGCGCGCCCAAGGTGCTGGTTCCGATGCTTGCGTTGATCGAGTTCGTCACTCAGATCATCGTCCGCCCGGTGACCCTGTCTCTGCGACTCGCGGCCAACCTCCTGGCCGGGCACTTCCTGCTCGCGGTGTTCTTCCTGGGAACGATTGCGCTGCTCCAGGGGGGCTGGCTGGCAATATTCGGGCCGTTCGCGTTCGCGATCGCGATCGCAATCGTGGGATTGGAGATCTTCGTTTCGGTTCTTCAGGCGTTCATCTTCGCCATCCTCACCGCCTCCTACATCGGCGGTGCGATGGCAGAGGAGCACTGACAAGGAGGAAAGCGGATGTTGGGATTGATTGCACAGGTAACCGGTGACCTCGAGGCGATCTCGACGGTGGGCAGGGGCCTGGTCATCGGGCTCGCGGCCATCGGTCCGGGGATCGGGCTCGGGATCCTGATCGGCAAGTCGGTCGAGGCGATGGCCCGTCAGCCCGAGTATGCCGGCCAGGTACGCGCCACGATGTTCATCGGGATCGGGCTGATCGAGGCGCTCGCCCTGTTCGGCATCGCGTTCTCGTTCATCATCTAGGGAGGCGTCGATGAGCTACATAGTCAACGGCCTCCCTCGGGTGTTCGCCCAGGAGGAGACGCACACAGGGACGCAGGAGGAACAGGCGCCGGCCGAGGAAAACGAGGCCAGCGACCTCTACCCGCACGCCAACGAGCTGATCGTCGGGGCGATCGCGTTCGCCATCCTCTTCTTCTTCATCTGGAAGTGGGCACTCCCGCGGCTCAACAAGCTGCTCGACGAGCGCCGCGAGAAGATCCAGGGTCAG
>DASSDP010000009.1:0-8153 GCA_035697085.1 Actinomycetota bacterium
CCAGCGGTTCGTCATGATGCACGGCCTCGAGCCAACCGCCGCCCGTCTGGTCGGCACCGATGGAGAGTGGGCGAACTTCTTCGAGGAAGCGGTGGGCCTCGGCGCCGAGCCGATGGCCGTAGCGAAATGGATGACCGGTGATCTCGCCGGATTGCTCCATGAAGAGAAGGTGTCGCTGAGCGAAGTAGCCGTGAAGCCACGGCACATCGCCGACATCGTGCGCTTGATCAAGGAACAGAAGATCTCGACGGCCGGGGCGAAGCAGGTGCTGGCGGAGGCCTTCGTCAGCGGCAAGTCCGCCGAGGAGATCGTCGAGGCGAAGGGCCTCGCTCAGATTTCCGATGAGTCGGCGCTCCTGGCGGTGGTCGAGGAAGTGGTCGCGGAGAACCCCGGCCCGGTCGAACAGTTCCGTGGGGGAAAAGAGGGTGCCATCGGCTTCCTGGTCGGCGCGGTGATGAAGAAGACGAAAGGCGCCGCCAACCCTCAAGAGGCCCAACGCCTCCTCCGCGACCGGTTGTCGAGCTGAGGTCGAAAGGTGGAAATCATGCCAATCCAGCACCCCTCGTCCGGAGGCGCCTGACGAGGGAGGTGGTTGGAAACGGAGCGCGGCGTCACTCCGCTGCTGCTGGTGGTTGCCCTCACCGTCACGGCGACCGCGTGCGACGGATCGGAGCCTGATGCGGGGTCGAAAGCACCCGAGGAACAGCCCACCTCCCCGGATCATCAAGGACCAGCGAGAGCCGGTTCGGGGACGGCGCGAGACGATGACTGCGTTCAGCTCACACGAGGCGAGACTGCCGAGATCGTCGTGTTGGACAATGTCTTTGCGCCAGAGTGCCCCGTAGTCGTCAGCGACCAGATCCTGCGTCTGCGAAATCTTGGGATCCGGAACCATACCTTCACGATCAGTGAGAACGAGGACGACTTACCTCCATTTCTTCTCGATCTGACGATCGAGGGCGAGAAGATCCTGGAGACCAGAACCCCATTCAGTCACTTCCTCGCGCCGGGGCTGTACGAATTCTTCTGCAAGTTCCACTTGGGGATGGACGGCGTCATGCAGGTGGTTGAGCCGGTCGGCACGCCCCAGCCGAGTCCGTCCGCTGAATCCCCCGAGGAATCCGCTCAGGACTGTATCGACTTCACAGGGGAGCCTGCTGCCTTGATCACGATGGTCGACAACAGGTTCGATCCGGCCTGCTTCACCGTCGCCAGCGAGCAGCCACTCACGATCCGGAACGAAGGGGTGTCTTTGCACAACCTATCCCTCGACTTCCGAAAAGCTCTCACTGGGACTGATCTGGATGTTGACGTCTCTTCAGGAAAGAAGAGCAAGACCGACCCCGTCGGGGAGACTCTCAAATCTGGGAACTTCAAAGTCTTTTGCAAATACCATCTACCCACGATGGTCGCTGAGCTCGAGATCGTGTGACTCCAGCTAGTCAGGACTGGCGGGCCTGGGACTCCGGGAGCGTCGGCGCCCAAGGATCCCGACCCCAGCCCCGAGAAGAAGCACGGCACCCAGGGCGAGCCCTATCCACAGCCACCAGGGGGTTCCGCCCTCCGGGGCGAACCGCGTCTCGCGGCCCAAAATAGGTTTGGCGGTAAGGCCGTAATGACGGGATTGGATCGGCCCATCGCTCGTGCCCATGCAAATATTGGTATCAAGGCCGTCCTCCTGGGCCCGCGCGAACACCGTGTATCGCTCGCCCTCTTGGAAAACAATCCCGCAATCGCCGGCACTGCCGCTCGCTGTTTCTACGGCTGCCGTTGGTCCCAGGGCCCCTTTGTACGCGACCTCAACATCAAAACTTGTCCAATAGGTGAGGCCCGCGCGTGACCCGGGATCTGTCGCCGTTCCCGTGAAGATGACGTCGGCCCTGGCCGCATGCTCGTTGGGGGTCGACTGGACACACGAGCAAGCCCAAGAGGGCTGCGCGGGCAGGATCACGGTCGCGCTCATGACGATGAAGATCAAGACCGATCGCTTCATCGATCCCAAGTTTAGCGGGCCTATACGAACTAATCGGACCCTGCCAGCAGAACGAAAGGGGGTTAGCGACGTACTGTCAGATTGATATCGCAAATGTTATCAAGAACACAGTACCCGGCGAACAGTGGCCCTCGAGACTCCTAGGCGGTTGGCGAGCGCCACACTCGGTTCCTGGTCCGTCTTGACGCGGCAGGCCGCGGCTCACCATACTCACATCCCCGAGGCGAAGGAGGGGCCATGGCCATGGCTGAACCCGTCCAGTTCAATCTGAAGACGGACGATCTCCCGACCGCCTGGTACAACATCATGCCGGCCATCGTGGGCGCGGGGATGCAGCGTCTGCCGCCTCTTCACCCAGGGACCAAAGAACCCGTAACGCCGGACCTTTTCGCGCCACTTTTTCCGCAAGCCCTCATCATGCAAGAGGTCTCCACGGACCAGTGGATCGACATCCCCGGACCGGTTATCGACGTGTACCGGCTGTGGAGGCCAACTCCTTTGTACCGGGCCCGACGCCTGGAACAGGCCCTCAAGACTCCAGCGCACATCTACTTCAAGTACGAGGGGACGTCCCCGGCCGGGTCCCACAAGCCGAACACCGCCATCGCCCAGGCCTACTACAGCAAAGAGGAAGGCGTCCGCCAGATCACCACGGAGACGGGAGCCGGGCAGTGGGGGTCGGCGCTGGCGATGGCCACCAAGTTCTTCGACATGGAATGCCTGGTGTTCATGGTCAAGGCGTCCTACGAGCAAAAGCCGTACCGGCGCATCTTCATGGAGACCTTCGGTGCCGAGGTGCGTCCGTCGCCATCGTCGACCACCGAGGCAGGGAAGAAGATCCTCGAACAGGACCCCGAGTCCACTGGCTCACTCGGCATTGCCATCAGTGAGGCCATCGAGGTGGCCGCCCAGAACCCGGATACGAAGTACTCGCTCGGCAGTGTTTTGAACCACGTCATCCTTCACCAGACCGTGATCGGTCTCGAGACCCAGAAGCAGATGGAGATGACCGGCGATCAGCCCGACGTGATCATCGGGTGCGTCGGCGGAGGCTCGAACTACTCGGGCTTCTGCTACCCGTTCATGGGCGACCGAC
The DNA here is from genome assembly GCA_035697085.1 of Actinomycetota bacterium. Taxonomy (GTDB): domain Bacteria; phylum Actinomycetota; class UBA4738; order UBA4738; family CALAEC01; genus DASQUW01. Next base: position 3,090 of record DASSDP010000009.1, read on the forward strand.
TCGCTGGGAAGAGCCAGGCCCGCTTCGTGGCGTGCGAACCGGCAGCATGCCCGACGCTCACCAAGGGTTCGTGGGCGTACGACTTCGGTGACACGGGCCAGATGACACCGCTGCTGCCCATGTACACGCTCGGACACACCTTCGTCCCCGCGCCGGTACACGCGGGCGGTCTCCGGTACCACGGCGATGCACCGTCGCTCTCGCTGTTGGTGCACGCTGGTCATATGGAGGCCAGGGCCTTCTCCCAGAACGAGGTGTTCGAGGCCGCGACGCAGTTCGCCCACACCCAGGGCTTCATCCCCGGACCAGAGCCGGCTCACGCCATCAAGGCCGTGATCGACGAGGCCATCGAGGCGAGGGAAGCCGGCGAGGAGCGGGTCATCCTGTTCAACCTGTCCGGTCACGGCTTCTTCGACATGCAGGCGTATGACGACTACCTGAACCACCGGCTGCCCGAGGTGGAGTACCGGGACGAGCAGCTCGACAAGGGCCTTGCGAGCGTTCCGGACGTGCCCATCCCGGGCTGAGGGGGGAGCCGGGGAAGGAGGGGCGGGGCCGTTCGCGGTCCCGCCCCTTCGGCTATCTTTAGACCGTGAGCAAGACCGAGGCGGGTTCGGGATCGGTCAACCCGCTGGACCTCATCAACCTCGACGCCCTCCTGAACGATGAGGAACGAGCGGTGCGCGACACCGTTCGAGACTGGGTCCGAAACCGAGTTCTCCCCGAGATCGCCGAGTGGTTCGAGCACGGGGAGCTCCCATCCGAGCAGCTGGCCAAGGAGTTGGGCTCGATGGGGCTCCTCGGCATGCATCTCAGCGGGTACGGGGCGGCCGGGGCCAGCGCGGTCATGTACGGCCTCGCATGCACTGAGCTCGAGGCCGGCGACAGCGGCGTGCGAAGCCTCGTCTCCGTCCAGGGATCGCTGGCGATGTTCCCGATCTGGAAATACGGATCGGAGGAACAGAAGCTGGAGTGGTTACCGAAGATGGCTGCGGGTGAGGCCATCGGATGCTTCGGGTTGACCGAGCCCGACTTTGGAAGCGATCCGGCGAACATGAGGACGTCGGCTCGGCGTGACGGCGACGACTGGGTTCTGAACGGCACCAAGATGTGGATCACCAACGGAGGTGTCGCCGCCGTAGCCGTCGTGTGGGCCCAGACGGACGACGGCGTCCGAGGATTCATCGTTCCGACCGACTCGCCGGGGTTCTCCACCAAGGACATCGAGAAGAAGCTGTCACTCCGCGCGTCCGTGACCTCGGAGCTGATCATGGAAGATGTCCGGCTCCCGGCGGATGCCGTCCTTCCCGAGGTTGGCGGGATGAAGGGTCCCCTCTCGTGTCTGAACGAGGCTCGATACGGGATCGTGTGGGGGTCGATGGGCGCGGCGCGAGCGTGCTTCGAATCGGCCCTGGAGTACTCCACTTCCCGAGTGCAGTTCGGGAAGCCGATCGGCGCATTTCAGCTCACACAGCGGAAGCTCGTCGACATGGCCCTCGAAGTGAACAAGGGGATGCTGTTGGCGCTGCACCTCGGTCGGATGAAGGACGAAGGGCGCCTGCGGACCGAGCACGTCAGCGTTGGGAAGCTGAACAACGTGCGCGAGGCTCTCGAGGTCTGCCGGGAGGCCCGGACGATCCTCGGCGCGAACGGGATCACGCTCGAGTACCCGGTCATCCGCCACATGAACAACCTCGAGTCGGTGCTGACGTATGAGGGCACCAGCGAGATCCACACCCTGATCCTCGGCCGGGCCCTCACCGGCCTCGAGGCGTTCGAGTGACGTGAGTCCGCATCGAGCCTCGGCCGGTTTCACCGACCGGTGGGAGCACTTCGGCTTCGACCTTGCCGAAGGCATCGCCACGGTAACGTTCGACCGGCCCGACAGGCTGAATGCGCTCACCTTCGAGGCCTACGCGGACCTTCGGGATCTCCTCGCTGAGCTCCCTCATCGCGACGACGTCCGGGTGCTGGTGATCACCGGACGGGGCCGGGGGTTCTGCTCGGGCGGGGACGTCGAGGACATCATCGGGGCGTTGCAGAAGGCCGACGCCCGGGACCTGCTCGACTTCACTCGGATGACCGGAGCCGTGGTCCAGAGGATGCGTGAATGCCCCCTCCCGATCATCGCCTCGGTGAACGGAGTCGCCGCCGGAGCGGGGTCGGTCATCGCCATGGCCGCCGACTTCAGGATCGCCGCCCGGTCGGCCTCCTTCGCGTTCCTGTTCACCAAGGTCGGATTGGCCGGTGCCGACATGGGATCGGCCTACCTGTTGCCTCGGCTCGTGGGGTTGGGACGGGCGACGGAGCTCCTGTTGCTCGGCGAAAGCGTCTCGGCGGAGCGGGCGGTCGAGATCGGCCTCGCGGGGCAGGTGGTGGACGAGGGAGAGCTTCCGGGCGCCACCGCGGAGCTTGCTCGCAGGTTGGCTGCCGGGCCCGGCTTCGCCCTCGCCGGCACGAAACTGCTGCTCTCCCGAGAGCAGGACCTCGACCTTGCCGGCTCACTCGAGCTGGAGGCCATGACCCAGGCACTGCTGATGACGAGCGCAGACCACCACGAGTTCTACCGTGCCTTCACCGAAGGTCGAGACCCGAGGTGGACCGGCCGATGACGGGGGAGACTCCCCACCAAATCGTCAATCCGGAAACGCTGGCGCCGCCGATTGGCTACTCGCACGCGGTCGTGGCGGCAGCGGGGAAGACGGTGTACATCGGGGGTCAGACCGGCCACCGGGGCGATGGAACCCTCCCCGGCGACGGGCTCCTCGACCAGTTCAATCAGGCCTCGGCCAACGTGGTGGAAGCGCTGAGTGCGGCCGGCGGTCGTCCCGAGCACCTCGTATCGATGCTGATCTTCGTGACCGACGTCGAGGAATATCGCGGCTCTCGTCAGGAGATCGGCGTCGTCTACAGGAAGCATTTCGGATCGCACTATCCGGCGGCCGCTCTGCTCGAGGTCAGCGGGCTGTTCGATCGCGACGCGAAGATAGAACTCGTTTGCGTGGCCGTTGTTCCGGAGTGAGTGCCGAGTCCCCTCGGATCGAGGATTACCCGGGTGTCTGTTCCTCCTGAAGCCGATCCAGCTCAGCTCCGACGAGGATCTTCACCTGCGTACCTGGGGCAACGCGTTCCCCCGAAGCGGGGTCGCTCCTTTTGACGACTCCGGGGGTTCCTGGATGGATCGGAATGGTGCCGCCGTATTCGAGACCCGCTTCCAGGATCTGTGCCCTGGCCTCGAGTGCGGAGAGCCCCGCCACATTCGGAACCGCGATCGTCCCCGCCTTGGAGGTCGGAGGTGTTGTCCCGGGCGGCGACGAGGCGACAGGTGGAGCAACGGGAGTAGCCGTTTGGAGATTCTGTGCCAGGACGACCAAAGCCACCCCAACCACCAAAACGCTTCCGCCAATCAGCGCTGTCACCACACGGCGTCGCAGTCTCTTGTCGGCACCTTCGTCAGCGGCTGGCTCAGCCTCTGCAGCTTGCGCTCCGCCTGCTTCCCTTAGCCGAAGGGCCTCTCTCCGGGCGGCCTCCTGTCGAGCAGCCTCCCTCCTGGCCCGATCTTGCCGGTCGGCTTTCTGCTTCGCGGCCATCTGCTCTCTCTGTTTGGCCGCTTTCAATCTCGCTTTCTCGCTCTTGGCTTCTTCCTTGCGACGCGCCCCTTCGAGCCGTTCGGCTTCGCGTTCCGCCCGTTTGCGAGCGGCCGCTTTTTTGGCTTCCTCGTGACGTTCGACCTTTAGGCGTGCGGCTTCCTGTTGCTCTGCTTCGTTTCGGGCAGCTTCAGCGCGTGCCGCCTCGGCTCGAGCAGCCTCCTGCTCCTGTCGCTTCGCCTCCTGAAGCGGAGCGTCCTCTTCCCGGCGCGCTTGTTCGGCTGCTTTCCGGTCGTCCTTCTGCTTCTCTGCCTCTCGGCGTTCGGATTCCCGGTGGGCGGCTTCCGCTCGCTCGGCCTCCTTGCGTTCGGCGTCTCGTCGCTCAGCTTCCAGGCGCGCTTCTTCCTTCCGGGCGGCCTGGGCACGTTCAGCCTCGAGGCGCTCCGCCTCACGCCTGGCGGCTTCCTCCCCTTCGGCTTTCTTCCGGGCTGCTTCAACGCGTGCCACGTCGGCTCGAGCGGCCTCTCGATCATGTTTCCGGGCCGCCTTGAGCTGGGCTTTCTGCTCCCGAGCTGCCAGCTTGGCGGCCTTCCGAGACTCCTTCAGTCGCGACTTCTCGAGGCGCTCGGATTCCCTCTGAGAGGCTTCCAATCGAGCGGCAGCTTGTCGTTGGGCCTCCTTCTTGGCCGCCTCTTCCCGGGCCCGCTCCTGCCGCTCACCCTCGGCTCGTTCAGCTTCTAGCCGTTCCGACTCTTTGCGGGCGGCTTCTGCTCGTGCAGCTTCTTCGCGCGCTGCCTCTCGCGCCTGTCGTTCAGCAGCCTTCGCGCGTCGTTGCTCCTCCTTGAGTGGCCGTCTCGCTCCACGCTGGGATGTTTTCTGACTTTCAGCTTCTGCTCGCTCAGCCTCGATCCGCTGGGCCTCGAGACGTTCTGCTTCCACGCGTTCCGTTTCCCGTCGCTCCTTTTCCAACTGCTCGGCCTCGAGCCGAGCCGCTTCTGCGCGCTGGGCAAGATGCGCAGCAGCCTGTCGCTCAGCTTCCGCGCGCTCGGTTTCGAGCCGGGCCGCCTCCGCGCGCTCTGCTTCAAGTCGGGAAGTTTCGGCACGCTCAGCCTCAAGTCGGGAAGCTTCGGCACGCTCAGCCTCACGTCGGGAAGCTTCGGCCTCGGCCTCAAGTCGGGAAGCTTCGGCACGCTCAGCCTCAAGTCGGGCGGCTTCCGCACGCTCAGCATCAAGGCGCTGAGCCTCCACGCGAGCCGCTTCCACCCGAGCCGCTTCAGCCCGAGCCGCTTCAGCGCGTTCGACCTCAACGCGGGCCGCCTCCGCACGCTCGGCCTCGAGACGCTGAGCCTCCACGCGCTCGGCCTCGAGGCGCTCTGCCTCAAGCCGTGCGGCCTCCTCACTTTCGAGATCGCGGCTTTCCACGTGCTGCCGCGCCCGCTTCAGTGCCGTAGAAAGCGTCGAGAGAGTTGGTCGTGTT
>DASSDP010000010.1:0-3414 GCA_035697085.1 Actinomycetota bacterium
TCGAGCTTGGTGTCGTGAAATGCCGAATATCGGGTCTTCTGCACGACTGCCGCCGCTTCCGGCTCGAACTCCCTCAGCTCCTCCACCAGTTCATGCTCTTCCGTCCCGACGATGCAGTGTGGAGGGAACATCTCGAACTCCGGATCTCCCTCCCGGTGGCTGTCCTTGGTGAAGATCACCGGAACTCCGGAAGACTGCTCTTCTTCCACGATCTTTCTGATCCGGGGAAGGGCCGCAGTGCACGTCTCGCTGGCAAGATTCCCCTTTCGGGTGAATCCCTCCTGCGTATCAACGGTGATCAGCACCCGCCCCGGCATGTGACCGAAGTATATCGGTGGGTGAATCGGGCACCCTGGGCAAATGAAGAAGCCCGAGGGACCTCTGGCTCGTCGCCGCGTCCTGCGAGGCGAAGCCCGCCGGTCGCTTCGACCACCTTCAGCCCCTCGGGCTAGTGCTCCGAGCAACCTGCGGACCGGGTGGCTCCCTTCGGTAGCCCCTTTCGTTGGGCTTTGGGGCCTTCCGAGTTACCCCGATCGCACAGCTAGTTGGCCTTCCCAACCGTACGACCAAGTTTCACCCAGTTGGCCTTACGGCTTTCCCAGGGGGCCCCACTCGGGGCTCTTACCCAGCCGCTCGGCTGCTCGGAGCGACGCGAAATCTAATCGCGGGACGTCGACGCGTCAAGCTGACAAAACCGCTGGTCGTCATCCATCGCTGCAGGTAGTTGGGGGCGAAAAATTGTTTGTCACTCCCCTCCTGGTGCTTCCTTCGCCCACGGAGGCGGTTGGTCGAGCCCGGGTCCGCCCTTGCTGACCTGCTCCTCCAGCCCGCTCTCGTATCCCAGCTTCATGTAGGGAACGTAGGTCTCGTCCGTCAGCACGATCAGGGTTCCGAACAGCCGGTCGAGCTCCTCTTCGCTCAGGGCGCCTTTGGGGATGAGAGCAGAAAGAAGCACGTCTCCTTCCTCGTTCGCGCAAAACCTCCATGGGCCGCTTCGGGCGTTGCGCTGAAGAAGGAGGTGATAGGCGTCGGCCCGGTTGTCCTCGGGCGCCCGCATGAAGAATGCCTCGGCCTGGAGGTTCCAATCACCCAGGCGGACACTGACGGCGATCGATTCTTTCCAGTAGGACGGCACCATCACGTCCCAAACTCCCTCGGCCGCCCCGACGACCGTAAGCCGCTCCTCCTCCGCCTCCCGCCGCAGATAGGAGTCGACGAGTTCAGCGAGGTCACCCATCATCGACACCCTACTCGGGCGAGGAGTCAGGGCGCGAGCGCTCCCGTCATCCGGAGCGAGGGATCACCGGTGGGCGACAGCTCCTCGTAGACGGCACGCATCTGTTCAGTGGTGACGTCCCACGAGTAGCGCGACGCATGAGCCCGGGCCCCCACCGACAGCCTCCGTGCCAGATGCGGGTCGGTCAAGATCGCCAGGAGGCGCGTGGCATACGCACTCGCATCGTGGCCGGGAACGAGAAGGCCGCTCTTCCCCTCGGAAACAACGTAGGGAAGGCCCCCGACGGCGCTCGCGATCACCGGAATGCCACAGGCTTGGGCCTCCAGAGCAACGAGACCGAAGGACTCGGACCGGGAAGGCACCAGCAGGGCATCGGCGGCCTGATAGACGCGGGGAAGCTCCTCGTGCGGCATCGGAGGAAGGAACCGGACCCGGTCCGCGATCCTCTCTTCGGACGTGATCTCCATGAGGCGTGCAACCTCGAGCGTCCGATCCGCGCCGCCGCTGGGCCCGCCCACGAGCACCAGGACGAGTTCCGCGGTCGATGCGGGATCACGTCGGATGGCCTCGGCCACTGCCCGGATCGCCACGTCCGGCCCCTTCAGCGGCTGAAGCCTCCCGACGAAGAGCGCCACACGCTTTCCCTGGAGCCCGAGCCGTTTCCTCGCCGCTTCAGCGTCCCCGGGATGGAACCGATCAAGGTCCACTCCGGGCGGCACGAGCCTGATGCGCTCCGGGTCGGCCCCGTACAGCTCCACCAGATGCAGCGACTCCGCCGGCGTGGGGGCGAGGATCCGGTCTGCCTGCTGGATGATGGATCCCTCTGCCTCAAGCCGATTCGGCAGCTCCCTGGAATCCTCCTCCAGCACTCGGTTCTTGACCCTCCCCAACGTGTGGAAGGAGGCCACGAGCGGCACGCCCCAGCGAGCCTTCGTGACTTCCCCTGCGGATCCCGAGAGCCAGTAGTGGGCATGAACCAGGTCGTAACCGACGCCTTCGAGCACCTGTCGAGCCACCAGGGCTCGAGCGAATTGCGGAAGAAGCTCGGCCAGCGCGTCCTTCGGCACGGGGGCACAGGGGCCTGCCTGCACCTGGATGACTCGCTGCAGTTCCCCAAGGGTCTGGACCTCGGGCACGGCCCGCCCCTGACAGCGGGTGAACACATCCACCGCCACGTCGTCCCTTGCCAGACGTTCCGCCACCGACCTGACGTACACGTTCATGCCGCCTGAGTCACCGATGCCGGGCTGATCGAGGGGCGATGTGTGAAGGCTGATCATCGCCACGCGAAGCCGGGCCGAGCGTTGTCCGATGTTCACCTCAGTCATGGTATGGCAGGAAGTGAGTTTCGTTCGGGGCGGACGTTTGCCCCGGCCTCACTGGGTGACCAGCTCGAAGTCGGATCGCAACTCACCAATAGGCTGTCCGCCTCCGAGCACCGGTGGATGGGCCACCGCTCCGAGCGACGCCTCCTCAGCCGAGCTCAGTGCGTCCAGGAACCTGAGAACCTGAAGCAGGGAAGGACCCCACGGCCTCCCGGAGCCGTCCTCGACCTTGATGGCGATGCCCAGGCCCTTCTCGGGGAGGGCGGCGCAGAGAAGACCCTCGGCGCCGACCTTCACGATGACGCCGGAGACCGCCTGCATGACCAGGGTGCAGACACGCTCGCGGCCGGCAACCAGGTAGGGCTCGGAAACCATGCCCCGGATCGCACTTGCGGTCGCCGGGGCAAGCGAGTCCAGCCGTTCGGGGCGGGCCAGGCGTGCATACATCGTGGCCAGACCGAGAAGCGGAAACGCGTGGACGGGGATCCCGCATCCATCGATCCCGACCGCAACCGGAGGTGACCCAGAGGCGAGGCCGACCGCGCTCAGGATCGCCTGCTGGATCGGGTGACCGGGCTCCGGGTAGGAATCGAGATCGAATCCCCTCCGGACGCAGGCGAGCAACATCCCCGCGTGCTTCCCGGAGCAGTTGTGCAGCTCCGGGCGGGGCCCGGAAACGGCCCGCGCCGCCTCCGGGTCAAGTGGGAGCGCCGGGGGGCACCGCAGTGCGGAGAATTCCAGCCCGGCTCTGCCCAGAAGCTTCCGCACGGTCTCGATGTGCACGTCCTCGCCGTTGTGCGACCCGCACATGACGGCGATCTCTGCATCGCTCAGTTCCTCGTCGGCGAGGTT
>DASSDP010000011.1:0-11679 GCA_035697085.1 Actinomycetota bacterium
CGCGCCCATCACGTGGAAGCCCAGATCGTGGCCGACACCCGAGGGAACCTCTCGTTCCTCGGCGAGAGAGACTGCACCCTCCAGCGCCGATACCAGAAGCTCGTCGAGGAAAGTCCATCGCCGGTCGTCGATGCCGATCTGCGCGCACGGATCGGGGAAGCGGCTCTGTCCGTGGCCAAGGAGGCCGGATATGTGAATGCGGGAACCGTCGAGTTCCTGGTCGACGACGACCGCGCCTTCTACTTCCTGGAGATGAATACCCGACTCCAGGTGGAGCACCCCGTGACCGAGATGGTCGCCGGCGTGGACATGGTCCGACTGCAGATCGCCGTGGCCCACGGAGAGAAGGTCGACATCACACCTGATCTGAGAGGCCACGCCATCGAGTGCCGCCTCAACGCGGAGGATCCGGGGAAGGAGTTCCTTCCCGCACCCGGGCTCGTCACCCGGTTCCGCCCCCCGAGCGGGCCGTTCGTTCGCCTGGATGCGGGAATCACTGAAGGCAGAGCCATCCCCGGAGACTACGATTCGCTCTTCGCCAAGCTCATCGTGTGGGCGGAGAACCGGGAACAGGCGCGGGGCAGGATGCTTCGCGCTCTCGACGAGTTCGAGATCGAGGGCGTCCCTACCACGATCCCCTTCTACCAGTGGGTCCTGGGCACGCTCACGTTCCGCGAAGCAAGCCACACAACGAAGTGGGTCGAACGCGCGCTCGCCGATGGACAGTTCGTGTCACAGGAGGCCGCGGATGCTCCCACCCGCGGGTCCGCGATCCGTCCGGCACACGTGGTGGTGGAGGTCGAGGGTCGCCGCGTGCCCGTGAACGTATGGGGTGATGACGTTCGAGAGCCGCCGAGGGCTCCGGTGGCCGCCGCGCACGGGGCCCACGGACACGGCGCCGACAGCATCGTGGCTCCGATGCAGGGAACCATCCTCAAGGTGACCGTTGAGGAGGGGCGGGAGCTGAAGGCCGGCGACGTCGTGTGCATCCTGGAAGCCATGAAGATGGAGAACCACATCGCGACGTCCCGAGATGGCGTCGTCGCCTCCGTCAACGTCGCCGTGGGCGACGTGGTGGACACGGGACAGCTCCTGGTGTCACTGGGGGCTGCTGGCTGACCGTTACCGCGACGAAGCCCATCTTCTTCGCCACGCCGTCCGAGTTCCGCGCCTGGCTCGAGAAGAATCACGATCGGACCACCGAGCTCTGGGTCGGGTTCTACAAGAAGAGCTCGGGCCGGCCCAGCATCACGTGGCCCGAGGCCGTCGACGCGGCGCTGTGCTTCGGATGGATCGACGGGATCCGAAAGAGCATCGATGAGGCCAGCTACACGAATCGGTTCACCCCCCGGAGACGGGGCAGCACGTGGAGCGCCGTCAACGTCAGACGAGTTCGGGACCTCACGAAGTTGGGGCTGATGCACCCGGCCGGCCTGCAGGCGTTCGACCGGAGGAAGGAAGAGAAGACCGGGATCTACTCGTACGAGCAGCGACATTCCGTGAGGCTCGATGCGGCATACGAACGCGAATTTCGGGCGAACAAGAACGCCTGGGGCTTCTTCAAGGATCAGCCGCCTTCGTACCGGACGGCCGCGACCTATTGGGTGATGAGTGCCAAGAGGGAAGAGACGAGACGGAGGCGTCTTGCGAAGCTCATCGATGACTCGGCTGAGGGTCGAAGGGTGCCGCCGCTGACACCCCCCACGAAGAAGAAGTGACCTAGGGAGCCCCCCACCGATCCCGGCCGACGATCCGGATGCCCGAGTCCCTGATGCCGTACCGTCTGTTCACCGAGATGAGGAGCGCGGTCAGCGGCTCCAGGATCCGGGCCATGGGCAGCGGCCCGCAGTCCACCCACCGGAGGTCGGGGATCCGTTCGATCAGCGCTCCCACGGCCGCCTTGGCGTCGGCATCCTTCCCGCAGAGGAGGACGTCACCCACGATGGGGTGATCGAGCTCGGCCAACCCCTCGGCTCCCACCGTGTGGAACCCGGCCACCAGACGCACGGCGTCGGGAAGCAGAGCCCGAGCCTGTTCGGCAGCCGAGCCGTGCCAGGGCCGAAGCACCTGGGTCGGTCGCCCGCCGACGGCCGTCGCCAGCGGGGTCGTGGCGTCGCACACGATCGCTCCCTCGGGCCAGGCATCCTTCAGGGATCGGTAGATGTCGGCCTGTCCCGCGTACGGAACCGTGACGAAGACCATGCCGTTCCCGGCCACGGCCTTCGTGTTCTCCATGCCCTCGACCGGAGCATCGGCGCCGAGGACCTCCCGGGCGCGAGCGGCGGCATCCGCTCCCCGCTCCTCCGATCTGGACCCGATCACGACCGGCTCGCCGGCCTTGGCGAGGCGCAGCGCCAGGCCGAATCCCTCGTCCCCGGTCCCCCCGACGATGGCGATGCTCATCGGGGGCGGTACTCGCCGAACACGCGCCGCAGGGAGTCGGACACCTCACCCAGAGTGGCCCGGAGCTTCAGAGCATCACGCATGGGATACAGCAGGTTGTCCGACCCACGGGCCGTCTCCTCAACGTCTTTCAGCGCCCGATCGACGGAGGCGTTGTCTCTGTCCGCGCGGAGGGCATGAAGCCGTTCGGACTGCTTCCTCACGAGCGCCTCATCCATGCGCTGGATATCCACAGGCTCTTCCTTCGCCTGAGCGAATTTGTTCACGCCGACGATCACCCGCTCGCCGGATTCGATCCGCTGCTGGATGCGGTAGGCCGCCTCATGGATCTCATCCTGGATCCACCCGGCTTCGATCGCCGCGACGGCGCCACCCATTCCGTCGATCTTGTCGATGTACTCCCAGGCGCGCGTCTCGATCTCGTTGGTCAGGCTCTCGACGAAATAGGAACCCGCCAGAGGGTCCACCGTGTCCCCGACTCCGGACTCGTGCGCGATCACCTGCTGGGTGCGCAGCGCTACCTTGGCCGCCTTCTCCGACGGGAGCGAGAGCGCCTCGTCGAACGAGTTGGTGTGAAGTGACTGCGTTCCCCCCAGCACGGCGGCGAGCGCCTCCAGAGCCGTGCGGACGATGTTGTTCTCCGGCTGCTGTGCCGTGAGCGTGGCGCCGCCGGTCTGCGTGTGGAATCGCAGCATGGCCGAGCGCGCGTCCTTCGCCCCGAACCGCTCGGTCATGATCCTCGACCACATCCGCCGGGCCGCCCGAAACTTCGCCGCTTCCTCGAAGAAGTTCATGTGACACGCGAAGAAGAAGGACAACCGCGGGGCGAACTCGTCCACCTGAAGCCCCGCGTCGACAGCCGCGCGTACGTACGCGCAGGCATTGGCCAGCGTAAACGCGACCTCCTGGACTGCGGTGCTGCCGGCCTCGCGCATGTGATAGCCGGAGATGGAGATCGTGTTCCACTTCGGGATCCGCTCGTGGCAGTAGGCGAACAGGTCGGTCACGAGCCGCATGGATGGTGTCGGCGGGTAGATGTACGTTCCCCGGGCCGCGTATTCCTTGAGGATGTCGTTCTGCACGGTGCCACCCAGCTCCTCCGCCGGCACGCCCTCCTCCTCAGCGGTCAGCTCGTACAGGAGAAGGAGGATGGCGGCGGTGGCATTGATCGTCATCGATGTCGTCACCCGATCCAACGGGATCGCGTCGAAGAGCCGCTTCATGTCCTCGACCGAGTCGATAGCCACACCGGTGCGACCCACCTCCCCCTCGGCCCGAGGGTGATCGGAGTCGAAGCCCATCTGCGTGGGAAGGTCGAACGCCACCGAGAGCCCCGTCTGTCCGTGGTCGAGGAGGTACCGAAACCGCTGGTTGGTCTCCCGGGCAGTCCCCATCCCGGCGTATTGGCGCATCGTCCACAGGCGGCCGCGATACATCGAGGGGTAGATGCCTCGAGTGAACGGCGGTTCGCCGGGGGAGCCGAGGTCTCGCCGAGGTTCGAAATCCTCCACACCGTCGTAGACGGGTCTGATCTCGATCCCCGAATCCGTGACTTTATCGAGCTCATCCCCCATGGCGAGAACAGGGTACCCCCTCCCCCTCGGGGTCGGGGCGAGCCGGACATCCTCGAGAAAGCGTCTGCTACACTCCGGCCGCTCGCTACACGGGAGACGAGCCGACGTGGCCAAGCGTTCCGCCGAGTTCGGAACCCTCTACAAGGGAAGCCTCACCGGGCAGCTGTCCTGGATCGCCCATCGAGTCACGGGCGTGGGGGTCCTGCTCTTCCTGTTCGCCCACATCGTGGATACGGCTCTGGTCGGGTGGGGTCCCGAGGCCTACAACAAGGTCGTCGGCGTCTACCACCACCCGATCATCCAGATCCTGGAGATCGGCCTCGTCGGCGCGGTGATCTACCACGCGCTGAACGGCATTCGGATCATGATCATGGATTTCTGGCCGAGATCCGTTCTCCATCACACCAAGCTGGTCGGAGCGACGGTCTTCCTCTTCCTCGCCTCGATGGCCCCGATCACCTACATCATGGGCCGTCGGGTCCTCGAAAGGCTGTTCTAGATGGCCGTTGCCACCCGCACCGATGGTCTCCCCACGCCGCGTGAGTCCCGGAAGCGCCCGGGCTCCGGCTTCGAGCTGTGGTCGTGGCTCTTCATGAGGATCTCGGGCATCGTGCTCCTGTTCCTGGCGGTGGGGCACGTGCTGATCATGCACGTGATGGAGGAAGGCGTGGAGCGCGTCGACTTCAACTTCGTCGCCGAGCGGTGGGGCAGCCCGTTCTGGAGGACCTGGGACTGGATGATGCTCACCCTCGCCCTTCTGCACGGGATCAACGGAGTCCGGGTCGTGGTCCAGGACTACGTGCGCTCCCCCGGGGGCCGGATCGCCTGGAACTCCGTGTTCGTCATCGTGGGGTTCGCTCTTTTCGTCCTGGGCACGATCATCGTGTTCACGTTCGATCCTGCCGCCTTCCGCATGTGACCGAATGACCACGGAGCACACCTACGACGCCGTGATCGTCGGGGCGGGAGGCGCCGGCCTGAGAGCGGCTATCGAAACGGCGGGATCCGTTCGGACCGCTGTCATCTCCAAGCTGTACCCCACTCGCTCCCATACGGGCACGGCCCAGGGAGGGATGTGCGCGGCGCTGGGCAACGTCGAGGAGGACTCTCCCGAGTGGCACGCGTTCGACACGGTCAAGGGCGGTGACTATCTGGTCGACCAGCCGGCCGCGGAGATCATGTGCCGGGAGGCCATCGACGCCGTCATCGAGCTGGAGCACTGGGGGTTCCCGTTCAACCGGACGCCCGAGGGGAAGATCGACCAGCGGCGATTCGGAGGCCACACCCGCAACCACGGCGAAGCGCCCGTCAGGAGGGCATGCTTCGCCGCCGACCGAACCGGCCACATGATCCTCCAGACCCTGTACCAGCAGTGCATCAAACGCGACGTGCGATTCTTCAACGAGTTCTACGTCCTGGATCTGCTCATGACGGACGGGATGGCCGCCGGCGTGGTGGCGTACGAACTGGCCACGGGCGAGCTGCACGTCTTCCGGTCGAAATCGGTGCTCTTTGCCACCGGCGGGTACGGAAAGATCTTCCAGATCACGTCGAACGCGCACACGCTGACGGGAGATGGGATGTCGGTGTGCTACCGGAGAGGGATCCCGCTCCAGGACATGGAGTTCTTCCAGTTCCATCCCACCGGCATCTACAAGATGGGCATCCTCATCTCCGAGGCGGTGCGTGGCGAGGGCGGCATCCTCATCAACGGGGATGGCGAGCGGTTCATGGAGCGCTATGCACCCACCATCAAGGACCTCGCGCCTCGGGACATGATCTCCAGGGCCATCTACCAGGAGATCAAGGAGGGGCGGGGCGTGGACGGGAAGGACTACGTGTATCTGGACGTCCGTCACCTCGATCCAGAGATTGTCGAGACGAAGATCCCGGACGTGACCGAGTTCGCCCGGATCTACCTCGGCGTGGAGCCCCTCCGGGAGCCGGTCCCGATCCAGCCCACGGCGCATTACGGGATGGGCGGGATCCCCACCGACGTCGATGCCAGGGTGGTCGTGGGACTCAACGAAGAGACCGTTCCCGGCCTCTACGCGGCAGGCGAGTGCGCGTGCGTGTCGGTGCACGGAGCCAACCGGCTGGGGACGAACTCGCTCCTCGACATCGTGGTGTTCGGGAAACGCGGAGGGAGGCACATGGTGGAGCACGCTCGGAGCACAGCCCTGCCCGAGCTGCCGAACGAGCCCGAAGCACCGACGGCAAAGGTTCTGGGGAGGCTCCTCGGATCGAGCGGCGCGGCCAACTTCGCCGACATCCGCTCGGAGCTCCAGGAGCGGATGTTCGACCTCGCCGGCGTGGTCCGCTCCGAGGAAGGCCTGGGAAAGATGCAGGAGCTCCTCTCCGGCCTCCGCGAGCGCTACGAGCGGGCGGTGGTCCAGGACAAGGGAAAGGTGTACAACACGGACGTCATGGAAGCCTGGGAGCTTGGTTGCCTTCTGGACTGCGCCGACACGCTCGTCGCTGCGGCTCGCACTCGAGACGAGAGCCGGGGAGGACACTACCGGGAGGATCATCCACTGCGCGACGACGACCACTGGCTGCTTCACTCGCTCGCATACCGTGAGCCGGACGGCGTCCGCATGGAGTACAAGCATGTGAAGATGGGGCCGTACGTTCCCATGGAGCGGAAATACTGATGGAACTGACGCTCAAGATCCGTCGGTACAACCCCGAGCTGGGCCCCAACCCGTGGTGGGACGAGTTCACGGTGGAGATGGAACCCTCCGACCGCGTCCTGGATGCGCTCCACGAGGTGAAGTGGAAGCACGACGGCACGCTGGCACTCAGACGCTCATGCGCTCACGGGATCTGCGGGTCCGACGCGATGCTCATCAACGGCCAGAACGACCTGGCGTGCAAGATCCTGGTCAAGCAGGTCGTCCCCAAGGTGACGGTGGAGCCGATCAGGGGGTTGCCCGTTCTCAAGGACCTGATCGTCGACATGGAGCCCTTCTTCGAAGGGTACAAGGCGATGCTTCCCTACCTGATCAACGACGATGACCCCGGGACGCGCGAACGGATCCAATCGCCGGAGGAACGGGAACTTTTCGACGACACCACCAAGTGCATCCTGTGCGCGGCGTGCACCACCTCCTGCCCCATCTTCTGGGGCGATGGCGAATACGTGGGCCCCGCTGCGATCGTGAACGCCCACCGGTTCATCTTCGATTCACGGGACCGAGGTGCGGAGGAGCGCCTCAAGGTCCTCGGCGATCGCACCGGGGTGTTCCGATGTCGGACCACGTTCAACTGCACCGAGGCCTGCCCCCGCGGCATTCAGGTGACCAAGGCCATCCAGGAGGTCAAGCGGGCGATCCTGTTCGACCGCTTCTGACCCTATTCCGCTCTTCGATCCTGCTGGGCGTGCCGTCTAACACAGTCCTCGGCACGCCGCCCATCGTGCGGCTAGCCTAGGCGCGTGGGTCACCGCATCACGCTCATCCCCGGCGATGGGATCGGTCCCGAGGTGACCGGCGCGGCCCGACGTGTCGTGGAAGCGACCGGAGTCGACGTGGACTGGGACGTTCAGGAAGCCGGGGCCGCGGTGATCGAGAAGGAGGGCACGCCGCTTCCGGATCGGGTCCTGGAGTCCATCCGAGCCTCACGGACGGCGCTCAAGGGACCCATCACCACCCCCGTCGGGACCGGCTTTCGAAGCGTGAACGTCGCTTTGCGCCAGGAGCTCGACCTGTTCGCCGCTGTGCGTCCGTCCCGCCACTACCCGGGAGTTCCCACCCGACACCCGGGAGTGAATGTGGTCGTCATCCGGGAAAACACGGAGGACCTGTACCAGGGGATCGAGTTCGAGCGTGGATCTTCCGAGCTTCGCCGGCTGAGCGATCTGCTGGAGCGGCTAACCGGATTCAGGGTTCCGGACGACGCCGGGGTCACCTTGAAGCCCATCTCGGTCACGGGCACCCGCCGCATCGTGCGATTCGCCCTCGACTTTGCCCGCCGACACGGCCGCAAGCACGTCACCGTGGGGCACAAGGCCAACATCATGAAGTTCTCCGACGGGGTGTTCCTGGCGACGGCCCAGGACATCGATCGTGCCGAGTATCCCGATGTGCAGATGAACGAGATGCAGGTCGACGAGATGGCCATGTGGCTCGCGTGGGAGCCCGAGGTGTTCGACGTGCTCCTTCTGCCGAATCTCTATGGAGACATCGTCTCGGATCTTTGTGCCGGGCTCGTCGGGGGGCTCGGACTTGCTCCCGGAGCAAACCTGGGATGGGAGTACAACGTCTTCGAGCCCGTCCACGGGAGCGCCCCCGACATCGCCGGCAAGGGCGTGGCGGACCCGGTGGCCATGATCCTCACCGCCGCCCTGATGCTCCGGCACCTCTCGCGGGGCGATGAAGCCGATCGGGTGGAGGCTGCAGTCGCCGCCGTGCTCGAGGCCGGCGTCGTGCGCACGCGCGATCTGGGAGGAGAGGCGACCACTGCCGAGATGACCGACGCCGTAATCCGTCACCTCGACTGAGCGATCCCGAGTCAATCCGGGAAGGGTGCGCGATGAAGAGAGTCACTCTGGTGGGTGCGTGTGGCCCCGACCGGGGCCGGTGTCGGCCGCCCGTCAGCAGCCGGGCTCTCCGTGGTGCCCGCAGCACCACCCCTTCCCCGTCAGGAAATGCCCCGCGGCAAGGGTCCTGTTCCTAACAGTCAGCCGCAGCTTGGTGCCGAAGCTGTCCTCGGAGTTCCGCCAGTTGGCGAAGAAATCCCTGACGTAGGTTCGAAGGTCTCGCTTTCCCATCGCCTCTTGACTCCTCGCCAGCATCCTATCCATACGTGACAAGAGAACCCCGGCCCGGGTATTAGACTCCCGACCGTGCGTTGCCCCAACTGCGGACAGGAGAACGAGGCGGGAGCGGCCTACTGTCTTCGGTGCGGCACGAACCTGGCAGAGGCCGGTGCTGCCCAGACCGCCTCAGCCGAGCGGAAGGCCCAGCCGCCGAGTCCTTCCGTTGCGACGCCGTCCCCTCCTGTCTCGCACGAGCCCGGCGACACAGAGCTCACGCATCGCGGCCAGGCCTTCGGGGCTGGCTATGGGGCCGACTTTTACGGCGTGTGGGATCTCCGCGTGGCCGGCGAGCCCGTCGCCCGGTTCGAGCGAACGCCCATCGGTTGGGAGGCGGCATGGCGACGGTTCCAGGAGTTGGAACTGGGGCAGGCCGTCCCGGCCTGGCGGCGCCCGGGAGTGGGTTGGATCATCCTGCACATCCTCATCGGCTTCGTCCTGATCGGCTTCGTTCAGGCCTTCGTCATCGGAGGGGCCCTGGTGGCCTTCGGTCGGGCCACCGAACCCCTGGAGCCGCGGACCGGCTCGGCGGTCACCCTTGCCGCAGTGGTCGGGCTGGTCGCATGGCTGATGTTCGTGTACCTGAACAAGCCGTCTCGTGTTCGCTGGGCGGTGTTCCTGGCCACTTTGCTCGGTGCTTTTGTGATCGCGCTGGTCGTTTCGGTGACCGCTCAGCCGCCGGCGTGAACGTCGGCTAGATCTGCGCCAGGTCCCGGCATTTGGCCCGGATGCCTTTGGCGGCCTCACGAAGCGCGGACAGCTCCTGCTCCTCGAGCTCGAGTTCGACGACCTCCTCGACGCCGCCTCTGCCGAGGCGGACGGGAACGCCCACGTACACGTCCGAGATGCCGTACTGCCCGGTGACCCAGGCACAGACCGGCAGTACGTCCTTGGTGTCCCCCACGATGGCGTTCACCATCTGAGCGATCGCCGCCGACGGCGCGTAGTAGGCGCTTCCCTTCTTCAGGTACCCGACGATCTCGGCGCCGGCATCGCGGGTCCGCTGGTACAGCCGCTCCAGGGTGGCTTCGTCGACCAGGTCCTTCAGGGGCTTCCCTTCGACCGATGCCTGTCCGGGCAACGGAACCATCGCCTCGCCGTGCGAGCCCAATGTGATGGCATCGACTTTGGACGGCGACACACCCAGCTCCTCGGCGACGAAGGAGCGCAGCCGCGCGGAGTCGAGCGTCCCGGCCATCCCCATCACTCGCTCCTTGGCAAACCCGGTGACCTCCGCGGCCAGGAAGGTCATCTCATCGAGTGGGTTGCTGACCACGATCACGATCGCATCGGGCGAGGTGTTTCGAACCTGCTCGGCAACGGTCCGCATGATGCCGGCGTTCTTCTCCAGCAGGTCCATCCGACTCATCCCCGGCTGTCGGGGGAGGCCCGCGGTGATCACGACGACATCCGAACCGGCAGTGTCGGCGTAGTCGTTGGTCCCCCGCACCACCGGCTCGAATCCTTCGATCGGTGACGACTGGTTCATGTCGAGCGCGAGTCCTGGGGGGAGTCCCTCGATGATGTCGACCATCACCACCTCATCGGCCAATCCCTTTTGGGCGACACGCATTGCCGTGGTCGCGCCGACGAAGCCGCTTCCAACAACAGTCACGCGCATGGACACTTCCTCCGGTCCGTGTGAGCTCGCTCATCCTACCCAACCGGATATAGTGCCGGCCGTGTCCAGTCGAATCCGCGCTGCAGCCTTCATTCCGGTGCTGCTGGCAACCGGCCTCGCCGCCGTGCAGCCGCTCGATGCCGCGCCCATCGCGCGTCTCCCGAAGTCTCCCGACGGAGAGGTCGTGGTCATCAGCGCGAATCTCCAGGAGGCCTTCACGCCGAGCGACGTTCAGGACTCCAGCGAGATGCGGAATTTCGCCGTGCGCATTCGGGATCTGGTCCAGGCCCGGGCGATCTCCTACGTCCCCGACGCGATCCTTCTTCAGGAAGTGGCGAGCTTCAGCACGACGAAGCTCGCGAGGTTCCTGAAGGAAACGACAAGGTTCACGTACGCGATCCTCGTGGGGCCGGAGCTGAGCCCGATCGTCCAGGACAACGCGGAATACCAGATCGTCAGGGACACGGCCATCCTCATCAACGCCGGCACGATGGAGGGAATCGGCAAGAAGGGCTTCATCACGTCACGGTACGGCGCAGCCGAGAGCAGGGACGGGGCGAAGCCCCGGTGGAAGCAACACGCGTTCGCGGCAGTCCAGGAGAAGACCGGCGGCTTCAGCCTCGCCCTCGCGAGCGTTCATTTCACTCCCACCGAAGAGATGGCTTCGGAGGAGACCGCCTTCGCCAGAAAGGGCCGGTGGGCCGACGCCATCGGCCGCCACCTGGCGGAGGCATTCCCCAAGCAGCACACCCGGATCATCGGCGGGCACTTCAACAACCGCCGGTGCCTGACGAAGACGACGAACCCTCCGGAGCCCGTCGACTGCGATCCTCTCGGCCCAGGAGGAGAGACCCCGTTCTGGTCCACGCTGACTCAGCCGGTGGCGCCGTTCCGGTACGACGACGCCGTGTTCACCCTTCACGGCACGTCGGACGCCACCCTCAAGGAGCAGTTCCGGCGGGGCAAGACCCTCGTGAAGAAACGCATCGACTTCCTGTTCGCTCGGGCAAAGGTGGTGCTTGCATCGCACGACACTACCTACGCGGCGACGAAGGCTGACGTCGACTTCATCTCGGAGCATCGCCTCGTGTGGGCACAGCTGCAGCGGCGGGGAGCGGTCGGCTAGGGGCCTGCCTCGATCTTCTCGATGACCCCGTCCGCCACCTGAGACGTTCCCACTGCGGTCGGATCGTCCCGCGAGGGCTTCATGTCGTAGGTGACGTACTTCCCTTCGGCGATGACGGCGGCGATCGCTCTCTCCAGGC
>DASSDP010000012.1:0-10820 GCA_035697085.1 Actinomycetota bacterium
ACGATCATCGAGGCATTCGGGGAGATCTTCGATGAGCGCTTCGCCATCCCGTTCATCGGGCGGACCGGGTGGCTGGGCCTGGTCCAGGACGTCTTCGCCGTTCTGGTCATCGTGGGGATCGGGATGGCGCTCTACTTCCGGAAGGTGCGGCGGGACGAGCGGTTCATCGGGAGTCACCTCGAGGAGGCGGACTTCATCCTTCTCATGATCCTCGGGATCATGGTCACGTTGGTGGCGCTGAACGCGGTCAAGATCGTCGAGGGGGTTGCCGACTCGCCGCCGGCATGGACGCCGGTCTCGAACGCCGCGGCTCAGATCTTCGAGAGCTTGGGCCAGGGGACGGTGAACCTGTTCCACGAGCTGTTCCTGTGGTCGCACATCGTCCTGATCCTCGGCTTCCTGATGTACATCCCCTATTCCAAGCACCTGCACATCGCGACGAGCTTCATCAACGTGTTCTTCAGCAAGACAAAGCCGATGGGCAAGCTCCAGTCGCTAGAGATCGACCTGGAGAACATGGAGGAGGCCCACCTCGGTGCGGCAACGCTCGAGGACCTCACATGGAAGCAGATCCTCGACACGTACACGTGCACCGAGTGCGGGCGATGCCAGGATGTGTGCCCTGCCTGGAACACGGGGAAGCCGCTGTCACCCAAGCTGCTGATCATGAACCTCCGTGACCACATCTTCGAAGAGGGCGAGGAGATCGTCTGGGCCAGGAAGGAAGGCCAGGAGCGGGAGAAGGTCCCACTGAATCCAGATGTGGTCGAGGACGAGGTGGTGTGGGACTGCACGACGTGCGGTGCGTGCATGCAGGAGTGCCCGGTCAACATCGAGCACGTCGACCACATCGTGGACATGCGGCGCAACCTGGTGATGGCGGAGTCGCGATTCCCGCAAGAGGCGGGGCTGATGCTTCGAAACCTCGAGAGCGCCAGGAACCCATGGGGGGTCCCCCAGACGCAGCGAGCCGCCTGGGCGGAAGGACTCGGAGTCCGCGTCCTCGAGGACGGGCAGGCGCCCGAGTACCTCTACTGGGTCGGATGCGCGGCGTCCTTCGACGATCGCTCCAAGAAGATCGCCCAGGCGACTGCTCGGACCCTCCAGAAGGCCGGCGTCCCCTTCGCCATCCTCGGCCCTCGGGAGCTGTGCAACGGTGACCCCGCCCGTCGCATCGGGAACGAGTACCTGTTCCAGCAGCTGGCCGAGGAGAACGTGGGAACCCTGAATACCGTGGGCGCCAAGAAGATCGTGGTGAACTGCCCCCACTGCTTCAACACCTTGCGCAACGAGTACCCGGACTTCGGCGGAAGCTACGAGGTCGTGCACCACAGCCAGCTGTTCGCCCGGCTCATCGACGAAGGGAAGCTCAGGCCGACCGAAGAGATCGACTCCCTGATCACCTACCACGATCCGTGCTACCTGGGCCGCCACAACCGCGTGTACAGCGAGCCTCGGGACGTTCTCGACGGAGTGCCCGGCCTGCGGCAGGTCGAGATGCCTCGTCACCGAGAGCGGGGGTTCTGCTGCGGCGCGGGGGGAGCGCGGATGTGGATGGAAGAGCGATTGGGAAAGCGGGTCAACCAGGAGCGAACCGACGAGGCCGCTGCCACGGGAGCGGACATCCTCGGGGTCGCGTGCCCGTTCTGCCTGGTCATGCTGGACGACGGGGTGAAGGCAAAGCGAGCGGACATGCGCGTGCTCGACATCGCCCAGGTCGTGGCCGAGTCGGTCGGGGCCACCGATGGAGCCAGCGCTCAGGTCGGCGCGGAGGGAACCGCCGACGCGGAAAGCACGTCCTAGTACCACCCGGGAGCGTCATCGAGCGGCGGGCGTTGTCGGAGAAAGAAGGCCCCAGCTAGAATCGAGTGCCTCAGCGGATGTGGTTCAATGGCAGAACGCGAGCTTCCCAAGCTCGAGACGGGGGTTCGATTCCCCTCATCCGCTCCGATCAGTCCTTGCCCTTGCTCTTGCCCCCGCCCTTGCCTTCGTTCTCGCCGTTCTCCCCGTTGCCGTTGTCCTGGTCCTTGGCTCCACCGTTGCCGTCGGTGTCATCGCTGTCGTCGTCGTCTTGCCCGTCGTCGTCGTCCTCGTCTCCATCGGTGGATGCCGGAAGCACACCGGGGGGCGACGGGGGCTGCCCGCCGGGTTGCTCCTCGGGTCCACCGGGTGGGGACGGAGACTGGCCCGGTGGAGGAGACGGCTCATCGGCCGGGGGCTTCGGCTGCTCTCCCCCGGGCTGCTCACCGGGCTTCTTTTCCTTGTCAGGGTTTGTTCCCGGCTCGTTGACCTGACCGGAGGGGCCGCTGGTACCGACCGGCGCGACGATCAGCGGACCCCCGGGAACGGTGAGGACCGACGACCCTGGAGCCGTCGTGCCGGTCTCCGAGGACGGCTCCTCCGGAGAAGTCACCAGGGAGGGACCCACGATCTCGGTGGGCAGTGGCTCCTGGGCGAGAGGCGTCCGGTCGGGAATGGTCCTCTGGGCCAAGAGGAGCAGCGTGAGCAACCCCGCAAAGGACGCGAACGATAGGAGCACGCCAAACGTCGTTGGGCTGCGCCTAAGCACTGAAAACCCCCTCACCAAGGACGCCGAAAAAGGGAAGCGCGCCCAGCCCTCTCGACTGTCGAGCGGGCATCATACGGCGTATGCGGACCTGCGGCAACGGGGCATTTCGGCCCCTTCTTGCCGGGTGTCCAGCCTCGGGCCGACGTACTGCTGCATCTTGTGGGTCCATCATCCTGCTTCATCGGGGAAAGGCGGCAGCCCCCCTCGCCCGGTGTGTTCGACGACTCCTACACGAGTCCTTGTTCCCACCTGCGGCCAGGTTGAATCTCCGAGCTGCGGAAACGAGGGATTTGACTGGCCGGGCCGATTCCCGAGAGGAAGGCCCCTAGGGGATCAGCTACTCGACTTCGAGTGGAATGCTCGACGCCGGAGCGGCTGCACCCGAGATGGGAGGCACCGGCTTCGACGAGGGTGGAACGTTCGTCGACAGAGGGATGGACGATTTCGGCGGCTTGCTGGTGCCGCCCCCTGAGGAGGAAATCGGCGGGGCCACCACCGGCGGCACGACCACCGGCGGCACGACCACCGGCTGCTCAGCGGGGGCCGGCGCTGGCTCGACCACGATCGGTGGGGCGGGTTGCGCCGGGGTTACGGGTGGCTGCCCGATCGGAGCCGGCTTCGGAGTCACCGTAACGGGGTCTGTCACGGTACCGGTGCCCTCATCGGGAGCCGGAGCCTGGATGGGGACGGTGACACGAACGGTCGCCCCGGATCCCGTCCCGAGCGATGCCGCTCCCGGAGCCTGCACCACAGGGCTTCCGGGCACCAACACCACTGCCCGAATGGGTGGGCTGGTCAGATCGGGCCGAACGACATCGGTTGTCGCGCCGAGCGGGACGATGGTGGCGACCGTGTTCCTGGCCATCACCAGCAGCGTCTGAAGTCCACCGAAGAAAGAGAGCGAGAGCAGAAGGCCGATGGCAAAGGGGGCGCGCCTATGCACGAGGGATCGCCTCCCCGAAGGTTCTCCCGACCTGTCGCTCATCGGGCTCGGTTGCGGTCTGAACTGCTGCCTCCATCGTTCCCCCTGCTTACGCCAGATGGTTCATGTCCCGGGCTTGAGAGGGGAGGTGGTTCCGGCACCCTGCGGAACCTGCGGACAGGGTGTCGGTGGTTCCTACCTGCCATCCTCACCTGCCTCGATAGAGTTATCGACAATTGGCCGTCGGATTCTTGATACGCCGTATGACCTAGGGCACATCGCGCACCGTGGTATCCCCCAAGAAATGGGGAGCACTGGGGCAGATCTCCTGTAAGACACAAGCCTCACACAATGGTCGCCCCGCTCTGCAGATCGACCGTCCATGTCTGATGAGCCCGACATGCAGGGGGACCCGCAGACGCGGCGGTATGAGCTCCTGCAGCACGAGGTGGGCACGCTCCGCCGAGGTCGTCGCCGGGATCAGCGCGAGCCTCGTGGCCACCCTGTGGACGTGGGTGTCCACCGGGATGACCGCCCGGCCGAGAGAGAAGGCCAGAACGCACGCGGCAGTTTTCGGTCCCACCCCGGTCAGCGAGAGCAGATACTCCGTCACAGCCTCGTCGGGAGCGTCGTGCATCCAGGAGAGGTCGAACCCGCCTTCGCGGGCCCGGATCTCTCGGAGCGTCTCGATGATCCGCGGCGCTTTCCTGTTCGCCAGTCCTCCGACGCGGATCGTGTCGACCAGGTCCTGCACCTTGGCCCTCGACAGCGCGTTCCAGGTTCGGTACCGCCGACGCATCGACTCGTACGCCCGGTCTCGGTTGGCGTCGTTGGTGTTCTGGGAGAGGATCGTGAGCACCAGCTCCTCGAGGGGGTCGAGCCGACGGGGCGGGTCCAGGGGTCCGTGAGCGCGCTTCAGCCGCCGGTGGATCTCTCGGATGCGCGCGACCTCTTCTCGTCCGCGAGTCAAAGGGGCCGGGCGTAGTTCCGAAACTGCGTGAGGTGCGGCAGGAACGTCAGCGGCACCTTGTCCGTGGGTCCGTTGCGGTGCTTGGCCACGATGATCTCGGCGAGCCCCTTCACCGCGGGATCGTCGTTGAACACGTCTTCGCGGTGGATGAACATCACGACGTCTGAGTCCTGCTCGATAGCCCCACTGTTATGACAAGTCACTCCGTCCGCTAGCCACGAAGCCGGACCCGGCACGGTCAAGTCGAAGACGTGCTCTGTGCCTTCGGGACACACCTCGACTACTCGGTCCCAGAAAAGATCGCTCCTAGCGTGGCTGCGGAGCAGGTGGTCATCGAAGAGGTCTGCATACTCCGCAAGCAGCGTCCTAGACGGTGCGAACCTCATCTGCCTGGCATTGTCCGATGACACTCCCCGAACTTTCGCTAGTTCCTGAGGGGACATGGATCGACTGTGCATCAGCTCTCTGACACGTCCAAAGATCTCCTTGGGAACTGTGTCCACATTCGTGTTCGGTTTCATGGTCGAGAGAGCCATAGCTAGGCGGGCAGCCTGTTCACGCCGAGGTCCGAACCCTCCGATACTCTCAAGGAATCGCCTCTGATCGATCGCGCCTGAGACGTCGACCGTGTGGGCCGGATGGTAAAGACCTTGGCGAACCTCACGGAGTCTGGCCACGATTCCGAAACGAAGGAGCAGCGCCGCTACATCCGAAGAGAGGCCTTGACTATTAGTGGAGAAATAAACTCTAGATGACCCAACAGTTCCCTCTTTGCGAACATGGATCGCGCCATCGGTCGCCCACAGGTGCCGGAGAAGTATCGCCACCTGATCGTTGTTGAGTCGGAATACATCTTCGGGCAGGCGCTTCTCATGGGAACGCTGGCCAAAAATCCTCAATTCTCTTAGCCATTTGTTCACGCCTGCTGGATGCCAGCGATTACCGTTTCCAGTCAAGAGCAACTGGTGCCAGGTTTCGCGGCCCCTATACCGCTTAACAGTGAGGCCGAACTGCTCACTAGCAGCCCTGGCAACGAGGTCGCTGTTCTCCGGAGAACTCGTCGTGTACCGCATCGGCTGGTTCACCAAGAAGCTACCGTCCCCGATCAGCTGGCCTAACAGGGCGACTCGATCATCGGGCCACTCGATTGGGTCAGCGGGCTCAGGCATGTGACGAGCAATCGCTACACGATCGCCTACGTCCAGGTCCTTGACTCGTGACCAGCCCGAGCCACCTAGCAGACGATGCTCCGCCGTCGCTCGGATGCTCCGGCCGCTTGCTAGCCGAACTCGGAAAACCGGGCGGCGGCCGACCCGCCACACGAGATCACTCTTCGTTGTGACGATGCGGCCTTCCTTCGACACGGCAAGCACCTCGGGGGTGGTTCCCACGAGTTCCTGGACCGGCCTCCGTCGTCCGTCCGCCAGGCATACGAGGGTGTCTCCAGTGACGCACTCTCTGAGGTCGGCCAGCTGTGGGCGCTTGTCCTGCCGCCGCTCCGGATCCCGGTTCAGCTGGGAAACCGCGATCACCGGAAGCTCCAGCTCCTTCGCCAGGAGCTTCAGCGACCGGGAGATCTCCGCGATCTCCTGCTGGCGGTTCTCCACCCGCTGATGGCTCGACATCAGCTGCATGTAGTCCACGATGATCAGGCCGAGTCCTTGCGCTGACGACTTCATCCTCCGGGCCTTGGCCCTGATATCGACGATGGTCACGTTCCCGGAATCGACGATGTAGATCGGCGCACGATCGAGGGCCTCGGCCGCCTCCACGATCCGTCCCCAGTCCTCCGGCCCCACCCGGGCGGAACGGACCTTGTCCCACGGGACCCGGGCCTCGCCGCAGAGAAGGCGCATCCCGATCTCGGAGCGCGACATCTCGAGAGAGAACATCGCCACCGGGACCCCGGAATCCACGGCCGCGTTCCGGGCCAGGTTGGTGACGAACGAGGACTTACCGATGCCCGGACGGGCCGCCACGATGATGAGGTTGGAGGGATGGAGTCCCTGGAGCAGAGCATCCAGATCCGAGAAACCGGTGGGGAGCCCGGCGAAGGCCGAGTCGCGTTCGTGGAGACGTTCGAGCGCCTCCATGCTCTCGTGGACCAGGTCGCTCAGCGGCACGATCTCGTCCTTCTCGCTGTGTCGGGAGACGCCGTAGATCAGACCCTCGGCCTCGTCGGCCAGACCCTCCGGATCCTGGGGGACGTCGAAGGCCTTCTGGATGATGTTCGATGCTGCGCCGATCAATCTTCGAAGGAGCGCGTGATCGGCGACGATGCGCGCATAGTGGGCCGCGCTGGCGGGGGTGGGAACGGACTCGACCAGGTGGTGGATGTACAAGGCACCACCCGCTTCCTCCAGCGTGCTCCGACGTCGTAGCTCTTCGAGGGTGGTAACGGCGTCGACGGGCTCGCCGTGCGCGTACAGGTTGACCATGGCCTCGTAGATCACGGCGTGCGCCGGCCGGTAGAAGTCGGCAGGGGCGAGGATCTCGATGACCTGGGCGATGGCGTCGCCCGACAGCATCATCGAACCGAGGACGGACTCCTCGGCCTCGATGTTTTGGGGGGGAACGCGCTCCGTCCGCGTCGATCTCAGTTGTTCAGCCGACCGAGCCACGGCCCCTCCCTCTCACGGGCAACGCGAGCGACCGTAGCCTGACAGCGCTGTGCGTTACAAGAGCAACAACCTGTGAACCGAGTGTGGATACATCGCCGCGTCGGCGATGGGCTGGGCGTTCACGCGTCATTGAAAGCATCGTACATCGGGGTAATGACACGGATGTAGTTTTCCGGCGGGGTTGGGCCCCGCGCCCTCAACAGGCGCCGCGGACGAGCGGATGCATCTTGGGGTTCTGCATTGGCGCGGCGCCGCGTAGGCGTGGGAGGGGCCCTCGCGAGCGTCGTTGCGAGCGAGGGTGGGCCCCTCGCCGTCAACAGGCGCCGCGGATGAAGCCGTACGACTTGACTACGAGAGGGGGACGACTTCCACGGTGACCGTGGAGTTCACCTCGGGGTGCAGGTGCACCCGAACCTCGTGCGTTCCGACGCTTCGGATGGGCTCCTCGAGATGGATCCGCTTCCGGTCGATCTCACGCCCCACGGCTTTCGACAGCTCGTCGGCCACGTGCTGAGCGGTGATGCTCCCAAACAGCTTCCCGTCCTCGCCGGCCTGCCAGGCGAGCCGAAGGGGCTGGCTGCTGAGTTCCGCGGCGAACGTCTCGGCCACCGCGACGGCCTTCCGAACGCGCTCTTCGTGACCTGCTTTCAGCCGCTCCGCGTGCTTCACCGCTCCCTTGCTGGCGGGGATGGCCATCCCACGGGGCAGGAGGTAATTGCGGGCGTACCCGTCCGCGACCTCGACCACCTGGCCCGGCGTCCCCAGCTTCTCCACCTCGCGCTGAAGGATGATCTTCATCGGGACGAGTACGGCATCAGCGCAAGCTCCCGAGCGTTCTTCACTGCAGTGGCAACGTCACGCTGGTGCTGCGAGCAGGTGCCGGTCACTCGGCGTGCCCGTATCTTTCCGCGGTCGGAGACGAATCGCCGGAGAAGCCCCGTGTCCTTGTAGTCGATGAAGGTCACCTTGTCCCGGCAGAACATGCAGAACTTTCTCTTCTGCTTCTTCTGCCAGGCCTCGTCGGCGTCCTTCTTCCGGCCTCGACGATCCCTGTCCCGACCACCACCCCGTTCGCGATCTCTCGGCAGCCTGATCCCCTCCTTCTACTACGCGCCTTCGAGGGGCGACTCCTCCGAGTCGCCGCCCGCACCAACGCTGACGCTTTCCGACCAGTCGCCTCCGGCTGAGCGGGCCTGCTTCTCCACCTTGGCTGTGGCCCACCGAAGGCTCGGGCCCACCTCGTCGGCCTCGATCTCCACCGTGGACCTCGTCTCGCCTTCCGTCGTTTCCCAGGACCGCGACCGCAGCCGTCCCACCACCACGACCCGGCTGCCCTTGGTCAGCGACTCCGCCACGTTCTCGGCGAGCGTCCGCCAGGCGTTCGCACGGAAGTACGAGGTCTCCCCGTCCTTCCACTGCCCGGAGGCGTCCTGGTACCGCCTGTTCACGGCGATACGAAAGTTGGCCACGGCAGCCCCGTTCGGGGTGTACCGCAGCTCTGGGTCGTCCACGAGGTTCCCCACGATGACGACCTGGTTCCCATTGGCCATCTCCATCACCACCTCTTCGTTCCGTCCTCCGGCCGATGGCCCGTCCGCAGGAGGGGAAGTCCTTCTCTATGCAGCCTTTCGAATGATCTTGAACCTGATGACCTCGTCCGCCAGCAAGAGCACCCGATCGAGCTCGTGCAGGGCCTCGGGCTCCGACTTGAACAGCACGAGGACATAGAACCCTTCCGTTTGGCGATTGATCTCGTGGGCAAGCCTCCGGCGTCCCATCCGGTCGACGTTCGAGACCTCGCCCCCGTGCTCCGACAGGATCTGGGTGATCCGGTCCACGACGCCGCCAACCTTCTGGTCGTCGGCCTCGGGATCGAGGATCGCCATGACCTCATACTCCCGCAAACGCCACCTCCTCTGGTCTGATCGGCCCCCCGGGGGAGCAGGGGTGGACGCCAGATTCTAGCACCGGCGACAGCCTACCAATGGGGTGTGACACGACCCGGGGTCACTCCTGCGCGGCCAGCACTCTGCCGGTGAAGCGCCACGCCGACCACAGATCGCCGGTCGCCTGGGTCCAGTCGCCCACCGACCGTGGCTGGAAATCGACATGGCGAAACAACGAGACGGATGTGAGGCTCGTTCCGGGAAGGCCCTGAACCAGCCGGAGCGCTTCGCCGTAGGGGACGGCTGGATCGTCGATGGAGTGCATGGCGATCACCGGCGCGGTGATGTCTTCCGCCACGGAAGCGGGCGAGAACCTCTCCAGAGTCGCACGGGCGTCTCCGGGGAGCCTCGCAGCCAGTTCGAACGTCCGCTCCGGGTCGTCGTTGCGAAGCAGGTCGTACACGCTGCGCAGCGGCGGTGGCAGCCGATCGGGCGCCAGGGAGCCGCCCAGGGCGGCGGCGAGGGCGTCCCGGCCTTCCGCAGGAACCAGGCGGAGGGCCACGTCCTCCAAGATCTCGGCCGCCAGGGGATGGGGCTCCCACGGGATCCGCCGGCCGTCGACCAAGGAGACCCCAGTGGTGACCGCTTGGATCATCCCGAGCAGATCGAAATACGCTCCGAACACCGCCACATCCTCCACGCGACCGTCGAGTCTCGGGTCCGCGGCGGCGATGAGGCCGAACGAGCCTCCAAACGAGAACCCCAGGATGCTCACTGAGCCGTTCGTCAGCGGGTGGGAGCCCAGCGCCCTCGCCGCGCGCACGATTCGATCGATGTCTTCCTCCACGAACCGACGCTCTGCCAGCTCCAGGTCGACCACGAAGACGGCCCGTTCGGCCCGGGCGAGGGCTCGAGCGGTTCGGATCACCCGAGGATCCTCCGTACCCTCCTCCACCGCTCCGGGGATGAGGACGATGGCCGGAGCCGGCTCTCCCGGGTAGTACAGATCTCCGGCCACGCCGTCGAGGGAGACTTCGACTCGAGCCACCGGAGCTGCGAACGGTCGCGGGACGTTGAAACCGATCGCCTCGACAAACACGCCCAGTGCCTTGGCCCGGGCCTGGACCGGAGGGAGCATGCCGAGCCCGGCCATCACCAGCGCGAGGGAGGAGAGGCTCCTCACGACACGCCGTCTCGCCACGGCCGACAAGGCTATCCCTCCTATACTCGCCTCGTGCGAGGGGGGAAGATGGACCGCCGTGAATTCCTTCGAATCGCGGCGCTCGCCTCTCTGTCGCCGCTTGCCGCATGCGTCGTTCGCGAGCCCGAGACGTCCAACGAGCTGCCCGGTACTCGGGAGGAAAGTCCCGGTCCCGAGCAGACCGCGACGCCGAGCGAACCCGCCCCCCGCCTCGGCTGGAAACGGCTCGAGGCGCGAGGACCGGGGGCCAGGCGCGACTACAGCTTCGCAGCCGCCGGAGCCGGATCCGCAGCGTTCCTGTTCGGAGGAAGGGCGGGTGGCGAGCCCCTCGGTGACCTGTGGGCCTTCGCAGACGGGGCATGGCGGCAGATCTCTGCCGACGGTCCCTCCCCTCGGTTCGGCCACAACGCCGTAGTCATCGGTGGTCGGCTCCTCCTGTTCGGAGGACAGGGTGGGCAGGGCGTCTTCTTCAACGATGTGTGGTCGTTCGACGGGGCCAAGGAAGCGTGGACCCGGCTCGCTGATGAAGGAACCGCGCCCTCACCACGGTACGGCTCCGGCGGGACGGCCGTGGAGTCGGTTCTCACGATCTCACACGGGTTCACCGACGCAGGACGGTTCGACGACACCTGGTCCTTCACCAGGGCGTGG
>DASSDP010000013.1:0-18243 GCA_035697085.1 Actinomycetota bacterium
GGGGAGAGCCCCAGTGTTCCGGCGATCTCATCGGTCGTCCGCCCCTCGGCCACGAGGTGCAAGACGTCGATTAACCGCGGCGTCAATTCAGCACCCTCTCCATGCATCTCGCCGCTCCTTTCACCCGCTATCCGCCAGCACGTGCATCCTTTCACCGCGGGCGCACGCCCTGAAAGTCCCCTTTTCGGCCGACCGTGTGGGTCGCGATGCCCACAGGGCGACAAAAAGGGGGGCTTCACCCTAGGTCATCGGCTACTGTCGCGCCAATATGGGCGCTGCTCTCGGACTTCTGGTCGTGGGGGCCGTGGTCCTGTACCTGGGCGCGGAGACCGCGATCAGGGGAGCGACCCGTTTGGCACATGTGGCCGGCATTCCCGCCTTTCTCCTCGGCGCCGTGCTCTTCGGTGTGGACATCGAGGGGCTCGGGACAGCGCTCGTAGCGGCGGGGAGGGGACAGACGCAGATCGCCGCCGGCGAGATCTTCGGCACGGTGCTCTTTCTGTTCAGCGTGGCGTTCGGTCTCGCGTTGCTCGTCGCTCGCGAGCCCGTGCCTGCTCCCTCGCCGATGATGGTCGTGGCTCCCGCGGTGTCGATGATCGCAGCGGCCGCGGCGCTCTTTGATCACTTCGTGAGCCGACCGGAAGGTTTGTTCCTTCTAGCGCTCTACGTTCTGTACCTGGTGTTCGTTGTTCGTGAGAGCAGGGCGGCACAGGAGCAAGTTGCAGAAACGAAACGGGAGTCGGGCGGCGGAGCCAACTCACAGATGGCCTTGATCACGCTGGGGGGCCTCGCCTTGCTCTATGTGGGAGCGACCCTGCTCGTGTCCGGTGGCTCACGACTCGTCGATCGCACAACACTCTCGGCCGGGTTCGTCGGCGCGGCCATCGTCGGCACGCTCGCGAGCCTCGATGAGGTCTTGCTCGAGATCCTTCCCATTCGAAGAGGCACCCCCGATCTGGCTACCGGCAACTTGTTCGGTACGCTCGCCGCATTCACCACCGGAGTCCTGGGATTGGCCGCGCTCGTCCGGCCGCTCGATGTGGACGGCGCAGCAAACGCGGCGTTCCTGGGGATGGCGTTTCTCTACGCTGTCGTGTCCACCGTCTTGCTTGCTCGGGGCCGCGCGGGACGGCTCCTCGGCGTCTTCGTCCTCGGCTTCTACGTTCTCTGGCTAGTGCTGACGGCGACCGTGTAGGCTGGTCGCACCCATCGGCAGTTACGTCGCGAGGAGGTACCCATGCAGGTCGGCGACATCATGACCAAGGACGTCAAGACGGCTGACGCCAACGACACATTCGCAGACGTGGCGAAGATCCTCCACGACAACCGCATCTCCTCAGTCATCGTCAAGACCGACGGGAAGCCAGCTGGGATCGTGACCGAACGGGATCTCGTGAACGTCGTGGCAGACGGACTCAACCCGACCGACGTCCGCGTGAGCGACAGGATGACCACGGATCTCGCCACAGTTGAGCCGCGCACCGATATCGCCGAGGCGGCCAAGCTCATGGCCGACCGCGGTATCCGCCACCTTCCCGTCATCGAGAAGGGCGAGCTCGCAGGCGTGATCTCCATCCGCGACCTCACCTCGTGGGCGGTGGAAGAGATGACCGGAGGGCACGAGCTGCCCGACATGGAGCGAAGCCACGCCGCCCTCAGCGCGGCCATGGAAGCCAAGCGCAAGGAGTAGGGAACCTCCATCTCTCCGGCGGTGTAACTACGTCGGAGGAAGGAGGCCCTGTGCGACGCCCACCTGTCGTCACGACGGCGATCGTGGCCGGGCTCATGATGATCACCGCGCCGGCGCAGGCAAAGTTCAACATCCGGCTGGTTGTCAGCGGTCCGGGCCTGGCCGGTCCCATCGAGCTCTTCAATGCCGGAATGGATATCGGGTGCGTGTTCTCTCGTCCCTGCAACCTGGCTTCGCGCGCACCGGCACGCCCACTTGGACCTCGCTATGAGGTCATCGAATCGCTCGAGGGGCACCACGCGCGAGGACGCATGATGGATCGCATCGTTCACGACCTCTACCCGTACGCACCCGGCGGGCCGCGCGTGTTCACCGCTCCGGGGCAGACATGGCACGACTGGAACCGGAAGCGACACATTCCAGGGGGCTGGACCCGCGCAGGTCATGACTTGTTCGACGCGCTGACAGCCGCCGGTCTTCCCCAACAGCCGCCCCAGCCACCGGTCCGCGTCGCGGCGATCCGCAGTCCTGCACCCAAGGCCGCAACCGCCGATGACGGGACCGTTTGGGCGTGGTTGGTTCCGGTCGCTCTCGCCACACTTCTTGCCGGCGGCCTTCTCTTCCCGCGGCCCCGTTAGCCGTGCCTGGCCTCGTCAGGACTAGAGAAGCTGCAATGCGCCGGGGAGTTCCGACAGGGACCGAATGGCGCTGTCGGCGTTGTGCAGCTGCTCGGAAGTTGGATCGTCCGGAGCCTCTCCGCGGAGCAGCCATACGGTCTTCATCCCCGCGGCGCCGGCTGGAATGATGTCGTTGTCCAGCCGGTCCCCCACCATCGCGCAACGAGCTGCAGGAGCCGCGGCCTCCCGCACGGCGGCGCGGAAGATAGCCGGATCGGGCTTCTCGATGCCCACCTCTTTCGAGATGATCCAAATGCTGAAGAATCCGTCAAGACGGTCACGGCTGAGCCTCTCCCGGATCCAACGCTCCTGGTTCGCGAGGATCCCGAGGCGGTACGTCCCGTGAAGGGCCTTCAGCGCGGGAAGGACGTCGGGGTGAAGCGAATCCGGTGGGTAGTCCCACAGCTCGTGTCCTCGGTCGATCACCCGTTCCAGGTCACTCTCTGCAATGAACGTCCGTACAAGGCGTCGGGTGAACGGGCCTTTCTGGTCTCGGCGGCAGGCGTCGTACTCGGCCCAGAACTTGGACTCGGATGCGTCGGGCCTGGCCTCAGCGATCGCCTTCCACAACGCCTCGTAGTACGGACGGTCGCCGTAGATGGGGCCGCCAACGTCAAGGAAGACCACGTCGAGATGCGAAGTCATGGCGCGGGCGGGAGTCTATCTGCCGACGGGACGGGCCCGGCGAGGTCGGCCCAGAACCGCGCCTTAGCGGGGAGAATGGCGGGATGGCCCATATGAGCCGGCCGGCCCGATCGGTGATCCTGGCATCCATGTTCCTGGCAACATCGTGCGCCTCGGAGCCGGACTCCTCGCCGACGCGGTCACCGACACAACCTCCACCGCCGCCGACTGTCTCGCTCTCCCCCGGGGAGAGTCCGTTCCTCTTGGGCGAGGTCGAGATCTCGCTGTCCCCGTTCGTGTCCGGGGTTGAGAATCCACTGTTCCTCACACATGCCGGTGATGGATCGGGCTGGACCTTCATCGTTGGGCAGGCCGGTTCGATCCACATCGCGGATGCCAACGGGAAGCTTCACCCCCGACCGTTCCTTGATATCGCGGAGCGGATCACGGCGGGCGGTGAGCAGGGTCTTCTCGGCCTGGCATTCCATCCCTCGTACGCGTTGAACGGACGATTCTTCGTCAACTACACGGACACGAACGGCGACACGGTGGTGGCCGAGTACCAACGCGCGAGCGAGGAGCGAGCCGACCCGGCGTCCGAACGTGTGCTGCTTCGGATCGAACAGCCGTACGCGAACCACAACGGGGGAATGATCGCGTTCGGCCCCGACGGCTATCTGTAC
Organism: Actinomycetota bacterium; assembly: GCA_035697085.1. Lineage (GTDB taxonomy): Bacteria > Actinomycetota > UBA4738 > UBA4738 > CALAEC01 > DASQUW01. Next base: position 3,675 of record DASSDP010000013.1, read on the forward strand.
ATCGGCATGGGAGATGGCGGGAGCGGCGGCGATCCGCACGACAACGGGCAGCGCCTGGACACGCTCCTCGGAAAGATCCTTCGCATCGACGTCGACGCCGGAGACAAGTACGGGATCCCTCCCGACAATCCGTTCGTCAGCGACGGCGGCCGCCCCGAGATCTGGGCGTACGGACTGCGCAACCCCTGGCGGTTCAGCTTCGACAGGGAGACAGGCGATCTCTTCATCGGCGACGTCGGCCAGAACAGCCTCGAGGAGCTGGACGTTCTTGCCGCCGGAACACCTGCGGGAGCCAACCTGGGCTGGCGGATCATGGAAGCCAGCCGGTGCTTCGAGTCCGATGACTGCGACACGCAGGGGCTGGTGCTGCCGTTCGCCGAGTACCCGACCAGCGAAGGCTGCGCCGTCACCGGCGGATACGTCTACCGGGGAACGAAATTCCCGGCCCTGCGAGGCGGCTATCTCTTCGCCGACTTTTGCGGGGGCCAGATCTGGGGGGCCTCGGCAGCCGAGGCTCGAGCCGGGTCGACATCACCGCGTCTCCTCTTGCAGACACAGCTCGGCATCGCCTCGTTCGGAGAGGATGAGGCCGGCGAGCTGTACGTGACCGATCTGAACGGCGGCGCCGTCTATCAGGTGAGAGCGGCTTGATCTGAACTATCTATAGGACCGCTGTCCTTCGATGACGAGGGAGTTCCAACGAAGCCCAGACCGACGGCCACTCCAACCATCACAGCCAGGACGAAATGGGGTTCGGCCTGAGCGAACCAATAGAAGCGCGTGAGCCACGAAGAGTCGATCTTGTCTAGTGTCGCCACCCCAAAGACGTAAAAGGTCTGCGCCAGCAACAAGACGGGAATGACTCCCACCGATAGAGACACAACCCAGCGAAACTGAACGGTCCAGGTTGGGGCCGCCGCGAGCGCGAAGGCCACACCCGACAGAGCAGCCGGAACAACCCAGTAAAGCCACGGGCCCAACTCGAAGCGCAAAGTCTCCGAGAAAGTCTCCCTAAAGTCTATGAGACCTTCGTTGGCCCGTGAGAGAAGGACAAGAGCCACAGCGACGAGCACAGCTCGAACGGCAATTTGGGAGGCGGCGGATCGAAGCGGGCGTCTCATGTCACTGGACCTACAGTCCTCTCCTCGCCTTGAGGCGGGCGAACTCCTCGGGGTCGGTGGTGACCGATCCCATCCTGATCGGATCGTACCGAGTCCCGTGGCAGTCCGATGATCCCGTGGCCACGAGCCCATATCGCTTCGCCATCTCCCGGTACCGGGCCTCGGTCTCCGGGTCGTGGTCGGGGTGGGAGGCCTCGATGCCGTCGAGCCCCGCCTGGACCATCTCCTCGATCAGATCATCCGGAACCGGGAGGCCGTCCCGCCAGTGGACCGGGTGGGCCAGGACCGCCAGTCCACCCGCGCTCTTCATGAGGGGCAGCGCGTCAAGCGGGTGAAGGGCATGCTTCTCCACGTAGGCTCGGCCTCCCGTACCGATCAGGTCGTCCGAGAACGCATCCTTGACCTCAGCAACAACCCCCGCCTCCACGAGGGCCTGGGCGATGTGGGGCCGCCCGATGTTCTTCCCGCTCGCGATCTCGCGCACTCGTTCGAACAGGATCGGGTAGCCGAGATCCTGAAGATTCCGAACCATCCGCTCGCCGCGATGGTAACGATCCTCTCGAAGTCGCCGGAGTTCGGCCTGAAATCGCCGGTTCTCGATATCGGCCCAGTACGTGAGCACGTGGACGCCGCCATGGTCATGGATCGTGGAGAACTCCACGCCCGGAACGATCTCCAGCCCTGTTCCCCTCGCCGCCCGGAATGCCTCGGGCAGTCCCTCCGTGGAGTCGTGGTCACTGATCGAGAGCACGGAGAGGCCACGCTCCACCGCCAAGGCCACCGACTCCTTGGGGGTGAAGGTTCCGTCGGAAAAGATGGTGTGCGTGTGGAGATCGATCTTGGGCGCCGTATCGTTCATCTGTGTACAGGGTACCGGCGCGGCCGTCGCCCGGGAGGATCCCGCTATCGAGGGCTACTCCAGCTGCGCCTCGATGGGACGGCGGGCCTCACCCACGATCCCGAGATAGATGCCCGCCAACACCAGAAAGCCCCCGATCACGTCAACGGCCGAGGGAGCTTCGCCGAAGAAGAGCAGCGCGAGAAGCGATGCACCCACAGGCTCCGCCATGACGGCTACGGCGATCACGGTCGCGCTGACGTCTCGAAGAAGGAAGTTGAACGTGGTGTGCCCGAGGATCTGCGGCCCCAGCGCCATCAACCCGAAGAGCAGCCAGACCTTCGGCTCGTATCCGGTGAGGGGAGTCCCGGACAGAAGCACGGCCGCCGCCAGGATGACGGCACATATCGAGTACACGATCCCCGCGTAGACGAGCAGGGAGAGCCTCCGACGGAGCGAGCGACCCGTGAGGAAGTACCCGGCAACGAGGACTGCCCCGCTCAGCGCCAAGAGGTCGCCGAGGAACGCACGCGTCGAAGCCCGAAAGTCCCCACCGGAGATCAGCACGGCGCCGGTGAGGGCGATGATGAGCCCGACGATGGTCGATCGACGGGCGGAATCACCGAACAGGACCTTCCCACCCGCCGCGGCGAACACCGCCGAGGTCGAGACGAGCACCGTGCTCGCCGCCACCGTCGTCAGCGTGACCGATGGAATGAAGGTGATGAAATGCAGCGCCAGAAACCCGCCGGCGAGGGCCAGCCACGCCCAATCCGACCCAGCGAGCGATCGCATTTCGTCCCTGTGACGACTCAGGGCCAGGGGAACCAGGACGGCGGCGGCGAACACGTTCCGGTACAGGGCGATCGCGAGCGGAGGGGCGTCGGCGAGGCGGATCAGAGGGGCGGAGAATGACACGGCGATCACGCCGATGACCAGGAGCGCCGCGTTCCGGGGAGACATCGCCCGCCATTGTCCGTCATGGACGGCGCGCCAACGCTCAACCGGTGGGCCTCGTGCTTCGCTAAGGTAGAAGCGAAAGGAGTGATTGTGCTCGAAGCGGTCATCGGGGGCGACGTCTTCTACGACGCCGGCGATCAGGGATGCGCCGGCCCCGCGTTCAAGGACATCGTGGGGATCCTGAACGGACTCGACTCGGGCCGAACCCTGGAGATCAGATCCACGGGCCGGGCGGGCCGTGAGAGCCTTCGGGCCTTCTGCCGCCTGAGAGGCTGGCCCATCGAGGCCGAGGACGCCGGGCCCGAGGGAGACCGCATCCTGGTTCGCAAACCGTAAAGGAGGGCACATGCTGCTCGTCCACGCATCGCACGGAAAGGAAGACTCGGAGCGCGCCACGTTGCCGTTCGTGTTCGCCAACAACGCGGCGCTCGCGGGCGAAGAGGTGGTGGTCTTGCTGACCACGGAAGCCGTATGGCTGGCCACCGAGGGTGGCGCCGAGGGCGTCCATCGCGAAGGTCTTCCTCCCGTGGCCGAGATCATGCGCGAGCTGATCGACGGCGGAGGACAGGTGTGGGCGTGCCAATCGTGCACCAAGCCTCGAGACATCACCGACGAACAGTTGGTCAAGGGCGCCCGGATCGGCACCTCCATGGAGGTCGTGGAGCTTTTCGCCCGAGGCGCATCCAGCATCACGTTCTGACCCGCTGCTATCCTCGCCGCCGTGGGAACGGTGACCGTCTTCGGGGCGGGAGCGATGGGGACCGCGCTCTCCATCCACCTCGCCGGCAAGGGCCAGGCGGTGACGCTGTGGGGGAGCCGCTTCGACGAACGGGTGTTGCCCGGGCTCCAGAACGATCGCCTCCACCCGGCCCTCACCGAACGCCTTCCGGAGTCCATCCGCATTCTCGGGCCGGACCAGCTGGAGGAAGCGGCTGCAGGCACGGAGATCGCGGTCATGGCGGCGAACTCGAACGGCGCCCGCTCCCTTGCGTTCATCGTCGCTCCCGCTCTTCCCCACGTCCGCTCCGTGGTCTCCATCGCCAAGGGACTGGAACCCGGAACCGTCTCCAGGATCAGCGAGGTCTACCGGGACGAGCTCGGGGACCGACCAACGGTGGTCATCGGAGGCCCCGCGCTCGCTCCCGAGGTGGCTGACGGATTGCCGGCCGCGGCCGTGTTCGCCTCGACGAACTCCGAGGCGCTGGAGGAGACCGCCGAGTTGTTCCGGACCGAGACCTACCTCGTGGAGACCACCTCCGACGTTCCCGGCGTGGAGCTCTGCGGCACGGCGAAGAACGTCGCCGCGATCGGATCCGGAATCCTGGAAGGGTTGGGGCGGGCCCGGGAGGTGGAATACAAGAACGCCCGAGCGGCGCTCTTTGCCCGGGCCGTCCACGAGATGGCGGATTTCGTGGAGGGGTCCGGCGGTCGCCGAGAGACCGCTTTCGGACTCGCGGGGATGGCGGACCTGCTGGTGACGAGCATCGGGGGAAGGAACCGGGCGTTCGGCGAAGCCGTCGGTATGGGCGGCGATCCGGCCCACACGTTGGAGAACATGACCGAGCGGGGGCTGACGGTGGAAGGGGTAGAGTCAGCCCGGGACGTCCGCGTCCTTGCTGAGAAGGCCGGGCTGGTCCTCCCCGTCCACGATGCCGTCTACAGAGTGGTTCATGAGGGAGCCCCGCCCACGAGCATCCTGGAGGCGCTTCGATGAGCACTGAAAAGCCCGATCGCAACCTGGCCATGGAGATGGTCCGAGTCACCGAGGCGGCCGCCCTGGCCGCCGGTCGGTGGGCTGGAAAGGGAGAGAAGGAAGGCGCGGATCAATCGGCAGTGGACGCGATGCGCCTGATGCTCGACACGGTGTCGATGGACGGCATCGTGGTCATCGGTGAGGGCGAGAAGGACGAGGCGCCGATGCTCTACAACGGCGAGAAGGTCGGCAACGGAGAGGGCCCGGCCGTGGACGTGGCCGTCGACCCCATCGACGGGACCCGGCTTCTCTCGAAAGGGATGGGCAACGCCCTTTCGGTGGTCGCCGTGGCCGAGCGGGGAACGATGTTCGACCCCGGCCCCGCGGTGTACATGGACAAGCTGGCGGTCGGCCCAGAGGCTGCCGTAGCCATCGAGCTCGACGCCGGACCGGAGGAGAACGTCCGAAAGGTGGCCAGGGCCAAGGGCATCGACACGGAGGACGTCTCGGTGGTCGTGCTGGATCGTCCGCGCCACGATGACCTGGTGAGTCGTATCCGGAACGCGGGGGCGCGCGTTCGGTTCATCACCGACGGCGACGTCGCCGGAGCCATCCTCGCGGCCACGTCGGAGACCGCTGACATCCTGATGGGCGTGGGAGGGACCCCGGAAGGTGTGGTCGCCGCCTGCGCACTGACCTGCCTCGGTGGAGCCATCCAGGGAAAGCTGTATCCCCGAGACGACGGCGAACGTCAGGCGCTCCTGGACGCGGGCTACGACCTCAACCGAACGCTCTCCACCCTGGACCTGGTTTCCGGCAAGGAGGTGTTCTTCGCCGCGACTGGAGTTACCGATGGAGCGCTTCTCCGCGGCGTCCGCTACCGCGCCGACAGAGCCCTGACGTATTCGATGGTGATGCGATCACACTCGGGCACGGTTCGGCACATCGATTCAACCCATCAGATCGAGAAGCTGATGCGGTTCTCGCCGATCAACTACCGGTAGCGGCGAGCGGAGCAGCCGCACCCAGCCCCTGGAGCGACAGCTCCTGAAGCGAGCCCGGCTCGGCGAGGAAGAACCCCTGCCCGCAGCCAACACCGAGCGTGCACAGCTCGTCCAGCTCTCCCCCGGTCTCGATCCCCTCGGCGGCGATCGTCGCGTGGATGTCGTCGGCGAAACGGATGAACGACGAGGCCAGGGCGCGGCGAACGGGGTCGGTGTCGATGCTTCGGGTGAGCGTGATGTCCAGCTTGATGATGTCTGGACGGAGCCGCAGCACGTGCCGGAGGCTCGCGAATCCTGCCCCGACATCGTCGATGGCCAGCCGCACCCCACGTCCCCGGAGGGCGAGCACGACGTTCGCAAGCTCAGCGTAGCTCTCCACTCGGGCGTGCTCGGTGACCTCCACGACAAGGCGATCCTCGGCCTTGCCCGATATGGCCTGGAGGAAGCTGGACGATGTCATCGCCTCGGGCGAGACGTTCACCGAGACGTACGCATCACCCGGCATCCCATCGAAAGAGTCCAGGGCTGCCTGGACGGCCGCGACCTCCAACTCGACGCCCAGCCCCAGCTCGGCGGCTTCCGCGAACCATTCGTTGGGAGCCCGCGATGGACCTCCGGTGAACCGCGACAGGGCTTCGTACCCAACCACCGCGCGGTTCCGAAGATCGAAGATGGGCTGGAACGCCACACGGAACCCGTTTCCCCCATCGAGCATCTGTCGGATACGGCTCAGCCGCTTGCGCTCCTCGACGACTTCCTCTTCCCAGCGTTCGAGCTCTTCGCCCACGAGCTGCGCCAGCACTCCCAGGAATTTGACGTCGCGCTCATCGAGCAGCGGGTGCGGCGTTCTGCTCAAGCACGAGAGCGATCCGTAGACGCGCCCGTCCGGCAGCGTCACCGGAACGCCGATGTACGCCCCGACGAGGGGCGACTGCTCGACATCCCGCAGACGGTGATCGGAACGCGCGTCGGGGGCCAACCCCTTCGGTGGCATCTCGAGCAGTCGGCGGGAATACGAGTCCTGGAAGGGTATCGCCGCGTCGGGCCGGAGATCGAAGGTCACCGAATCTCCCTCGATGACGCGTAACACCTCGTTGCCATCGGAGAATTCCGCAAGCACGGCAACGTCCATCCCGATGTGCTCCAGGGCGAGCGCGAGGATCTGTTCGATCAGCGTGTGGCGCGATTCCGAGGCGGCGGTCTCGTGAGAGATGTCTCGTCCGCGAGGGAAGATTCGGGAGTCCACGGCTCCGCAAAAGTACGCTTTACCCATTTTGTGGTCAATCGACTGAACGGCGTACAGCGCTCGGAGGATAACGGCCCCGGCCGAACGGCCTATGGGTTCCTGAGCCCGTAAACGCCCCGGCCGGCCCTGGCCACGGGGCCGTTTGGCCTCTTCGCTGCGGCTGCCAACGCTGCGATGAGGTGCTTCCGGATGTCCTTCTGAGTGAACGGATCGAGATAGCCTCGCTGGAGGGCGACGTCCTGGATCACCGTCCAGTGCAACGGCTTCCCCTGCTCCTTCAGCACCGCGACGGCGGCGTCGAGATAGTCCACACCTACATTTTCGCCGCGGTGGGCATGACGCCCTCCGCCAACACGGTGAGCATCGACTCGTCGTAGACGGAGAACGGGATCGATCCCGCGGAGACGATCATTTCCTCGACTCCGAGGGCAGCGAACTCTGCCAACCGCTCCAACACGTGCGTCGGTGTTCCCACGAGCTTGTCCCGGGCCCAGTCGTCGAGAAGGACGCCATCGAGCGCACCCCCAGGTGCCCACCGCTGCAGCGCCCGGAACCGAGCGACCAGGTCGCGCCTGTCCTCGCCCACGAGGGTGTACAGACCGAGCGACAGTCGAACCTCCTTTGGATCTCGTCCCTGTCGTTCGCAGATCGCTCGCAGCGACTGAACCCGCTCCGCGTACGCGGCGGGAGACCATGCCCACACCGTGTTCCATCCGTCCGCATGCCGAGCCGCAAGCGTCAGTAGCCGGGAGCCTCCCTTCCCGCCGACCAAGAGAGGAGGTCTCGGCTCCTGGCGGGGAAGCGGGCGGACGTAGGCATCGTCCAGCCGGAAATGACGCCCCCGCCACGAGGCCGGCCCCGGGCCGAACAACATGCCCAGGACGACAACGGTTTCCTCGAGGATCTCGAAGCGCTCTCGAGCGGAGCCGAATTCGTATCCGAAGGCCTCGAACTCCTCCCGGTACCAGCCGGCCCCGATGCCGAGGTCCAGCCGGCCGCCGGACAGAAGGTCCACGGTGGCGACGGCCTTGGCGAGCAGCGCAGGATGGCGAAATCCGGCCGACAGCACCAGAGATCCAAGCCGCACCCGTTCTGTGGTCAGGGCAAGAGCCGCCAGCGCGCTGAGTGGCTCCACCGAGCCCTGCGGCGCCGATGGCCCCCCGTACCTGTCGAGGGAGAGAAAGAAGTGGTCCGACACCCACACGGAATCGAACCCGAGAGCCTCCGCCCGAGACGCCGCCGCAGACACGCGCTCCCACGACACCGGTGCTCCCTCAGGCGTCGAGAAGTCGTAGTGGGGCAGGGCGAGCCCGAACTTCACAGCAGGTCGAGGACGTCCTGGGGCTCGGCCAGCTCGGCTCCGGGAGGGACCCGGATGCCGGAGGGGATCTTGAGCCGGGGATAGACGCTGACGTTGTTCGCAAGCCGAACGCCCTGATGAAGCACCGTCTCGTCGCCGAGTGCCACGAAGTCCTCGAGAACCGTGGGGTTGTCGGGGTGAGACCGGATCTCACTCATCGAGCCGACGACCGAGTTCCGGATCGTGGCTCCGGCCCCCACGATGGCGCCATCGCGGATGGACGAGCGAGCGATGTATGCACCTTCCCGGACCTCGACGTCGTCGTCGAGGTTCGACTCGGTGATGACCACGCCCGGCCCGATCTCGCAGAACCGCCCGATACGGACCGCGGGCCCGATCGTCACAAGACCCTCGGCCATCTTCTCTTCCAGGCTCTTTCCCGTCTGCTCGTCTCGGAGGTGCAGTGACTCCGAGGCGATCCACACACCCTCCTCCGGGTCGTACGCCGGCGGCATGAGTCGGAGGACCGAGGCGAAGTGTCCCCTGAGCACATCAACCATGGTTTCCACGTAGTCCTGGACATTGCCGAGGTCACCCAGTCTGCGCACCGGAAACGCGTGGACCGAGTATCCGTTGCCGACCAGCCACGGCAGGAAGTCCTTCCCGAAATCGAGCCGGCCCCTCCGAAGCGCGGCCACCTCCGGATCGGCGGCCGCGTCCCGCATGGCGTCGGGGTCCAGGAGGTAGAACCCGGCATTGGTCATCAGCGGCAGCCGCTCGAACTCCTCCGGGTCCCGGACCTGGAAGTGGTCGCGGAGCTCCGCGAGCGTGGGCTTCTCCACGAATTCGGTGATCCGGCGCCCTGGGTCGGTGAGCATCACGCCGTATTTCTCCGCGACCTCATCTGGAGCGCGGGTCACGGCGGCGATGGTGACGCAGGCGCCGGTCTCGAGGTGCTGGCGGTACATCGGCTCGAGGTCGAAGTCGACGATGGAATCGGTGGGAAAGACGAGAGCCGGCCTCTGGATGTCCCAGTGCTCCATCATCCGAAGCGTGGAGTCGGCACTCCCGGTCGAGAGCGCGTCGAACTTCACCGGCGAGTACTGGACGTCGACCCCGAATTCCTCGCCGTAGCCGATCAGCACCTTGATCTGATACCGGTTCTCCTTTCCGTGGGCGACGATGTAGTACTCCTTCATCCCCTCCGCCGACAGGATCATGATCACCCAGCGGATGAGGCGTCGCCCGAGGAACGCCATCGCGGCCTTCGATCGCAGATAGCCGGGCGCCTTTAGGGTAAGCGGTCGAGCCCGGACGCCCTGCCCGCCCGCAAGGCCGATGCCAACAACCTCGGAGACGCCGGACACAAATGCATGATACTCGGGCCGGTGCGCGCCGACGTCAGTCGCGCGTGGCCGAGACGATGCCGCGGAGAACCGTGTCCCCGGAACCGTTGCGAACCGATACCCAATGGGCCCCGGACACGTCGCGCGAGAAGATCCGGTACGCCGCCATCTCCCCCATTGAGGACGGTGAGAGGCGGCCCAGCCGTTGTCGGTGCCCGCCGGTCGTCAGGTATGCATGGTACGGACCGTTTTCGGGCGACAGTCCGCCGGCGATCACCAGGGCCCAGTCGGTTCCTCCGGGCGAATCGAAGAGGATGCCGCGGCCGCCGCCCGCTGCGCCTCCAACGCCGACGAGATCTGCGGAGAGGATCCTCCCGTCGTCCGCCTCCATGAGGATCTCCCGAAGCACCGACTCGAACTGATCCGCCCTGTCTGCAGCGCTCAACGCGGCATTTCTGAGCTCCGAGACCCTGCCGGCCATTGCCAGAGCCCAGCCAAAGGCTCCGACGGCCAAGAGTGCGGCCACCCCTGCCGCCGCCACGCCCATCCTGGGCCGACGCCTTCGTTCCCGGCGGCCCGCCGCATCCACGATCGCGGCAACCACGCGGTCCTCGAGCTCGGGGGGTGGTTCCGCGAGGGCGAGGGCCGAGGCGACCACCGTTGCCCCCTCCGCCAGCTCGGCCATCTCCTTCCGACATCCCGCGCACCAATCCAGATGGCGGTCCACGAACCGGCGGCGATCCTCATCGAGCGTCCCGAGGACATGCTCCGCGAGGAGCTCGCGCACCGCCGGGCAGTCCATCAGGCTCCTTCAGCCTTCTGTGCCCGCCGAAGCTTGATCAAAACCGTCCTGATGCGGGTCTTCACGGTTCCGAGCGGAATGCCGTCCGATTGAGCGATCTCTCGGGCGGTCCACCCGCGGAAGTACGCGAGCTCGAGGAGCTTCCGCTCTCCGGCCGAGAGGTCCGCCAGCGCCCGCCGGACCGTCTCCCGGTCGAGCAGGCTATCCTCCTCGCTCGCTCCGAAGCCGGTCAATTCCTCGAGGGGTACTGCCGACCGCGTCGGGCGGGCCGCCTCGCGGCGGATGCGGTCGACCGCCATGTTGTGGGCGATGGCCATCAGCCACGTCGAGAGTCGGCCCCGAGCCGGGTCGTACCTGGCCGCCTTCCTCCAGGCAGCGACGAAGACATCCTGGGTCAGTTCCTCCGCAGTCTGTTCACTGCCGAGCATTCGAAGGCCCATCGTGTAGACGGGGCGGGAGAAGCGTCGATAGACGGTTCGGACCGCCTCGTCGTCTCCAGACGCGAGTCTCTGCATCAACTCCTGCTCTTCACGGGGTGTCAGCGGACCCCTCGGACGATCGTTCACGGACCGCCCTCCTATCAGTCTTACGGCTGCCCTGGCGCCATCGGCTTGCAGCGCCGAGTCCATTATGGGGCGGTTTTTCGGGGAGGGTTCTGGGTTGTTGGGTCAGGCGTCCGCGGGCGGCGGCCCCATCCGGAGGCGGCACACGCCTCGCTCGACGAACGGCTTGAACTCCCGGAGGGTGACCCGGGGCTTCAGCCCTCCCAGCATCCCCTCCACGAGCCCCCGGTGGAGGGTGCACACGAGCTCTCGATAGTCATCGGCTAGATCCCGGAACGGGCAGTTCCGCAGCGTCACCTCCACGATCCCCTTGGCCCGATGGAACCTGGGGTCGAAACCGGCCCGGGACATGGCGTCCTGGAGCGCGGCGAGGTTCCGGCGGGCGGGAAGCCGCACGCCCGGCTTCGGCCCTCCCTGAGAGACGAGGTACTCGCCCCACTCCCTGGCCAGGACTTCCGCTCGTTCGATGTCCCGGCGCGTCCGAAGAAGTCCGCACAGCATCTCCGCGAGGAGGCGGAAGTCACGGCCCTCGTCCCCGGTGGGCTCGGCCGCCTGGTACAGGGTCTGGGGCCGTCCCACCGTGGCGGTCTTTCGGACCTGGCGGGATACGAGCCCGGCCTCCTCCAGACGCCGCAGATGCGGCCGCAAAGTGTTGGGGTGCAGCGATAGCCGCCGGGACATCTCCTGGACCGAGACCGGACGACCTACCAGACGGAGGTACCGGTACAGCCGGAACCGCGTGTCGTCGGCCAGGGCCTTATGGATCTCCAGGGTCTTCGCTACGGCCATCAGGGAATTTCACCTATTAGCACGGTCAGAAACAGGATAATATGCTGATCGAGGGTCGTCCTCGATTGGAGTCGCCGGTGGTCACCGAGGAAAAAGTTCGCGAAGCGCTGAGAAACGTCCTGGATCCCGAGATCGGGAAACCGATCGAAGACATCGGGATGCTGAAGGGTATCGAGGTCGACGGTGGGAACGTCCGCGTCTTCGTGCTTCTCACCATCGCCGGCTGCCCGCTGAAGGATCGCATCAACAGCGACGTGACCGCGGCGGTCTCCCCGATCGAGGGCGTCGAGAGCGTCGAGGTGATCCTCGGAGAGATGTCCGGGGATCAGCGAGAGGGCCTGGTTCAACAGCTCCGAGGTGGACGGCCCGAGGAGACCGCGTTCTTCACCGACGGCGACACCGAAGTCATCTCGGTGGCGTCCGGCAAGGGCGGAGTAGGGAAGTCCAGCGTGACGGCCAACCTGGCGGTCGCACTGGCGGCTGAAGGGCATCAGGTCGGCGTCGTCGACGCCGACGTGTGGGGATTCTCGATCCCCAGGATGATGGGAGTCTCGGGGCGTCCGGTCGCGTTCAACAACATGATCATGCCGCTCGAATCCCACGGCGTGAAGGTCATCTCGATGGGGTTCTTCGTCTCCGACGAGACGCCGGTGATCTGGCGCGGACCGATGCTTCACAAGGCCGTACAGCAGTTCCTCGGCGACGTGTATTGGGGCGATCTCGACTTTCTTCTTGTGGATCTCCCGCCCGGGACCGGCGACGTATCGCTCTCGCTGGCCTCGTTCCTTCCCGGCAGCTCCATGCTCGTGGTGACGACGCCGCAGGACGCCGCACGGAAGGTCGCCGAGCGAGCCGGAAGGATGGCCCAGCATCCCAATGTGAGGATGAAGATCCTCGGAGTGATCGAGAACATGGCCGGCTTCGCCTGCCCCCACTGTGGCGAGATCACGGACGTCTTCGGCAGGGGAGGCGGCGAGGAAACGGCGAAAGCGCTCGACGCCGACTTCCTGGGCTCGGTCCCCATGCAGGTTTCACTTCGCGAGGGGTCCGACGCGGGAACGCCGATCGTGGTCCGGGATCCCGACTCACCCGCCGGCAGCGCCTTCCGTGACATCGCCACGCAGATCGCCCGGAAGACGAAGACGCGCGTGGGCAAGTCCCTCCCCCTCAGCGTCGCTCCCCGCTAGACCTCCACGGTTCATACCCGGCGAGAACCGGCCGTCCTCCCCTGTCGTCTGATTGGTGGCGCATTCGACAGAGGAGTGATGGAGATGCTTCGTACCCGCCCTGTAGCCGTGATCCTTCTCGCGCTCAGCCCCATGGCGCTGAGCCCCGAAGCCGTTTTGGCCAGTGGAGGTTCGTTCTTCCGATTCGACCGCAAGTATTTCGCGCCCGGCGAGGTCGTCACGGCGCAGACGACGTTTTCGACCGAGGTGGAGAAATCCGGTGGGACCGAAGACGGTCCCTACTTCGCCTACCTGCTTTCATCCGATCGTTGGATCCAACCGCCAACGATCCCGGAGGACGCGATCGCCGTCGGCAATGTCGACATCGCCGACGTCGGCGGATCCGTGCCCGTCGCCCGAATCACATTTACCGTTCCAGAGATCAGGCCGGGGGCGTACACCTTGACCCTGTGCAACGTGCCCTGCACCTACGCGACGGTTGGGGACCTGGTTGGTGGCTCACTCTCGATCGTGCCCACGAAGGAGGTGGCACTGCGAAGAGAGCTTTCGGACCGCATCGACGGACGCCTCGCACAGGTCCGTGGGAACCTGGCCGCTCGAATCCGACGCGCGGAGAAGGCACAAGGTGCCCTGACCCCGCGAACGGCGACTCAAGAGCTCGCCGCACGAGTGACCCAGCTCGAGGAACGCCTGGCACGCCTGAAGATGGAGCTGCAGGAAGAGCCGCGTGCGCCGTGGGCCGCCGGCTGGATCGTGCTCGGCCTCGTCCTGCTGATCAGCGGGGTGCTTTGGCTCCGCCGTTTCCGAGGACAGAGCGCCTCACCCGTCCGAGCGTCCGGTTCGGACAGGAAACATCAAAGCATTCCGATGTTTTCCACCAGTCCCGACGATGTTCCGGCCGACGAGCGCGACTCGGACAGGGAACTCGAATCGGCGCGACGCTAGGCCTGCCCTAGCCTCCGGAGTCGCCGGGCTCGGGTGGCGGCGTGAACGCGGTGGTGGGCAGCTCTTCCTCGTGCGAGGTGGAGATCTCCTCCGCTTCGGCATCGGCGGGTAAAGGATTCCTCGCGTAGCGGATCAGGGTCACCACGGACAGGACGATCGCAGCGAGGCAGGTCCACTGGCTCCCCGTGAGCCCGAAGAACGTCTTGTCGACGCGGAGGAAGTCGGTGATCACCCGTCCCGTCCCGTACCAGATCGCGAACGTCATGATGAGCACGCCCTCGCGCCGGGGCTTCTGGTTCAGCCACCGAAGGAACAGGAACAGCCCCAGCGCGATGAACAGGTCATACAGCGCCGTCTGATGCACGCCGACTCCCTGGGCGAGCACCTGCGTGTCGGATCCGATCAACGTGGCACCGCGCTCGGTGACGGTCTGTGCCTGCCCGCCGGCGAGCGTCGTCTGGCACAGCCCGGCGTTGCACGTGTAGCCGGCCAGCTGCCCGCCGTGATAGCGAAACGCCAGCAACCACGAGGTCGGCTTCCCCAGGTGGTCACCGATGATCAGGTCCCCGATGCGACCGACCGCGATGCCGAACGCGAGCCCGATCGCCGCCGGATCCATGACCTGGAGGAATCGGTAGCCGAACCGCTTCATGATCGGGTACGTGGCGATGATCGCTCCGACGATGCCGCCGATCAGGCTGATCCCGCCTCGCCACACCGCAAGCATGTCGACCAGGCCGTCGAACTCGCTCACGTGGCCGAGGACGTAGAAGAA
>DASSDP010000014.1:0-2336 GCA_035697085.1 Actinomycetota bacterium
TCGGATACGTCGGGCTGCTCGACCTGTAACGGTTCGACGCTCGGGGGATCAGGCTCGCGCTTCGGGGGGACCGCTGCCGACCGACTTCACCAGCCGATTACAAAGCTCCCGCATGACGGCGAGGCTCGCCTCGGGACGCTCTCGAAGGATCCGCTCGAATCGTCGGCGATCGATGACAAGAGCACGGACCGCGCCCGCGGCCACGAGCGATGCCATCCTCGGCGCCTGGGTGATGACGGCCATCTCGCCGACGTATTCACCCGGGCCTCGCCGGGCGACCTCTTCGGCGGAATCTCCATCCCTGGTGACAAGCACCCGCATCTCTCCCGTGAGCAGCACGTACATCTCGTCGCCGGGCTCTCCCTGCTCCGCGATGACCTGACCGTCCGGGAAGACCTGTTCGGTGACCGACTCCGCCACATGCTTGAGATCGGCCGGCGACAGCTCGACGAACAGCGGCACCCGTCGCAGGAACACGATCCGCTCCATCAGGGACAGGCTCGGGAGAGCCTCCACGACGCGGTCTCCTTCCAGGGCCACGGCGGCCGCCTCACGCACCAGCGTATCCCGATCGGACCGCGCGAGTTCCTCCACGGTGGATCGGAGCTCCGACCTGCCGACGGCCGCGAAGGCAGCGGCCGCGCGCAGCCATGCGTCTCCGTCCCCCAGGAGCTCCGCCAGCACGGATGCCCCGTTCCCCGAGGCGGGAGAGGTGTCTTCCCACACCGCGAGCAGCGGCCGAACGACATCCGGCTCCCCCACAGCCTCCAGCGTCTCGAGGGCGTTCGCGCGCTGGCCGGGGTCTCGGCTCTCGAGGTTCTCGATAGCCAGGCGGATGCCCACCGGATCCCAGTAGTTGCTGGCCGCGTGGAGCCCATTCACGGCGTGCTGAATCGACGTGAGACGAAGCGAATGCGTCACCAGGTCGATCCGCTCGTCCGTTCCTTCGGCCAGGAGCCTCAGGAGTCTCCCGTACCGCACCGCTTCCGAGACCTCGCGACCGACGTAGTCGCGAAGGATCGATACGTCCACTCCCTCCATTCGAGCGAGGCAGTGCATGGCTCCCGCCTCCAGCTCCGGTCGAGCGAGCGCTTCAACGAGCACATCCCGGGCCCGGTCGCCCATCCCCACGATGCCCTGGACCGCGGCCGCCCGAACGTCCGCGTCGATATCCCCGAGCGCCCGCACCAGCCCTTCGGAGGGCGCTTCACCGGGGCTCGCTGCGAGCGCAAGGATCGCCGCCCGGCGAACGAGAGGATGCGAGTCCTCGAGCCCCGCCATGATCTCCTCCAGCCCACGCTCCGAGCCTCCGAACGCCTCGATGGCCGCGGCACGCCACGCGGGTGCCGGAGAGGCCGTCATCTTCCTCACTGTCTGGAGGGCATCGTCCGAATGCCCCGATCCGAACAGGCCTGCCGAGGCGCGCGCCCGCACCTGCGGGTCGGGATCGTCCAACAGGGCGCGAAGGCGATCCGGGTCACGACGGCCCCCACCCATCGCCAGGAAGGCCACCACCGCTCCCCGTCGCACGGACTCGTCATCGTCCGTGAGTAGAGGAGCCACGCTCCCGAGATCGTCCGGGGAACCGACGCGGGTAGCCCCGCGCAGCGCGGCGGCCCGGACCACCGCGTCCCCGTCTGCCAGACGTTCGAGAATGACGGGCATCTCACTCCGGTCGGCGACGTCCGCGAGGATCTCCATGGCCACGCGGCGCACCGCCGGCTCGCGATCGGAAGCGGAGGTCATCACGACCGACATCGCCGCCGCGTCTCGCCGGACTCCTCCGAACGGTTCCTCCTCGGCCAGAAACACCTCGGGGTTGCCCTCGCGTAGGGCCTGAACCACAGCGCCCCCGTACGCTCGCCGCATCCGGAGCGCCGTGACCGTCGCCACGATGGCGATCACGAGCGCGATCAGAGTGAAAGCCCTGGGAGTGAGGACCCGCTCGGCCAGGATCAACATGATCCCGGCGGCGATGATCCCTCCCTGGAGAGCGACACCGTCGATGAAGGCTCGGGTTCGATCGCGGCGCTCGGAGGGAACGACGTTGTACAGCGCCTGCCACCCGCCGGTCCAGACCCCGTTCACCCAGACCATCTGCACGAACCTGAAGGCAACCAGCGAGGCGAAGGTCGCGGACAGCGCCAGCACGCCAAAGCCCGCCACGTACAGCGCGGCGAGCGCCACGACCATGGAGGCCACCCCAAATCTGGCGAACAACCGATTGGCCACAAAGAGCGACACGAGGAGCGCCGTGCCGTTGCTGGCCCCCATGAACAGGCCGAGGAACCCCGCCAGGCGGTCGGCGTCGGGAAATCGCGCCGTTGCGGCCCTGG
>DASSDP010000015.1:0-5166 GCA_035697085.1 Actinomycetota bacterium
GGGGCTCCACGGATGGAACCCTGGAGACACTCCGAGCGGCCGCCGACGTGACCCTGATCGAGAGTCCGGGCGCGAACATCGCGGAGGGCCGCAACCTCGCCGTGCGGGCAGCAACGCACGATGTCATCGCGGTCTCGGATGGGGACTGCACGCTCGCGCCGGACTGGCTGGAGCAGCTCGTCGCCGCAGTCGAGGACGGGGCCGATGTGGCGATGGGCTTCTATCGGCCCATCTACCGTTCCTTCCTCGAGGCATGCTCCGCCGCGGTGTCCCTTCCTGAAGAGCACGAGGTGAACCCGGCGCGGTTCATGCCGTCCTCACGGTCGATCGCGTTCCGGCGCGAGGCGTTCGAAAACGCCGGCGGTTACCCGGAGTGGCTCGATATCGGCGAGGACATGTATCTCAACCATCGGTTTCGGGAATCGGGAATCCGAATGGACTTCGTGGGCGGCGCGGTTGCCTTCTGGCGAGTCAGGCCGACGCTGGCGTCCACCTGGCGGCAGTACTACCAGTACGCCCGAGGGGACGGCGTCGCCGGGATGCATCGCGGCCGGCACGCCCTCCGTTTCGCCGTCTATGGAACCGCCGCATTCGCGCTCCTTGCCAGGCGTCGCCGGCTTCTCCTCGCCCTCGGCGCGGCCGCCGGTTGGTACGCGAGGGGGAGGATCCGTCGGGCCACCAGGCTTCTCCCGGCTCGCGGGTCGGACAGACTCGGGGCGGTCGCGGTCGTGCCCGCGATGATGCTGCTCGCGGACATGGCCAAGATGGCCGGATACCTGTTCGGGCGGCTGGCCAGGCGCAGCCGGCGCACGTGAGCCTGAGCCTCGAGGCGTTCCGCGGTCTCTTTCTCGCTCTCGGGCAATACGTGTGGCTGAATACTCCGACCGTCCCACCGGCCGCGCGCCCGGTGGTGGAAGCGCTCCGGCGTGCCGAGGATGACTGGGAGCGCGGCGAGTTCTCGTGGCAGGCATGGGAGGCGGACGCCTACGCCACCCGCGCGCTCTTTGCCCGGCTCATTGGAGCCCCCGACGACTCTGTGGCGTTGGTCGGTTCGGTCGCCGAGGCCGCCGCGACCGTGGCGGCCTCCCTTCCCCCGGGGCGAATCGTCGTGGGTTCCCGCGAGTTTCAGAGCAACCTCCTTCCGTGGCTCGCGCTCCGGGAGCGTGGTCGAGACGTGACCGAGGTCGCGGCAGCCAACGGTGTGGTGTCCACGGACGCGCTGGCCGAGGCGATCGACGAACGGACGGCCCTGGTGGCTGTGAGCGAGGTGCAGTCGTCCAACGGATATCGGATCAATCTTCCGGAGCTTGCCGCCCGATGCCGGGACACCGGCGCTCGGCTATTCGTGAACCTCACCCAGGCGGCCGGTGCCCTCCGCTTCGATGCGGCCCAGATACGGCCGGACTTCGTGGCCGCAAGTGGATACAAGTGGCTCCTCGGTCCTCGGGGCGCCTCGTGGCTCCACGTGCGCCCGGACCGTCGAGCGGAGCTGTCCCCGCTCATCCCCAACTGGCACTCGGTCGAGGAGCCGTACGCCGACTACTACGGGGCGCTGACCATCGCCCCCGGAACGAGCGGACTCGACACGTCCTTCTCGTGGTTGCCGTACGGGGGTGCCAAGGCCGCGCTGGAGCTGATCGGTTCGCTGGACGCCGGCGCCGTGGAGACGAGGTGCCTCGATCTCGCCGCGGCGTTCCGTGAAGGCGTCCGGGAGATCGGGTTCGAGCAGAGCCCGGAGGAAGTGCCCAGTCAGATCGTGGCGATCTCCGTCCCCGACGCCGAGCAGGTCCGTTCCCGGCTGAAGGACGGAAGGATCATCGCAGCGGTGCGGGCGGGATCGATCCGCTTCGGGTTCCACGCGTTCAACGACGAGAGCGACGTCGTCGCTGTGCTGGAGGCGCTGGCCAAGGCGCAGGCCGATCAAGCAGTGGGTTGAAACGGGAGACGCGCGGAGCTAGGTAGCCGAGGGCTGGGGCCGAAGTGCGGCCAGCACGGCGGTCGCGACCTCCGCCCACCGACCGGCGGTGCTGTCGTCCCCGGTCTCCAGCGCGTCGGCGAACCGCCGTTCGCACAGGAGTAATACCTGGGACAGCGTCCGCACGTCGTGGCAGATGTCGGTCATCTCGACCCGGCCGCTGCTGACGCAGCGGGGGCCCCGGGAGTTGGTGCCGCGTGCCTCCTGGGTTCTCGCTGCTCGAATCTTCTTCCCCATCGGTAGCCCCTGTGTTCGTGATCCGCCTGTCGCGTGAGAGTTCGACGGTCCCTGCCACGGCTCCTGCCCAAAAATGAAAAATGGCTCGGATGGGTGAGGGCATATGTCCCCCAAACGGGCGGTTCTGCTCAGGTTTGGAGGTCAAGGAGGCGGATCGCGTTCCTCCACAACACGTTTTCGGCGGCCTGCTGGGGCATGTCGAGGGACCGGAACTCCTCGAACCAGCGGTCGAGCGAGATGAACGGATAGTCGCTGCCGAAGAGCGTCTGGTCGTTCAACCGTTTGCCGGCCTCCCGAACGACCTCCGCGGGGAGGTACTTGGGAGCCCATCCGGAGAGCTCGATCCACACGTTCGACTTGTGCAGGGCGATGGCCAGGCACTCCAAGAACCAGGGCCATCCGAAGTGTGCGGCGATCCAGGTGATGCCGGGGAAGTCGGCGGCCACCGAATCGAGGAAGCCGGGATGCGAGTACCGGATCTTCGTCCCGCCGGCGCCCGGGGTGCCCGCTCCGATCCCGCAGGTGCCGGTGTGGAACAGAAGAACGAGTCCCCGCTCCTCGCACCGCTCCCACAACGGATAGAACCGCTCGTCCCCCGGATCGAACGCCTGCATCGTGGGGTGGAACTTCAGCCCCGCGAGGCCGAGATCTGCGGCCCGGGAGATCTCGTCAGGAGCGTTTTCCGCGTGCGGGTCGGCCGACCCGAATCCCATCAGCGTCCCCGGGTACTTCGCTGCCAGCGATGCCATGAAGTCGTTTCCGAGCCAGGGCCGGCCCGTGACGGACAGATCGTCCCAATCGAGAACGACACCGAGAATGTCGCGCTCCCGGTATTCCTCGGCCACCTCGTCGAGGGTCTTCCGAGGCGGCGACTTCCTGAAGTACGCCTCGGTGGCCTCGAGGTGCGGGCCGATGGAGTTCTCCAGCCACTCCTCCGTGGGGAGGTGGACGTGGAGATCGACGGCCTTCACCGCTCCTTCGAGTAGTCGTAGAAGCCGCGCCCCGACTTCCTCCCCATGTAACCGGCCTGGACCATCCGGCGCAGAAGCGGCGGCGGCGCGAAGTCCGGATCGCGGAATTCCTCGAAGAGCACCTCGGACACGAACACGGCCGTGTCCAGGCCGATGAAGTCCAGCAGGGTCAGGGGCCCCATCGGGTGGCTGAGTCCGAGCTGGATGGCCGTGTCGATGTCCTCCTTGGAGGCGAAGCCCTCCTCGTACATCCGGACGGCTCCGTTGAGGTACGGGATGAGGAGCATGTTCACGATGAACCCGGCTCGGTCCTTGGAGAGCACGGGGATCTTCCCGATGCGATCCGAGAACCCCCGGGCGAAATCGAGCGTCTCGTCGGACGTGGTGAGCGCTCGAACGAGCTCGATGAGCTTCATGATCGGGGGCGGGTTGAAGAAGTGCATCCCGACGACCTTGTCGGGACGCCCGGTGGCCGTGGCCAACCTGACGATGGGAAGGGACGATGTGTTCGTTGCCAGGATGATGTCGTCGCGAGTGATCCGGTCGAGCGTGGAAAAGACGCGCAGCTTCTCTTCGATGCTCTCGGTGACCGCCTCGATCACGAGGTCGGCGTCTGCGACGCTTTCGAGATCGGTCACCCCCACGATCCGGCCGAGGATCTCGTCGCGCTCCGCTTCGCCGAGCTTCCCCCTCTCCACGGCCTTGGCCAGAGAACGCTCGATGGACTTCTGGCCGCTGCTGAGGACCTCGTCGTCGACCTCGACCACGGTCACGTCGACGCCGGCCTTCGCGCAGACCTCGGCGATGCCGGAGCCCATGATCCCGCAGCCGATCACTCCGACCTTCCTCACGTCATCGGGCTTCATCCTGCCTCCAGTCGTTTCCTGAGAGCACAGCCTATCGGCCGCGATGGAGTTCCCGCAAAGAGAGCTATTCGTCTGGAAGTGGACGCCGGTCGGGACCGTCGTACTCGACGTTCTCCCAGCCGACGTCCCGGTACGGACGCTCCCTCGTCTGCTCCTCGAATACGTGCGCCACGAGACCCGGGCTCCGCCCGATGACGTAGAACGCCTTCCCCAGCCGCCAGTCCAGCCCGAGCTCCAGGAGTAGAGCTCCCATGGCTCCGTCCACGTTCATGGCCAGATGGCGGCCGAAGACCTCGTCGGTGATCTGCTCGAACGCCTCCGCCAACGCGCACCATCGCCCTCGGAAGCCGAGGTCGTCTGCCACCTCGAACAGTCGCGGGGCTCGGGGATCGATGTCGTGCACGATGTGGCCGTACCCCGGGAGGCGACGCCCTTCCGCTTTCAGTCGCCCGGCGATCTCGACGGCGGCATCCCTGTCGGGCTTCTGTGTCTCCTCGGCGTCGAGGAGCGTGCGGGCCACGGCGTCGACGGCTCCCCCGTGAAGGTCGCCCAGACCGGCGATCCCAGACGCCACCGCGGCCTGGAGCGGCACGCCGGCCGAGGCCACGAACCGAGCTGCGTTCACCGACGGCGCCACGACGGAGTGCTCGGACGCCGCGACGAGAAAGGCATCCACCATGCGTCCCTCGTTCCCACGAGGTAGATCGCCCGCGAGCAGGAGGTACACCACGTCCCCGAACGGCTTCCGTCCGATCAGTTCCGTGAGGTCGTAGCCCCGGACCACGACCTCGTTCGGGCGCACTCGACCGATCCCGGTTCGCCACGCGCTGGGATCGTCGGTCACGGGCGAAGGATATCCGCGTGAGCCTCGGGGACCCTGCCGTCGCGGATCCCGAGCACGCGGTCTGCGAATGCGACGGTCTCCGGCGAATGAGTAGCCACGAGGCAGGCGGTCCCGTCCGCAGCGGCGGCCCGTAGTCGCGTCATCACCCGTTCGGCCATCTCGGCATCCTGGTGACCGGTTGGCTCATCGGCCAGGACCACGATTGGCGAGAGCAGGAGTGCGCGGGCCACCGCCACCCGCTGCTGCTCGCCGATGGAGATCTCGGACGGGATA
>DASSDP010000016.1:0-7217 GCA_035697085.1 Actinomycetota bacterium
AGCGTGGATCGGAGATCGCCGGCGTCGTGCACGGTCAGACCTCGGTACCCGGCGAACACGGCAGCTTCCGCAGCCGTCAGCCGCTCGCTCAGCTCTCGTACCTTGTCGATCTTTGTCGGGTTCGGCATTCCCCACTCCAAAAAAGAACGCACCCCCGCAGACAGGCGAAGGCGCTTCGCTGCCTCGGCAGGTGCCCTCAAGGGGATTGTGCTTGTCGCCCCTGCTGTCTGCGGCCGACTCAGGATACGCGATGGCGTCCCGGCTCGCCAACCAATCGGTCGGTCAGGCAGAGACGGCTTCGCTCGAACCCTTGAGTTTCGCCGGGTCGATGCGGATTCCCGGCCCCATGGTGCTCGAGACGGTCACGCTCCGAACATACCGGCCCTTCGACGCAGCCGGCTTCGCCCGGATGATCTCGTCCATGATGGCCAGGAAGTTCTCCATGAGGGCCTGCTCATCGAACGAGCGCTTCCCCATCAGGAGGTGCACGTTTCCTTGGCGGTCCACCCGGTACTCGAGCTTCCCACCCTTGATGTCGGCGACGGCCTTCCCGATGTCCTCGCTCACCGTTCCCGCCTTCGGATTCGGCATCAGTCCCCGAGGTCCGAGCACGCGTCCGGCCTTCCCCACCGCGGGCATCATGTCCGGCGTCGCCACCGCGGCGTCGAAGTCGATGTTGCCCTTCAGGATCTCCTGGACCAGGTCGTCGCCCCCGACGACGTCGGCCCCGGCCTCGCGTGCTTCCCGAGCCTTGTCGCCGGCGGCAAACGCGGCCACTCGCACCGTCCGTCCGGTCCCCTTCGGAAGGGTGACGGTGCCCCGAACCATCTGGTCGGCCTTCCGGGGATCGACCCCGAGCCGGAGCGCAACCTCCACCGTCTCGTCGAACTTCGCCGCGGGGAACTGCTTCAGGATCTTGATGGCTTCGGCAGGAGCGTAGGAGGCGTCTCGATCGAACGATTTCAGAGAGTCCTCGTAGCGCTTCCCCTGGCTCACGACGCCACCTCGATGCCCATGCTCCGCGCGGTGCCCTCGATGATCCGCATGGCGTTCTCGATGTCCCGGGCGTTCAGGTCCTTCATCTTCGTCTCGGCGATCTGGCGGACCTGATCCTTCGTCACCGTTCCCACCTTGTCCCGGTTGGGCTCGCCGGACGCCTTCTCGATCCCGGCGGCCTGCTTGAGAAGCTCTGCCGCCGGCGGCTGCTTGGTGATGAAGGTGAAGGACCGATCCTCGTAGATCGTCATCTCCACCGGGATGACCTGTCCCATCTGGTGCTGGGTCGCCTCGTTGTACGCCTTGCAGAACTCCATGATGTTGACGCCGTGCTGCCCAAGGGCCGTTCCCACGGGCGGGGCCGGGGTGGCCTGGCCCGCCTTGAGCTGCAGCTTCACCACAGCAAGGATCTTCTTCCTTCTTCGGGGTTGTTCTGCCACGTTGTTCCCTCCTCGCGGTTCAAGCGGCGGTCTGGGCCGCCTCCCGCCATCGTTGTCTCAGACCTTGGCCACCTGGTCGAAGCCGAGCTCCACCGGTGTCTCACGGTCGAAGATGTTTACCATGACCTTTAGCTTGGACTGATCGACGTTGATCTCGCTGATGGTTCCGTTGAAGTCCGTGAAGGGGCCCGAGATGATCCGAACCACGTCTCCCTCCTCGTATTCGAGGCGGAAGGCCGGCTTGGTTTCCTCGCTCTTCGCGGCGAGGAACTTCTCGACTTCTCGGCGCGGAAGCGGAGTGGGCTTCTGTCCGGTGCCGGAGGCCACGAAGCCGGTCACGCCGGGCGTGTTTCGAACCACGTACCACGAGTCGTTGTCGTAGAGCATCTTGACCAATAGGTATCCGGGGAAGACCTTCTTCTGAACGACCTGCTTGCGGCCCCCCTTGATCTCCATGACGTCTTCCATGGGGACGACGACGTCGAAGATCTTGTCCTGCATCTGCATCGTCTGAATCCGGGAGCCGAGGTTCGTCTTCACCTTGTTCTCGTATCCGGCGTATGTGTGGATGACGTACCAGTCGCCTGGTCCCGAGAACGGATCCCCGTCCGGCAGGACCTCCTCCCCGACCTTTGCCTCCCCCTCGGGGGCAGGCGGAGCTTCCGCCTCGACGGGGGCTTCCTCCGGGGGAGCTTCGGCTTCATCGACCGTGGCCTCGACCTCGAGTGGGGATGCGGCCTCGACGGCCTCGCCGACCTCGGGTTCGGCCTCCGTGTCCGGGGACTCCTCAGGCTCCGACGTGGCCTCGTCCTGTGGCGCTTCTTCCTGCTCGGGGGTGTCCACATCCGACGACTCTGCTGGTTCGGCCTCCGCGACGGAGGGTGTCTCCTCCTCTGACTCCTCGACCTCCGATGACTCCTCCTCTGGCTCCGTGGCGTCAGGAGAGGTGTCGGACTCCGAGACATCCGGAGACTCCTCGACTTCGGAGACGGCCTGGGCGTTCTGCTCCTCAGCCACTGTGTCGGCTTGAACCTCCGGGGTTTCCTCCACCTCGCTCACGGCACCCTGTTCCGAGACGGCTTCGGTCTCGGAGGGCTCGACTGGCTTCTCGGGCTCTCCCGCATCCACAGGGCGAGCCTCCTCAGCCTCGTCGGTTCCTTCGGAGAGTTCCTCGGTCATGGGCACAGACTAGCTGCCGCTGAAGACGAGAAGCACGCCCTTCGCCACCAGGAAATCGATGCCGAAGACCAAGGACGTGAGGACGACCACGGTCACCAGCACCACGACCGTGTAGCCAAAGAGCTCCTTACGCGTGGGCCAGTTCACCTTACTGAGCTCCTGTCGTACCTCACGCAGAAACTGGCGCGCTCCCGTCCGCTCCCTCTTCCGCTGCTCAGGCATGGCACGACGCGCGACGGCCACACGGTCGGCCGACTGCTGACGCCGCTGCATCATCCTCTTCGCCTGTCTGTTCATGCCTTTCCTTCCGCGGCAGGGCCGGAGGGACTCGAACCCCCAACCGCCGGTTTTGGAGACCGGTGCTCTACCAAATTGAGCTACGGCCCTAAAGACCGTGCAACTCGGACGGGGCCACGCCAGTATACGGCGTGCCTCAAACAGCGGCAAAGAATGTATCGCCCGATGCGTGAACCATCTCCGGCGGTGGCCTAGACTGGCATCTGCTTGGCCTCGCGCGGCCCCGGAACGCGAGGATCTGTGCAAGAGATGCATGAAAGCGGCCCGTCGGGCCCATCTTCCCAGCAGCGCCCCGTCCCGAGAACGCTGCCCTCCGTCCGTCTCCCCGAACAGGGGGAGGAGGTCGGCGTCGAGGCCCTCATCGCGGCCTCCCAAGCGGCGATCACGGCCCGCCTGGAAGAAGGCCTTCGGTCCATCAACCAGTCTGCTGCCCGTCTCATGCGCCAGGTCGCGGCGGAGGTGTGGAAGGCGGCAGGGCCCGACGCTCGAAAGAACCTTCAGTCGGGTGTCATCGGCGGACTGGCCCGAGACGATGCCCTCCGCGGCGTGCTCGCCCACATGGACGAGCGGTATCAGGCGCTCCATGTGGAGATCGGGCGGATGGAAGAGGCCCTCCGCCGCCTCGCGGGAGCCACCGGCCGATCACTGAAGCGCGCCGATGGAATGGCCGAGCTCGTCGAGCGCGTGACCCAAGCCTCGAACGAGCAGGGGCGTCGAACCCAGGCCGACCTCGCGGAGCTTGCCCGCTGGATCGAGAGGACGCTCGGACCCATCTCGGCCCGTCTCGGAGCACTCGAAGCGGCCGCCGAGGCGGTCGCGACCCGACAGCGGACCGACCTGGCGGCGTTTACCGAGCGGACCCGGCAGGCTCTGGCTCGTGTGGGGGAACGGCTCAGCCAGGCGTTCGGTGTCCTCAGGGAACAGACGGCCGCCGAGAACCGCAGCGCTCTCCAGGCCCTGGAGGCCGCCATCCACGAGGACTTCGATCGCCTGGAAGAGCTGACCAAGGAACAGGCCGCGACCAGTGCCGAGGTCGCGGCGCGGATCTCCCGGTCGCTGCTTCAGCTGACCGAGCGAACCGTTCAGGCCTTGAAGGTATTGCGGGAACGAATCGACGCCCGAGACGCCCGCGAAGAGGTGCGGGCCCGCATCGAGAAGGCCACTCAACCTCCGAGCGCGCCTCCAAACCTGCCTCCGAGCCCGCCGCCGGCCGCACCCGTTCCAACCGAGCCGCCGGAGGTGGATCTGGAAGCGAGGTTGAGCGGGCTTCGGGTCTCGATCGATGGGCTGAGCGTGATCACCGAGGATGCCCCCGACCCGGAGGGGACGAGCTAAGCCGCGATCGTCTGTTCGGCGTCGGGACGCCTGGCCCTTCGCCACAACAGCACCGCGATAGTCGCCGCGCCGACGAGTGCGCCCCCGAGCGATGCGGCCGCATACTGGGTCCGGCGATCGCTGGCGAGCCTGCGAACCGGAGCTCGCCACCACAGGTCTCGGCGGATGCTCTCCTTCAGCCTCTCGGCGAATCCGAACGGAAGCTCCTCCAGTTCCTCCTCGAACGTCGAGAGAACGGCCGCGAGTTCCGTGTCCTCGAAGTCTTCGTACGTCATGTCGCCTTGCTCCATATCGCGTCCTTCAGTCGCTTCCTGGCCCGGTGCAATCGCACCTTCACGGCCGCCTCCGACAGTCCCATCTCGTCAGCGATCTCCTGACAGGAGAGTCCGTACACATCCTTCAGCACCACCACCGTGCGCGCCCCCGGCGTCAGCGCCTGGAGCGCCCGCTTGACCTCGTCTCGATCCAGCGCGGCCTCCACCGGGCGGACCTCCGGCTCCTCTATCGCAGACTCCTGCCCCTCGGCGAGCACGGCCCCGAACCGGCCCTTCCGCCGCAGGTGGCTGAAGGCGGCGTTCGTCACGATCCGATACAGCCAGGTCTCGAATCTGGCTTCCTGCCGAAACCCTCGGAGCGACCGGAAGACCCTCAGATACGCCTCCTGGGCCACGTCCTCGGCCTCGTGACGATCTCCGACGAGCCGGTACGCGAGCGTGTACACCTGGCGCTGCGTCCGCTCCACCAGCTCCTCGAAGGCCTCGGCGTCACCCCGCCGGCATGCCTCCAGGAGATCGCGACTTACCATCGCGTTCGACCCTTAGACTCGGGGAACAGTCGGAAGGTTACCCCCGCCATCTGACACGCGGCGCCCGGGCGGTCACGGGAGCTCCACCACCGCTTCCCCATTCTTGATGGCTTGGAACATCCGACCGTCCCGCTCCAGCTCCGCCCAGAGTTCCACTCGAACCGTCCGGTCCTCTTCCCGTTTCTCCACCACTCGACCTTTCGCCACCAGGGTCTCCTCGGGGAGGACCTCCTTGCGGAACTGGACGCTGAGGCGACGGAGGACCCCGGGCTCGCCGGTCCAGTCGCCCACGACCTTGGCCACAAGAGCCATGTTGAACATGCCGTGCGCGATCACGCTTGGGAAACCCACTGATTTCGCGAACCCCTCGTTCCAGTGCAGGGGGTTGAAGTCCCCCGAGGCCCCCGCGTACCTGACCAGCTGGGCCCGATCGATGCGGTTCGACCGAGTGGGGAGCTCGTCACCCACCTGCACGTCCTCGAAGCGGATCCTCGGCGCCACGGTCATGACCCCCCGGCCGGTCCTCGCGAGATGAGCGTGGCCCGGGCGACCACCACGACCGCACCGGCATCATCGGTGATCGTCGTCTCGATCCGCAGAAACTCGAGAGGGCCTCGGAAGGAAATGTCGGCGATCCGTTGCGTCGCCACCAGGACATCTCCCGCCAAGATCGGTCGGTGGTACTCGAACTCCTGCTCCCCGTGCACGACACGAGAGTAGTCCAGCCTCAGATCGGGATCGGTCAGAACGGCCGGAATCGCCCGGAGGTGGAGCACCGTCGCGAACGTGAGGGGCGCCACCTGCTCGGCGTACCCCGCTTCCTTGGCCGCCTCGAGATCATGATGGATGGGGCTGGTCTCACCCACCGCCGTGGCGAACTCGCGGATCTTTTCCCGGCCCACCTCATAGGTGATGGGAGGATAGGTCTTCCCGAGAAGGTCCATATTCAGTGGCATCGGCCGTTCGGGGGAGAGCCTACCCCTGCCGAAAGGGTGCTGGAAACATGATCGCCGGGGTGCCACCATACGGGCTACCGTGACCATGCCGAGACGAGGACCCATCCGCGTCCTGATCGTGGAGGATCATCGGACCTTCGCTGAGGCCCTCCAGCGAGTGATCGATCTGGAGAAGGGCCTCGAGGTCGTGACCATCGCTGCCGACGGGCGTTCCGCGGTGGACCTGACGGTCCAGAACCACCCCGACGTCGTCCTCATGGACGTGGAGATGCCGGATCTCGACGGCATCGCGGCCACCCGCCAGATCAAACGGATGAGCCCGGAGACGAAGGTGGTCATGCTGTCGGCCCATCACGACGACACCCTCGTGGCCCGAGCCGTGGAAGCCGGAGCAACGGGATACCTGCCCAAGACCCGATCGGTCCAGGAAGTGGCCGCGGCGGTGCGGGCGGCCGCGGAAGGCGAGTCCCTGATCGACGCGGACGAAGTGGGGCGGCTGCTGGGGATGCTCGGTCGCCGTCGGGAGGAGGATGCCGGGGCCCGGGACCGGGTCGCGCGCCTCACCCCCCGGCAGCTCGAGATTCTTCAGCGGATGGCCGACGGCGAGTCCACCGAGATGATCGCGACCGGACTCGGGATCAGCCGCCAGACCCTTCGGACCCACGTCCAGAACATCCTCACGAGGCTGAAGGTTCACTCGAAGCTCGAGGCGCTGGCGCACGCCATTCGATACGGACAGGTCACACCCCGACGCCCCGTCGGCGAGGACTAACGAAGCTCGAGTTGCTTACCGGGTCTCCCGGTGGGCGGTGTGCCGGCGGCACCATCGACAGTACTTCTTGAGCTCGATCCGATCCCGGTCGTTGGCCTTGTTCTTGACCGTGGTGTAGTTACGCCGCTTGCACTCGCCGCAGGCGAGCGTGATCTTCGGTCGCTTGTCGGATTTCGGCACCGCGATTCACCCTTCTGATCGAACGGGCTCCGCATTATACCGGCCCGAGTTCCCCATCAGCTGCGAGGACCCGGCAACCCGGCTACTTCAGGATTTTGGTGACCCGTCCGGCCCCCACGGTGCGTCCACCCTCACGGATGGCGAAGCGAAGCCCCTCCTCCATGGCGATGGGGGCGATCATCTCCACGGTCATCTCGGTGTTGTCTCCGGGCATCACCATCTCCGTGCCTTCGGGAGTGCGGATGGCCCCGGTGACG
>DASSDP010000017.1:0-7159 GCA_035697085.1 Actinomycetota bacterium
CCGGATGACGGCGAACTGCTCTGGATCAACCAACTTGATCCGAAACGACTGCGGCAGGGCGCTGGCATCGACGTTGTTCACGAGAGCGGGATGATCCCTGAAGATGCGCTTGAACTGCTCGTAGGCTTGTTCCCTCGTTTCAAAGTAGTGCGTCTGGACCTCCGGCAGATCTGCGATCTTGTTGTTCAACGCGGTGATCTGATCGGGTGAGGCGTCGTCTCGGAGAAACACCGACACCTCCACCTTGGATGCCCACTCTCCCGCCAGCAGCCGCACCTGCTTGGTGACGAGAAGCGACCCGCCCAGCAAGAACAGCGAGATGAACATCGTCGAGATGGCAGCGAACGCGACAAGGGCATTCCTTCGCAGCGCGGAGACAGTTTCCCTGAAGAAATAGCCCCACCTACGCCCCATATCCGTACACCCCTCTGGCCTGGTCGCGGACGACCCGTCCCGATTCGAGCTCGATCACTCGCCGGCGCATCGCATCCACGATGGCGTTGTCGTGCGTGGCCATCACCACGGTCGTCCCCGTCCTGTTGATCCGGTCAAGGAGCTTCATGATCTCCACCGAGGTCGCCGGATCCAGATTTCCGGTCGGCTCGTCGGCAAGGAGAATCAGCGGCCGGTTGACGAACGCTCGGGCGATCGAGACCCGCTGCTGCTCGCCACCGGAGAGTTCGTCTGGATAGTTGGACAGCTTCTCTCCCAGCCCCACCAGTTGAAGGATGTCCGGGGCGCGCTTCTCGATCACGTGGCGCGGCTTCCCGATGACCTCCAGGGCGAACGCGACGTTCTCGAACACCGTACGTTCGGGGAGGAGCTTGAAGTCCTGGAACACGGTCCCGACGTTTCGCCGAAGGTAGGGGACCTTCCACGGTGAGAGCCGGGCGATGTTCTTTCCGGCGACCCAGATGCTTCCCCGCGTGGGCTCCTCTTCCTTCAGCAAGAGCCTGATGAACGTCGACTTGCCAGACCCGGTCGGGCCGACCATGAACACGAACTCACCCTTGCCGATCTCGACAGAGACATTGTCGAGAGCGGCCACGCTGTCCTTGTAGGTTTTCGTGACGTTTTCGGTCTTGATCATGGGATAAAAGGGTGGGCGAACCGCCCGCATGCTATCAGACGAGGCAGGCCAAGCCAATCATATGGCCCTTCAGGCCGTAGGACGCCAGGTCCAGACCTTGCGAAACTTGCTGTTCCGGACCTGATAGATGATCACCGGCGTCGAGTGATTGCAGTCGCCGTTCGAGTCGCAGCTCAGCATTCCAGAGAACCCCGGAAAGTCCTTGGTGGCGAACATTCTGTCCCGAAGCGCGGTCCGCGGGATGTACAGCGTGCCTTTCTCTTGGATCGCGACGTCCTCAATCGCGTCGAGAATCATGTTCGTCGCGTCGTACGCGGTCGCCATGTGGAAGCGGAAACCTAGGGGCTCTCTCCCGAACCGCCGTCGGTACGAGGGGAGAAAGTCGCTGGCGAAACGAGATCTGTTAAGCGTCGGAGTCGGGCGCGAGACGTAGACGCCCTCGGCGGCCCGGCCTGCGTATTCGAGCCAGTCCGGCGTAAGGAGGCCGTCCGCCCCTCCAAGGACTGTGTGACGCAGGCCTTCGATCTCCCGAGCTTGTGAGGTGATGAGCCCGCCTTCGGCGACGA
Organism: Actinomycetota bacterium; assembly: GCA_035697085.1. Classification (GTDB taxonomy): domain Bacteria; phylum Actinomycetota; class UBA4738; order UBA4738; family CALAEC01; genus DASQUW01. The sequence goes on from DASSDP010000017.1 coordinate 1,657, forward strand.
ACAGTGGAGCGTAGATGAAGTCGGGAGCAGTTTTCTCGATTCGATCGAGCAACGTCCGGAAGTTCGTTTCCCCGACCCGAACGGCTCGCCGAACCAGGAAAGCTCCGCCGCTCTTGGAGAAATCCGATGCGAAACGCGTGACCAGACCCCTGGCGTACGGGCTCCGGTCGTGGATACCGGCCGCGGAATTCGTTTTGAGTCTCTCACGGACGTATCGCGCCATCGCGAGGGCTTGGATGGCGTCGTTATACGTGGTGCGAGCAAAGAACGGTGGGTGAGTCCTGGCATGGGTGAGGTCCGAACCGGTACTCGTCGCCGACAGGAAGACGATGCCCTTCTCGCTCAGCACTTCCGCGTCGATTCGGTGCATATAGGAACCGCAGCCGGATGCCACAACACCGGCGATGTCTTTGTCTTCGGCCAGTGCCCCTACAGCGACGGGGCTGCAGTCGTCATACCGAAGCGAGGCTGCAACCCGGTGCCCATGCAAAAGGGGCCGTCCTTGGACGGCGAGACGTATGGCGAATCGAGCTTCGCCCGAAGGGTCAGCCTGGCCAAAGGGCACGAGGGCAGCGAGTCGGATGGGCTTGCCCGGATCGGCCCGGACACAGCCGAAGGGGTCACTGCCACAGACCCCTGTCGCTGATGGCCGGCGCTCCACGGGCGGCGCAGGCGTGTCCGCGGTACACCCACTGGCAAGAATCGCGAGCGCAGATACGATCGCGAGCAGAGAAGCCAGCTTGCCTCGCATTAGCTCTGATTCTGCCACCATGTCGGTGGCCGGTGGTACGGTTGTTGCTACCGTCGAATGGGCGAGCTTTGGATCTGACGCAGACGCTTACAAACGCTCTAGTGGTGGCAGCGGTAGGTGCCATCCTCGGGTGGATGGTCCACGGCCTGCGGGGCGAGATGAACAGCCTGCGGGGCGAACTTCGAGCGGAGATGGCCGCGCTCCGTGTCGAACTCAAAAGTGACATCGCCGAGCTTCGCACGGAACTCAAATCAGATATCCGAGATCTTCGACGAGAGATCGCCGACGTCAGATCCGATCTGACCCAGGTCGCGCTCGCTGTCGGCGCCAAACGCCGAGCAAGCAGCGAGTAGCACCTACCCCAGGCTTTCCAGAAACTGGCGAGTGCTTTCGGCGACTCGTTCTCCGCTGATCCCGTGCTTCTCGTACAGTTCTTCAGCCGATCCGGACTCCCCGAAGTCCGTCGTTCCAAGGATCAGGAGCGGTGCTCCACCATCGCGTGTGGCCAGGACTTCCGCGACGGCTGATCCCAGGCCGCCGGTAGCGCTGTGGTCCTCGACGGTCACCAAGGCACGGCAATCGGCGGCCGCGCGGAGAACGGCATCCTCGTCGAATGGCTTCAGCGTGTGCGCGTTCACCACGCGCGCCGTCACACCGCCCTGGGCGAGTGAGTCCGCGGCCTTCAACGCCTCCTGAACCGTGGCGCCGGTGCCGAAGATGGCCACATCGTTTCCGTCCCGCAGCTGAACCGCCTTCCCGAACTCGAACCGGTATCCCTCGGCGTTGACGTCGTCGACCTTCTGTCGGGTCAGCCGGAGGTAGGCGGGGCCGACATGATCGAGGAGGTACTCAACGGCTCGCTCCGTCTCGATCGCGTCGCACGGGTTGACGATCGAGACGTTCGGAAGCGCCCGGATACCGGCGATGTCTTCCAGGGCCATCTGCGAGTATCCGTCGTCACCGACGCCGGTGCCCGAGTGCGTGCCGACGATACGCACGTTCGCTTCCTGGTACGCCACCGAGACCCGAAGCGTCTCGAACCGACCGGCCACGAAGGCAGCGAAGGAGGCCGCCCAGGGGACCTTTCCCGAGAGCGCCAGCCCGGCGGCGATGCCGAGCATGTTTCGCTCTGCGATCCCGACGTCGAAGAACCTCTCGGGGAACGTCTCCGCGAACTTCTCGGTGCGGGTGGAGTCCCTGAGGTCCCCCGTGAGGACCACGACGCGCTCGTCGCTGCCCACCCGGACGATGGCCGTTCCGAAGGCGTCCCGCGTCGCCGCGCCGCCCATCAGTCCTCGCCTCGCAACTCGGCCAGCGCTCGACGCGTCTGCTCCGGGTCGGGGGCCTTGCCGTGCCACTCGGAGTTCAGCTCCATCCACGAGACACCCTTGCCCTTGACCGTGCGGGACACGATCATCGTGGGCCCGCCGGAGACCGATTCCGCCGCGTCCAGCGCGTCGACGATCTGGGACATGTCGTGGCCGTCGATCTCGAGGACGTGCCAGTTGAATGCCCGCCACTTGTCGACGATCGGCGAGATGTCCAGGATCTCCGAGACCTTTCCCGTCTGCTGCACCTGGTTGTGATCGAGGATGGCGCAGAGATTGTCGAGGCCGTGCCGTGGCGCGAACATCGCCGCTTCCCACACCTGTCCGGCCTGCACCTCGCCGTCTCCGAGCATGCAGTACACACGCCAGGAGGCACGGTCGAGCTTTCCGGCGAGGGCCATCCCGGTGGCCACCGAAAGGCCCTGCCCCAGCGATCCGGTGGAGGCCTCGATGCCGGGGAGCCTGGTCCGATCGGGATGCCCCTGAAGCGGAGACCCCAGTTTCCTCAGCGTCTTGAGGAGGCCTGGATCGAAGAACCCCTGCTTCGCCATGGCGGCGTACACGATGGGGATGCAGTGGCCCTTCGAGAGGATGAACCGATCCCGGTCCGGCCAATCGGGTTCCTCGGGGCGCAGCCGGAGCTTGTGGAAGAAGAGAGCGGCCACCATATCGGCAGCCGACAGCGTGCCTCCGGGGTGGCCGGACCCCGCCTCGCTGATCATCTCGATGTCCATGATTCGCAGCTCGCGGGCGATTTCGCTCAGCCGCGTGACGAGCTCTGCCGTAGCCGGCGGTTTCGTGTCCATGAGAGACGTCAGTCTATCAACGGCCCCCGATTCTCTTTTTGTCGACCTGGGTAGGTACAATCGCGTCCCCATGCCAACGCCTGCGGTTTCAGTCGTCATTCCCGTCTGGGGGGAGCACAATCTCGCCCGATTGGTCCCCTCGGTTCGAGCGACCCTTGTATCCATCGGCGCCGAGCACGAGATCGTGGTCGCTGTGGGCAGGCATGCCCGGCGAGCCCGAGCGGCGGCCGAGTCGCTGGGGGTAACGGTCGTGGTGGCGAAGAGTCACGGCTACGGAGAGATCCTCAGGGCGGGACTCTCGTCGGCCACGGGGGCCTACGTGGTGACGATGGACGCGGACTTCTCTCACCGTCCCGGGTACGTCCGCACGATGTGGCATCACCGGCACCGGGCAGAGGTACTCATCGGCTCGCGGTATGTCCGGCGGGCGTACGCGGAGATGCCACCCGGGCGGCGGCTTCTCAGTCGGCTGCTGAACTTCCTCTATCGAAAGGCGCTTGCTCTCCCCTACCGGGACCTGTCGAGCGGCTTTCGCATGTATCGATCCGATGTCCTCGCGGACATCGGGTTGCCCCAGGCTCAGGGTCTTGATGTGCTGCCGGAGATGACCGTCAAGGCGTACTGCCAGGGCTGGCGCATCGCCGAGGTTCCCTTCTGGTATCAGGGCGCTCGTCCGTTCACCCGGATGCGCATGGTCCGATTGGGCCTTGGGTACCTGACCACCTTGGGACGGGCCTTCGCCTTGAGGAACTCGGTGAAGGCCGCAGACTATGACCACCGGGCCTTCGACTCCTGGATTCCATTGCAGCGCTACTGGCAGCGAAGCCGATTCCGGATCATCCAGAACTTCGTTGCCGACGAAGGATGGGTCCTCGACATCGGGTGCGGCTCGTCACGGATCGTGCAGACGCTGCCGCGGGTCGTCGCAACAGACCTCGCCATCCGAAAGCTTCGGTGGCTTCGAGCTCCCGGCCGGCCGCTGCTCCAGGCAGACATGAACCGGCTCCCGTTCCGTTCGGGCGCGTTCGGGGCGGTGGTGTGCTCCGAGGTCATCGAGCACATCCCTCGCGACGAAGTTCGCCTGGAGGAGCTGGTTCGAGTGATCGCGCCCGGGGGCGTGCTCGTGCTGGGGACGCCCGACTACGGGAAGCGTTTGTGGCGCACGCTCGAGTGGACTTACGGCAAGCTCTTCCCCGGCGGGTACGCCAAAGAGCACATCAACCGGTACGACCACGCAGGGCTGCGGACGATGCTCCAGGAACTCGGGCTGGAGGTGGAACGCGTTCGCTACGTGGGCGGTTCGGAGATGATCTTCAAGGCCCGCGTTCCCACCGTGGTTCGGCTTCCCGCGGAGGCGGTGCCGGCCAGGAGCCGTTGAGCCGAAGCAGGGCCGCTCTCGCCGCGGCGGCCGGTCCCCTTCTCATCGTCGCTGCGACGTTGGTCGTTCTTCACGACTTCGCGTTCCTCGGGAAGCTGAGCAACCAGCATGTCGATCCCCTGGCGTTCTGGCTCCCGACGCACTGCTTCCTCGGCGAAAGCCTCGCCTCGGGGCACATCCCGACGTGGAACCCGCACGTCATGGCCGGCGTCCCCTTCGCGGCCGATCCCCAGTCCGGGTGGATGTACCTGCCGGCGATGGCCCTGTACACGGCCCTTCCATGCGGGACGGCCATTCGCTGGTTTATCGTTCTGCAGCCGATCCTCGCGGGCCTGGGCACTGTCTGGTTTCTTCGGAGCGAACGGCTGTCGCGACCGGCGGCAACGGCCGGCGGACTGATGCTGGCGCTGGGAATGGCATCCTCGCGGCTGACTCTGACGCTGCCGTTTGCCGGCGTGCTTGCCTGGACGCCGATCACGCTCGCCTGCACATCTCGGCTTATCCAGGCGCGATCGTGGCCGGCACGGCTGGCCTGGACCGGACTCGCGGCCGCCGCATGGGGACAGGTGGCTGCCGCGCACATGAGCCACGGTCTGATCCTTGCCACAGCTGTCCTCGCCTTCTACGTCGTCGGCAAATCTCGATCGGAGATTCGGGACGGCCGCACGAGCCGAGAGCTGCTTGCCGTCGGCGGTCTCCTGCTCCTCGCGCTCCCCCTTGTGAACCTTGCGTTCTTCTCCCCGAGGATGGCCTACCTTCCGCGGACGACACTCAGCCTCGGCTACGAGCAGCTCCAGGCCCTGGGGGACCGGCTGGCCGGGCGGTCTCCGTCGCGCCCTCCGCTCGGAGCGGCGGTCTCTCCTCCGTGGATCCTCTCGTTCGCCACGTCCCCCGGCGCCTACCTGGGCACCACGATGCTCGCGCTGTCCTTGACGTCTTGGAGGCTGCGGCCGCGCCGACTGCCCGTCGTGGCTTTCAGCGCGTTCGCGACGACCTGCTACGTCCTTTCTCTTCGAGCGGTCGCCTCGGTCATCGAAGACCACTTCTCCTGGCTCCCGTTTTCCGATCTGTATCTGCATGAACCGGCCCGGCTTCGATACGGCGTCCTGATGGTGCTGCCGCTCCTCGCGGCTGCCGGGATGGACGCCTGGCGCCAGCCTGCCGAGCATCGTTTTCGGATCCTGCTCCCGGGCTTGCTGTTCTGGGGGCTTCTCCCCCTGGCCGCCGGTGCGGAGCCGAT
>DASSDP010000018.1:0-2745 GCA_035697085.1 Actinomycetota bacterium
CGCCATGATGCGGGCATAGCGTCGGTCGACCACGAGGTAGCGCATCAGCACCGCGGCCTGCCACCTCCAGGGAACGCTCGTCTGAAAGGTCTGGCGAAAGAGCTCTCGAGACGTGTAGAGATCCCCGGACAGGAGAAACACTGGTGCCCCGATCTCCTCGATCGATCGGCGACGAGCCGAGAGGACCGAGCCGGGCCCCGTGACGAGCGCGGCCACCGGACCTCCGGCGAGGGCTTCCTCGAGAAGCATCCCGGCGCGCTCGGAGTCTCCCCCATCGTCCACCACGTCGAGCCGGATGGGTCGCTCGAGAACGCCGCCCGCATCGTTCACCTCCGCCTCTGCCAACCGCATCCCGTCGAGGAAGGTGGCGTCGGTGCCCGCCGTCGACCCCGTGACCGATGCGATCACGGTCAGGGTGAACGGCTCGGGCGCCGGCGAGGGCGATGCGGTGGTCGGGGCCGTCGGGCTCTCGGGGGGAGGTGGCGGTGTCTCCGACGTGCATGCAACCAGCAGGACGAGCAGGGCCCCGGCGCGCTTCAGCGTGTGGGGTCCTCCGGGCGAAGCGTGGGGAACAGGATGACCTCTCGAAGCGAGCCGGCGTCGGTGAGGATCATGAGAAGACGATCGATGCCGAGACCGAGTCCCCCCGCCGGAGGCATCCCGTGCTCCAGCGCGACGAGGAAGTCCTCGTCGTACGGATGCGTCTCGTCCGCACCGGCCGCCTTCTGCTCGCGCTGCATCTCAAATCGGCGCCGCTGCTCATCCGGATCGGTGAGCTCCGAATACGCCGGAGCGATCTCCACCCCGCCGAGCACCAGGTCGAAGTGCTCCGTGAGCCTGGGGTCATCCCGATGGGTTCGGGCAAGAGGGGAGACCTCTCGCGGGAAGTCCTTCACGATCGTGGGTTGGATCAGGGACTCCTCCACCAGCGCCTCAAACAGCTCGGTGATGAGCTTCCCCGCAGACCATGCAGGGGAATAGCCGACGCCTCGCCCGTCGGCGATCCGCTGCAGGTCCTGGAGAGGAAGATCCAACGAGACCTCCTGCCCGACGGCGTCCGACACCAGGTCCATGAGCGTGACCCTGCGCCACGGAGCTCCGAGGTCCACCTGCTCACCGCGATAGCTGAACGTGAGATCGTCGTTCACCGCGCGGGCGGATGCCTTCACCAACCCCTCCACCAGTTCCATCATGTCCTCGTAGGACCCGTACGCCTGGTACGCCTCGAGCATGGTGAACTCGGGGTTGTACCTCGTGGATATGCCCTCGTTGCGGAAGGTGCGCCCGATCTCGAAGACCCGTTCCAGCCCGCCGACCAGCGCTCGCTTGAGGAACAGCTCCGGAGCGATCCGCATGTACAGCGGGATGTCCAGCGCCTCGTGGTGAGTGACGAACGGGCGCGCCAACCCGCCGCCGGGGACGGATTGGAGGACGGGTGTCTCCAGCTCGACGAAGCCTCGCTCGTCCAGGTGGTCTCGGAGCGCCTCCAGCATGCGGGCTCTGGCCCGGGTGCGCTCCCGCGTCTCCTCCGAGGTGGCAAGGTCCAGATAGCGCTGTCGGAGCCGGAGCTCGACATCCTTCAGGCCGTGCCATTTCTCCGGCATGGGCCGGAGGGACTTCGAGAGCAGCGTCACGGTGGAGGCCAGCACGGACAGCTCGCCCTTCTTCGTCGCCATCACCTCGCCTTCGGCTCCGACCCAGTCTCCGATGTCGAGGTCGTCGAGATGCGCGTATTCCGTCTCGCCCAGCGCTTCCTCGGAGAGCATCAGCTGGAGGTCGCCGGAGCCGTCGCGAAGCACTCCGAACGTGAGCTGTCCGTGCCGCCGCAGCGCGATGAGGCGTCCGGCGATCTTGACGATGTCCCCGGTCGAGCCCCCCGGCTCGATGTCGCCGTGTTTCTTCCGCACGTCGGCGACCAGGGCATCGCGGTCGAACCGAAGCGCGAAGGGCTCCACGCCTCTGGCCCGGAGGCGTTCCAGCTTCTCTCGCCGGACGGCCTGCACGTCGCGTGGCGGTTCGCTCATGGCTGTTCGGCGTTCTTCTCGAATACGAGTCGAAGCCCTTCCAGTGTCAGCCAGGGCTCGTGGTGATCGATCGTCTGGCACTCTTCGATGACTATCGACGCCAGCCCGCCCGTGGCGATCACCGACGGCGTCCCGAGCTCCTTGGCCAACCGTTCGACCATCCCGTCGACCATGGCCGAATACCCAAACACGATCCCGGATTGGAGGCTCTCCACCGTGTTCTTGCCCACCACCGACCGGGGTGCGGAGAGCTCGATCCGGGGGAGCCGGGCGGCTCGCTCGTACAGCGCACGGGCCGAGATCTGGATGCCCGGGGCGATGGCGCCCCCGAGGTACTCGCCGGCCTCGGAGATCGCGTCGAAGGTCGTGGCCGTCCCGAAATCGACCACGATGGCCGGACCCCCGTACTTGGTGAACGCGGCCAGCGCATTGACGATGCGGTCGGCTCCAACTTCCTTCGGATTGTCGGTGAGGACCGGGACGCCGGTCTTCACGCCGGGCTCCACCACGACCGGCGGGAAGTGGAAGTACCCGCCGACCATCTCCCTCAGTGACTGGGTGGCCGTGGGGACCACGCTGGAGATGACCACGCCGGTCACGTGGCGATCGAACGACAGCTCCTGGTGCTCGAGGAATCCGCCGAACAGAAGCGCGAGCTCGTCGGCGGTTCGTTCCGGAACGGTCGCCAGCCGCCAGTGCCAGGCCAGCTCGTCGTCACGGA
>DASSDP010000019.1:0-6208 GCA_035697085.1 Actinomycetota bacterium
GTGAGCTGGGCGGGCAGGTTGTTGGGCCGGGCGTCCAGGGTCTTGAGCGCCGGGAACTCCGCGGGCAGCCCATCGATGACCAGCTGGTACAGGCGCTCGGGCCGGGCCAGGTCCTTGAGGCGGTGCCTGCCGAGGTCCCGGGTGGAGACGCCGGCGGGGAGGGAGCCCTCGGCCAGGGCCCAGGTGGCCTCGGAGAGGACTACCTGCCCGCCGTGTCCTGCGGCGGCGATCCGGGCCGCCCGGTTCACGTCGATGCCCAGGTAGTCGTCGCCGCCTAGGATGCCCTCCCCCGTGTGGAGCCCCATGCGAACGCGCAGGGGTTCGCCGTGGGGCCAGTGGTGGTCGGCCAGGACCCGCTGGGCCGCGACCGCTGTCCGGACCGCCTGGGGAGCGGTGTGGAAGACCACGAAGAATGCGTCGCCCTCGGTGTGGATCTCGACGCCGTCTCCTTCGGCGATGGCGGTGCGCATCAGGCGGAGGTGTTCTTCTTGCACGGCCCGATACGCGACTCCGAGCTCTTCGAGCAGGCGCGTGGATCCCTCGATGTCGGTGAACAGGAACGTGATCGTTCCGGTCGGCAAGGCACGCATGGACAACCCCGAGCTCAATCCTACCCGCCGCCAAAAGCCGCCCGCCTATGGATCACCTCCAGGTCAAGGTCTTCATCGGACACCGGAGCTGTGAGGAACTCGTGGTCGACGGACCAACCTGGTGTGTCCTGCCAGTTGTCTAAGGCAAGGGCGGCACGGGAAGATCCGCGGGGACGCGTTCGTGACGTCTGACGGCACGACCAAAGGCGATCACGGCGGGCAGGAGTTTCAAAACGCGTCAGAGTGAGAGGGCTGACGGCATAACCCGGAGTGCAGGGTGCCTGCCACCGGACGAGCTCGCTGATCTCCTCGATGGGACCGGTTGGCAGATCCGCCGAACCTCCAATCGGGTGATGATCTGTACATCGCCGTGATCGACCGTCACGGAACGCTCTCGAAACACCGTGCATGCAACGCGCCTGGATCCTGGTCCGTCGCTGGGCTACGTCGCCAGCACCGGCTCGGTAGTCGGTTGACGTGACCCACCGTTCGGCTCCACAGTGACGGCCGCTCCTTCATAGATGTCGAGATTCTCAGGGGATTCAACGACGACGATGGAATCCGTGACGTCAAAGGTCACACTGGGGGTGGGGACTCCATCCTTGATCAACCACAGCTGATAGTCCCGGCCTCGGGGAGCTTCCCCCAGATCGAGGGCCACCAGCACCAGGCCTTCGTTGGTCGAGGCGATCATCCCCTCAGCTCCGCCCGGGCCGTGCAGGGCGAGAGCGTTCGGATCACGCACCAGAGAGGCCAGGACCCTCTCGAACGCTTGCTGGCGACCCGTGGAGCGCAGGAGAGCCGCCGTTGTCGCCAGAAGGGCGATGAGACCGAGCACGGCGATGCCGCGCACCAGCGGTCGCCACAGCCGCCCGGCGCCGGTCGTTTCGTCCGCCTGCGGCGGGGGCCCACCCCGGGCAGTTACCAGGACACGGTCGGCAAAGCCCGTGGAGAGCGGTATCGGAGCCACCGATGACGACAATACGGCAAGCGCATCCGTATAGCTCTCTGCCTCCGCGAAGCACGCCTCGCACGAGAGGATGTGAGCGCGGATGGCAGGGACCTCCCTCTCCGGGACCGCCCCCATCGCATAGGCGGCGATGAGGGACTCGATCTGGTGGTGGATGTCACTCATTCTCGGCGTCCCGATCCGGCGCGGTCAGCTCGGCGCGAAGCCTCTTCAGCCCATCTCTCATCCTCGTCTTGGCCGTGCCTTCCGGGATGCCAAGCTCGGCAGCGACTTCCCGGTACGTGCGACCTCCGAAGTATGCGAGAGTGATCACTTCGCGCTGGGAGTCGGGTATTCGGCGAAGCGCGTCGTCTATCTCCATACGATTCTCAAGGTTGGCGCGGGCGACGTGGTGGCCAATTGCTGTGGCAGGCTGTCCAAGCAGTGAGTCCCTGGTCCGCCGAGCGCTCTCCTCGCGCCGTACGACGTCGATGGCCTTGTTGCGAGCCAAGGTGGCCAGGAACGCCTTGAGGGTCCCGCGGTCGGGATCGAACACGCCGGGGCGACGCCACAGGGCTAGAAAGACGTCCTGCGCCACCTCCTCGGCGAGCGTCGCGTCTGCCAGGATCCTCCTCGCCATCCCGTTCACGATTCCGCCGTAGAGCTCTATGGCCTCCCGAAGCGACTGATCGTCACGGGCCATGAGCCTGGCGGCAAGCGCTGCGTCGTTCTCCTTATACATCGTCCTCACGGAAGCACGGTTCACTCACTCGGCTCCGGCCCACCATCTCCAGCTGCGTCTCACATCCATTGTTCGAAAGGGAACGGCTGTTTGGGTTGCCGGGAAGGAGAAGGGCGTCCGATCGATTCGGACGCCCTTCCCGTGTGGGCGGGGGTATCGCGCGCGCCGAAGCGCGCCTCAGAAGCTCTCGGGGAACTGGGCCACGATCGCACCCGACAGGGCGGTGGCGATGCCGGGGAGGTGGCCGGCGGCCTCACGGAGCAGGTCGAATGCCTTTCCATCACCGGCGACGACGGAGTCGATCGCCGCGATGGTGGCCTCCACGTGTGGCTGCAGGGCTTCCTCGACCGCGTCTGCGGGGAGACCGCCTTCGGTGGCCCCCTCGATGAAGGCGCCGAAGTCACTGCGGTAGCCGTCGAGCTTGTCTCGGGCCGCCTCCTGTCCGGCCATGTCGCCCCCTGCCTTGGCCAGGGTGTAGTCGACGAAGAACCCGATGTGGGCCCGCCACAGCGACAGGAACTGCTTCGCCCCGGCGTCGCCGTACACCGATCCGATCGCCTCGGACAGCTGCACCGAGTTCGTGTCGAGGGCGCTTGCGGCGGCCTCGAACTCGGGTGAGTCGGCTCCCGCCGTGACACCCTGCACCACCGCCAGCCCGGCGAGGTACTCATGGTCGGCGAGAAGCGCGGTCAGATCGCGGGTCAACGTGGCCGCCTGTGTGTCGACCGCCGGAGCCTCCTCTTCGACAGCAGGGGAGTCTTCCTCCAGCGGTGTTGGGCTTTGCGCGGCCGGCGCTTTCTCGGCGGAATCCGATGTACACGCCGCACCGATCAGCACAAGCGCCAGGAGCGCCGGGATCAGCCTCATCAGCTTCGCGTGGCCCATCTACGATCAACCTCCCGTCGGTCAAATGAAGCGGCTCTCGCTCCGGGGCCTATTCGATGGGGACACGCCGTATGGATTGGCGCCGGCGACATTTCTACCTGACGATCACTTCGCCGGTCATGGCGGGATGCACGCGACAGAAGTATTCGTACGCTCCCGCCCGGGTGAAGGTGTGGCGGAACTCCGCCTCGGCATCCTCCAGGTTCCCGTCGAAGAGCCCATCGGGGTGTGGAGGCTCGGGTTCGGTCACACCCGGGACGCCAACATCTCCTGGAAGACCCGACGTCACCGTGTGACGGACCCCTTGGTCCTGGTTGGTCCAGACGACCGTGGTCCCTCGATCCACCTCGAGCGATGTCGGAGCGAATGCGATGTTGACCACGTCGACATCGGCTCTGCTCTGCTCCCGAGGCGGCTCGCGGACCGGCTCGCCCCGGCCGGCGCAGCCGCCTGCAAGGACGGCGATGGCTGCAAGCGTCGCCAATGGCGTCTTCCGCATGAGGTCTCATGTGAGTTTCGGGCGCCGGCGATCCTTCGGATGCCTTCGCCGCGCGCCGCAATCGATGTCGGCCGCCACGGCCGGGTTGCGTTCCCTCCGGGCCAGGGAGAGCGGCCATCCGAGAGGACGGCCTCAAAATGCGGTGGGGACGCCTAGGCGTAGGCGCCGGGCGATGAGCGGAGGCGGGCGATCGTCCGTTCCCGGCTGAGGAGGGCCATGGACTCAGAGTGGGGGAGACACCAAGGTTCCGGTGACGGCGGCCCGGATCGGCTGGAGGGCATTTCCCACGGCCACGATCTTTTGGTCGGACTGGATGGCCACTGCTTCGACTTGATCATAGATGTCGAAGTCCGTGGTCACCCTCCCGTCGCCGTCAAAGCTCGGATCGAGATCTCCCGGAGGAGCAGCGGCCGGGCTCGCAAAGGCGATCAGAAGGGCCAGAGGTCCGAAGACGAAGACGCCTAGCCGACGCTTGCGAATCGCGGGCATGTCGTTCTCCTTCCTCCCGCCAGCAGGGAGGTCAAACAAGCTTCACTTGAAGCCGTCCTACCTTAGCACTCCGAAGTCCACGCGCTTCGTGACGCAGCCGTGACGCGAGAGGATTTCGTGACGCGCTTTCAACGACATGAAACGTCGTCTAGCGTCGCGTGACGCACCATGTCGATATCGGCCACCACCAGCACGTTTCCGGCAGGGCCCTGTTTCCGCTGGTGGGGCGTACAGGATTCGAACCTGTGACACATGGGTTAAAGCCTTCGCTTCCACCAGTATCTACCTGCGGAAACGCCCGCCCAATCATGCTTCGTGACACTTCTGCGACGCGCAAGAGAAACGGACAGTCCAGTCATCGTCGTTATCTCGGGGCCCGTGGTCGGTGTCGACTCATGGTCCCCGCTTCCTTGCTCCACGACGCCGGGAACATCGCTCAAGAAACCGGGCGGTTCAAAGCGTCCCTGTGTCCAGTCGAGCAGCGAACTCATGATCCGCAGGTCGGAGGTGGCGAGTCCTCCCCGCCACACACATGGAGAGGCGCCGTTCAACGGCCGGATTGGCCGACCCTAACCAAGGCCGACGACGCCGGCATTTCTTGGGCGGTTACAAGCTTCGTCCAGGGTTGCTGCCATCACGACGTTTCACAGCAAATCCCGGCGGGAGCTTCACAAGACCGAAGAGGACTTCCTACGGGCAGGGAATCGACGACTTACGCGAGGTAATACGGCACACTGAGGTGCTCTCGGAGTCAGTGTTGTTACTGCCGACAGGATCCGGGGTCGAGGCGCTGACCGAAGCCGTGTTGGTGATCGTGCCCGGAACGGTTGGCTTGACCACGATGTCGATGGTCGCCGTGGCACCGGCCCCGAGGGTCCCAAGGTTGCATGTGACAGTGCCGCTCGAATGCCCACAGCTTCCCTGGGTGGAGGTAGCGGAGACGAACGCCACGCTGGCCGGAAGTTGATCAATGACCATCACGCCCAAGGCGACATCGGGCCCAATATTGGTCACCGTGAGCGTGTACATCAGGTTCCTGCCCGTGGGCGCTCGCCCCGGGGGGTCGGTCTTGAGGAGTGTGACATCCGCTTGGCCTTCGGGGATGAATCCCGTGTACAGCAGGAGGTTCGGCGACCCGCTACCGGGATTCGTGACCACGCCCGCGGTCGCGTTCTGGCTAAGGGCACTACTGACTGCAGCTGGAGAGGAGGACGGGAATCGCTCAAGATACTGCGCTACCGTTCCCGAGCCGTGTGGAGCGGCCATTTCCGTGCCGCTTATCGTGTTTGTCGCGGTGTCGCTGGAGTTCCACGTGCTTGTAATGCTCTGTCCCGGAGCAAAGATGTCCAGACAGGTCCCAAAGTTGGAGAACGATGCCCGTGCGTCCGTGGTCGTCGTCGCACCAACCGTGATGGCCGCGGGGACTCGCCCAGGAGTGAAGCTGCAGGCGTCGCCATTCGAGTTGCCCGCGCTTATGACGGCGGTAACGCCACTGTTAATCATGTTAGCGACGGCCGTGTCGAGCGAGCTATCGGCGCCGCCACCAAAGCTTATGTTGGCTACGGCAGGATTGATGCGGTTCGCGTGGACCCAATCGATGCCAGCGATTACTCCAGCGGTGGACCCGCTTCCCTGGCAGTTGAGTACCTGAACCGGATGGAGCGTCACCGCCTTGGCGACTCCGTGGCTGGCGCCGCCGATCGTCCCGGCGACGTGGGTACCGTGACCATTGCAGTCGTTCGTCCCGCTGCCGTCGCCGACAGTGTCGACCCCGTTGCCGATGCGCCCGCCGAAGTCGCTGTGAGTCGCGCGGATTCCTGTATCGAGGACGTACGCATGGACGCCGTAGCCGGTGGCGTTGTAGGTATAGGAGGAGTTGAGGGGAAGATTCCGCTGATCGATCCGATCAAGCCCCCACGACGGTGGATTCGGCTGTGTAGGAGCCGAATAGGCCTCAGAGAACTCCCCAGGACCATTGACGACCGCGTCCTGCTCAACGAAATCAACTCGTGGGTCCTGGGCGAGTGCTTTCGCAGCTACTTCGGGCATCCGGA
>DASSDP010000020.1:0-10322 GCA_035697085.1 Actinomycetota bacterium
GCGATCGGGCCCGCACATGGGTTCACCGCTCGTCGCGATTCCGCGGCCAGTAACCGGAATCGAGATGGCCCTACCCCTTCGTTGGAGGGATACGACGATCCGTGCGATCCGCGGCTGCGGCCTGCACGCCATCCACTCGAAGATAAGCAGCGCTTGGCCCGATTTCAGCTCTGTGCGGTCGGTCGGCAGCGGTAGCCGCGGAGTAAGAACGACCCGCTCGTCGTCGTTGTCGGTGAAGTAGGTCCCGCCTTTCTGCCGAAGTAGGAGGGCTTCGCCGCTGCCGGTGATGAGAGTCACAGCCGGCCTCCCTCGGAGCGAACATTTGGTGGACGAGGTGTTGGCGAAACCGAGAGAGACTCCCGTATGCCCAAGGGCTCCTTCGATCCCGAGGAATCGAGCAGCCACCTGATGGATCTGACAGGGCGGAATCGAGGGGAGAACGATGGATGAGATCTTTGTCGCTTCGAGATGCCGCTCTGAAGGCGCATCTTCGGGAGAAACCCGGACCTTGGCTTGAGGCGTGAGATCTGATCCGCACGCAGCTGCCGCCAGGATAACAAGCGCAATCAGCGCGGCCAACGAGTGATCGCGAAGGTGGCCACGGGCTTCACGCTCCACAACTTGAGTATCACAGGATGTGATCGCTCGTGTCTCATCACTTCGGCTACTTGCAAGCCACGTCTTGTGTCGCTCTCGGCCATCGTTCCGCCCGATCCCCGCGCACGAGATAGACATACTGGTCTACGTGCGAGGGGCTGACCCATAGTTCCCAGCCGGCTCTGTGATACCCGGTCGCCCTGGCGTCACCCGGCAGAGAGATGTCGGATACGAATGGCTCGAGGCGAAATGCTGGGAGGAGCTTTCGTTCAGGGTCCCGAATGTACTGCCTGTACCCGTCTCGGTACGGAGATCTGACCACCGTCCCGAGAGGCCACGAAACGTGCAGAAACGTGACGTCTTCCCAGTCGCAGTGCTCAATCCCGTGGAACAGATGAAGGACCAAGTGGAAGCGGTCGTCACGGTCAGTTCCATCGAGAACGGGCCGCCCTTGTGAGTCGAGCCACGTCCCAACGGGGGGTTCCTGACGGAGTTCTCGAGCGGACCATAGACCTGAGCCAACTCCCGTCAGTACAGCGACGGTCACGCCCGTCAGAATCGTGCGATTGTTCCGCATCGGATCGTCATTCTGCCGAATAGGGCGACGGCGTGCGTACAATCGCGACCGTGGTCGATAAAGAGTTGAAAGGGACACCGGATCCTTTGTCGCACGTGCCCACGGGTCCGGTCCCTTCGAGCAAGCAGGGTTCGCGCCTTCTCGATCTCGTCCGGGTGATGGCACGACTTCGAGGGCCCGACGGTTGTCCGTGGGATCGGGCCCAGACGCACGCGAGCCTCCGACGTCACCTGTTGGACGAGGCGTACGAGCTGCTCGATGCCATCGATGATGGAGATCCGGTCCGACTGAAAGAAGAGCTTGGCGACCTGTTGCTCCAATCGGTCTTCCACGCTCAGATGGCCGCGGACGCCGGCACCTTCGACATCGACGACGTGGCTGAGTCCACGGTCGAGAAACTCATCCATCGGCACCCTCACGTCTTCGCCGACGTGGAGGCGGAGACGCCCGAACAGGTCTACGGAAATTGGGAGCGGATCAAGTCTGAAGAAAAGGGCGAGCACGGCATCGCCGAAGGGATTCCCAAGGCCCTACCCTCCCTGCTCGCGGCGCAGAAGGTTCAGCGAAGGGCCGCCGGACGGGGGTTCGACTGGGCCGAGCTTGCCGGGGCCGTGGCCAAGGTTCGGGAGGAGCTCGCCGAGCTGGAGGAGGCCGCTCGAGGCCATGAGGCGGATGACCGTGAGGGAGCCGCGAAGGATGCACTCGAGGAAGAGGTCGGCGACGTGTTGTTCTCGGTGACCGCCTTAGCGCGAAAGCTGGGCGTTGATGCGGAGACGTCCCTTCGAGGAGCCGTGGCCAAGTTCGTACGTCGGTACGAGGGGATGGAAGCTGAGGCGACCCGCGAAGGCGTGAACCTGCGCGAGCTCTCCGAGGATGAGCTCCTTCGCAGGTTCCGTTCAGCACGGCGCTGAGGCAAATACCGGCTGCGGCCGGATACCCGGCCTAGAATCGAACGGCCATGCCTCCGATCGATCGCATCGTCGCCCGGGAGATTCTCGACTCCCGCGGGAACCCCACGGTGGAGGTCGACGTGTTCCTAGCTGACGGTTCGGCCGGCAGGGCAGCCGTGCCATCGGGTGCATCGACGGGTGAGCACGAAGCGGTCGAGCTTCGGGACGAGGACCCCAAGCGTTTCGGGGGCAAGGGAGTCCTCAACGCGTGCCGAAACGTCGAGGAAACCATCGCCCCGGCACTGATGGACGTGGATGGTCTGGACCAGCGAGAGATCGATCGGATCATGATCGACCTCGACGGAACCCTGGATCGCTCCCGTCTCGGGGCGAACGCAATTCTGGCCGTTTCCCTGGCCACGGCGAAAGCAGCGGCGGCCGCAGTGGAGCTTCCCCTGTACCGGTACCTGGGCGGTCCGAACGCACACGTGCTTCCGGTTCCGCTGATGAACGTGGTGAACGGCGGAGCGCACGCCGACAACAACCTCGACGTCCAGGAGTTCATGCTGGCGCCCCAGGGGGCCGCTTCCTACTCCGAGGCAGTCAGGTGGGGCACGGACTGCTTCCACTCCCTGAGGGCGTTGCTCAAGGAGAGGGGCCTGGCGACCGGGGTCGGCGACGAGGGAGGGTTCGCACCCGACTTTCCGGGCGCCGAGGCGGTGTGCGAGGCCCTGGTCGAGGCGATCGAGCGAACGGGGTTGGAAGCCGGGCCGGAGGTGGCCATCGCGCTGGATCCCGCAGCAAGCGAGTTCCACTCGGATGCCAATTACCGGATCGAGGGCGTGGACCGAAGCGCGGAGGGGATGGTCTCGTACTACGGGAAGCTCGTCGATGCTTTCCCCATCGTGTCCGTCGAGGACCCTCTGGCCGAGGACGACTGGGACGGTTGGCGGGCGATCACCGAGGCCCTCGGCGGACGAGTCCAGCTGGTCGGCGACGATCTGTTCGTGACCAATGCCCAGCGCCTCGCCCGCGGGATCGACGAGGGATGCGCCAACGCCATCCTGGTGAAGCCCAACCAGATCGGAACGCTTACCGAGACACTCGATGTCGTCGCACTGGCGCAAAGATCCGCATTCGGAACGATCATCTCTCACCGGTCGGGCGAAACCGAAGACAGCACGATCGCCGACCTCGCGGTGGCCACCGGGGCGGGGCAGATCAAGGCCGGGGCTCCGTCACGGGGTGAGCGGACCGCCAAGTACAACCAGCTTCTGAGGATCGAGGAGGAGTTGGGTGAGGGCGCCCAGTACGCGGGCACCGGGCCGTACCTGGAGGTGGGGCGATGAGCTCCCGGGCTGAGGCGGTCCCCCGGATGCGCCCCCGGCTCACCCGGCGCGCCGCCTTGCTTGGCGCCGTGATCCTGATGCTGGGGGCCACGGCGATCGTTCCGCTCCGCCAGTATCTGGACCAGAAATCGCAGATCGGGGGCCTGGAGAGGAAGATCGACACCCTGATCCAGGAGCGGAGCCGCCTGGAGCGACGGATCGAGCAGCTCCAGGACCCCGACGAGCTCGAGCGCATCGCCAGAGAATGCCTCGGGATGGTCAAACCGGGCGAGATCGCATTCGTGGCCGTCCCGAAGAGCGGGCAGCTGCCCCGCGGCGACTGCTAGCCGGACGGACAGGAGGAAAGCCCCCAACGCGGAATATGGCCATTGACGCTTCCAGGGACCTGATGGGATAGTGGCCTCCCTGTTGGCCGGGGCCCGGCCCCGATAGCGGAAGGAGTGCTCAATCGCAGACATAGAAGTCGGTGCGGTCGTGGAGGGGACCGTCCAGCGCATCACCCCGTACGGGGCCTTCCTCCAGCTCGAAGACGGAAGGGTCGGCCTCGTCCACATCTCCGAGATCGACCGAAACTATGTCCGCGACGTCCGCGAACACCTCCGCGAGAACGACAAGGTGCAGGCCAAGGTCGTGGCGATCAAGGAAGACGGAAAGATCGACCTCTCGATCAAGGCCCTTCAGGACCCTGCCCCGCGCTCCCTCAAGCGCGGCTCCGATCCGGAATTCGAGCAGAAGCTGAAGCGGTTCATGCGCCAGAGCGAGGAGCGCCAGGTCGATTTCCGGCGATCCGTCGAGCACAAGCGCCGCTAGCCACTCCGAGCTTCGACGGTCGGACCTCGCGCAGGTCGCCGTTCAGCTTGGTCGCGAGCCGTTCACCGAGTTCAGCGTCGTGGCGCGCTGCCCTGGTGGACATCCGCTGGTCATCCGCAATCACCCCGTTGATCACGAGGGGAGGCCGTTCCCCACGCTTTTCTGGCTGACATGTCCCGACGCGGTGAAGGCCGTCTCCAGGGTTGAGAGCGAGGGATGGATCAAGCGACTCGCAGCGAGGGCGGAATCCGACACGGTATTCGGCGAGGCCCTCGAGTCGGCCCACCGTGAGCAGGCGGACCTCCGAGGGCAGCTGGTTCCGGGGTCGGAGGAGTGGGGCGGAGTCGGAGGTACCCAGGCCGGGGTGAAGTGCCTGCACGCGCACTATGCCAACTATCTGGCCGGGGGGGCGGATCCCGTCGGCACCTGGGTGGGCGGCCAGGTGGAACCGGTTCACCAGGCTGCCGAAGGACGCGTGTCGGCCGTGGATATGGGAACGAACTCCATCCGGCTGCTCGTGGCAGAGATCGTCGATGACAACGTGAACGAGGTGGCGCGGGACATGATCATCACTCGGCTGGGCGAGGGCGTGGACGAGACCGGTCGATTGAAGCAGGAGGCGTTGTCTCGGACGCTCGCCGTGCTGGCCCGGTACGTCCGGCGAGCCCGGGCCCTCGGCGCCGAACGGGTCCGTGTGGCCGCGACCAGCGCCGTTCGCGACGCCGTCAGTCGCGACACGCTCTTCAAGATGGTCAGGACGCTCGCCGATGCCGCTCCCGAAGTGCTCTCCGGGGAGGAGGAGGGAGGCCTTTCCTTCCTGGGCGCCACCCAGGGGCTGGAGCACCCCGCCCCCTTCCTGGTCTTCGACATCGGGGGTGGGAGCACGGAGCTCGTCCTCGGCACCGAGGAGCCAGAGAGCGCAGCGTCGGTTGACGTCGGAAGCGTTCGCATCACCGAACGAGTCCGGCCGGCGGATCCTCCCACGCTCCAGGACCTCGAGGACATGCGACAGCTCGCAGCGGACGGCCTGGCCAAGGCGGAGGCGATGGTTCCACCCGGCACCGCCACCACCCTGGTCGGGGTGGCCGGGACCACCACGACGATTCAGGCCATCGCCCTGGGGCTCCCTCGATACGATCCTGAGGCCATCCACCGGTCGGTGCTCACCCTGGCCGACGCGGAGCGAGTCTCCGGGGAGCTCTCTCGGATGACCGTGGCGGAGCGCGCGGCGCTCCCGATCATGGCCCCCGGACGGGCCGACGTCATCGTGGCCGGGTCCCTCATCCTGCTGGAGATCTTCCGCCGGTGGGGGTTCGACCGATGCGTCGTGTCCGAGCAAGACATCCTGGACGGGCTGGTCATCGAGATGGTCACCGGCCGATGGGCCGGGTAACCTGAGCGGTCCATGGCACGAACCAAAGCGCGCGAACGGCAACTTCGGCAGCTGGCCGAGCGGCGGATGGCCGAGCGGCGTCGCAGACGGCGACAGCGCCTCATGGCGGGTGTCGTCGGCGGAATCGTTGCCCTCGCCGGACTCTTCTTTGCGGCGAGAGCGTTCCTGGGTGGAGAGGAGAATACCGACGTGGATCAGACAGCGAACCCGAAGCAGACGGCATCACCCACACCCCTCGGTGGCGTGGCGTGCGGAGGCGCGGTTCCCGTCGACGCCGGGAAGAAGAAGCCCACGTTCGACAAGCCCCCGGAGATGCAGATCGACCTGAACAAGTCCTACCGGGTGGCGATGACGACGTCGTGCGGAGAGATCTCGCTGGAGCTCTTCGACGACAAGTCTCCGAAGACCGTGAACAACTTCCTCTTCCTGGTGAAGAAGGGGTTCTAC
The DNA here is from genome assembly GCA_035697085.1 of Actinomycetota bacterium. Lineage (GTDB taxonomy): Bacteria > Actinomycetota > UBA4738 > UBA4738 > CALAEC01 > DASQUW01. Next base: position 6,064 of record DASSDP010000020.1, read on the forward strand.
GACGGAACGACGTTCCACCGGATCATCAAGGGATTCATGAACCAGGGCGGAGACCCGGAGGGCACCGGCAGGGGCGGGCCGGGGTATCAGTTCGAGGACGAGGTCGACAACGGCCTGAAGTTCGATCAGGTCGGCCTGCTGGCGATGGCGAACTCCGGCCCGAACACCAACGGGAGCCAGTTCTTCATCACGACCGGAGATGCCTCCCACCTCAATGGGAAGCACACGATCTTCGGGAAGGTGATCGGCGGCATGGAGGTGGTCGACGCATTGAACGCCCTCGAGACCGATCAGAGCGACAAGCCGACGCAGACGGCGTACATCGAGACGATCACGATCATCCAGAAGTAGAAGCCGCCTCCGGACGGGTAGACTGGTCCCGTGGGTTCGCCCGAATCTTCCCCTCCCTCAAATAGCGCTGGTTCCGACTCGTTTCGAGACCGGTTCCTGAGGGCGTGTCGCCGAGAGGCGGTGGACCGGACGCCTGTTTGGTTCATGCGCCAGGCCGGCCGGCACCTTCCGGAGTATCGGACGCTCCGGGGCGATCGCGACGTCCTCACGATGTGCCGCACGCCTGAGTTGGCCGCCGAGATCGCCATGCTCCCTGTGCGTCGGTACGATGTGGATGCCGCCATCCTCTTCTGCGACATCATGGTTCCTCTCGCTGCCATCGGCATCGATGTGCGGATCGTCAAGAACCAGGGACCCACCGTGGCGGAACCGTTCCGCGATGCGTCGGACGTGGCACGTATCCGGCCGCTCGAGCCAGAGCTCGACGTTCCCTACGTACTGGAGACGGTTCGGCTGCTTCGCAAGGAGCTCCGGATCCCCTTGATCGGGTTCGCCGGCGCGCCGTTCACGATGGCCAGCTACCTGATCGAAGGTGGACCCTCCCGCGATCACGTGCGCACCAAGGAACTGATGCACCGGGACCCGGCAACATGGGATCAACTCATGTCCCAGCTGGGAGATCTGGTGTTCAGGTTCCTCCGCCACCAGGTTGAGGCGGGAGCCCAGGCCGTGCAGCTCTTCGACAGCTGGGCCGGCGCGTTGGATACGGACGACTACGAGCGTCTCGTCCTGCCGACGAGCCGTCGGATCCTGGAAGGGCTTGCGGATCTGGACGTGCCCAGGATCCATTTCGGTGTGGGAACAGGCGAGCTTCTGACCCTGATGCGAGTGGCCGGTGCCGACGTGGTGGGCGTCGATTGGCGGACACCGCTCGACCGCGCCTGGGAGCGGGTCGGCAGCGAGGTCGGTATCCAGGGGAACCTCGATCCTGCGGCATGCCTGGCGCCCTGGGAGACTGTCGAACGGAAAGCCGTCGATGTCCTGCGTCGGGCCGGAGGCCGCGCGGGTCACGTGTTCAATCTCGGGCACGGCGTGCTTCCAGAGACGTCCCCGGACACGCTTGCCCGGCTGGTGGACCTGGTGCACGAACGCACCGGAGATGACGGTTCGGAGGGCGACGATGGCTGAGCGGGTCGGCCTCCTGGTCATGGCGTACGGGACCCCGTCGGGCCCGGATGACGTCGAGCGTTACTACACGGATATCCGCGGGGGGCGTCCTCCCAGCCCCGAGCTGGTCGCCGAGCTGAAGGAGAGGTACGCGGCCATCGGAAATACCTTCCCTCTCGCCGCCATCACCCGGGCGCAAGGGGAAGCCCTCGTCGACGAGCTGAACCGTGACGAGTCGGGCCCGCAGTTCGTCCTCTTCTTCGGCATGAAGCACTCGCCCCCATTCGTGGCCGACGCGGTTTCGCGGATGGCCGCGGACGCGATCGATGAAGGCGTTGGGCTCGTCCTGGCCCCTCACTACTCTCGGATGTCGATCGGTTCCTACATCGATCGAGTGCAGAAAGCGCTCCCGTCGGGCGGGCCGCGGTTCTCATTTGTCGAGTCCTGGCACGATCATCCCGACTTCCTGGCGCTTCTCGCCGAGAGAGTCCGGGACGCGCGCGAGAAGCTGTCCCCCGAGCAACGGACAAACGATCTCGTCGTGTTCACGGCGCACAGCCTCCCCGCGAAGATCCTGGAGTGGAACGATCCGTATCCGGCTCAGCTCCTCGAGACCGCGGAGACCGTCTCCGCCCGGCTCGATCTCGACCGCTTCACCACGGGCTGGCAGAGTGCCGGGCGAACCCCCGATCCGTGGCTGGGGCCCTCACTCGGCGAAGTCATCGAGAAGGCGGCCGACGACGGACGCACCGCGGTGGTGGTCTGCGCGTGCGGATTCGTGGCCGATCATCTGGAGATCCTGTACGACATCGACATCGAGGCTCAGGACATCGCGACCCGCAGAGGGATTCCTCTCGTGAGAACCGAATCGATGAACGCCGATCCGAAGTTCATCCGGGCCCTGGCGTCGGTGATCCGGAACCACCTGACGGTGCGACAACAGGCATGATGGGGTGGCCATGGACGAAGTGACATACGCGTATTACCCGGTCTTTCGGCGAGTCGCAGGACGGACGGCACTGTCCGGTTCCGAGCTCAATGAGGCAGAGAACGAATGGGAGACGCTCTTCAAGGAGTTCGACGACCGGGTGACGGTACGCGGGACGTATTCGGCGCAGGGCTTCCGTCCCGACGCGGATCTCTTGATGTGGTGGGTGGGAGCTTCGGCGGACGACTTGCAAGCGCTCTTCGCCCGCTTTCGCCGCACGTTGCTGGGGCGTCGCCTCGAACTCACGTGGTCGTTCCTCGGCGTGACGAGACCGGCCGAGTTCAACCCGCAACACATGCCGGCCTTTCTCCGAGGAGAGAGCCCGAAGAAGTATCTGTGCGTCTATCCGTTCGCTCGCACCCCGGAGTGGTACCTCCTGCCGGCCGACGAGCGTGCCGCCCTCCTCAAGGAGCACGGGGAGATGGGCCGGGAGTTCCCGGACGTCCTCCCCAACACCACCAGCGGGTTCGGGCTCGGCGATTGGGAATGGATCCTGGCGTTCGAAGCCGATCAACTTCACCGCATCGTGGACTGCATCCGCCGACTCCGCGACGCGGGGGCCCGCCGCTTTACAAAGGAGGAGGTCCCGTTCGTGATCGGGATCCGCAAGGAGCTGGGGCCGGCCGTTCGCGATCTGGCCTAGCTGCCCGGGCCTATCGAAGATCGATCAGCGGATCGGTGATGGTGAGCGGCAGGTCGTGCCCGAACGCTGTGAAGAAGGCGAAAATGACCAGGCAGCCGCCCAGGAACGTTGCGTTCCGCATGAAGCTCGATTTCTGTAACTGCCTCTGGTCCTGATCCTCGATCTCCCAGAACCGGTGGAACCCGGCGGCTGCCAGGATCACGAAGAGCCCCAGCATGAGGGCCCCGACGTCGGCCCATATCCCGAGGACGATGGAGAGCGAGCCGGCAAGCAGCCACACCCCTGAGGGCCAGGCCGCAAGAGGCGGGGCCGGGAACGCCATGTGCTGGGCGTAGCCGATGGCCATCTGCCCCTTGGTGAGGTGGAAGGTGGTGGAGTTCAGGTAGAAGACGACGAAGAGGACTCGCCCGACCAGCAGGATCCAAGCCGCCGCGTCACTCATCCCACCACCACGAAGAACCCATATGCCGGCTCAGTATTCCCCCTGCCCGCGCTGGCATCAATTTTGATCGCGCACTGTCGATATCGAGGCTCCTCGTTCGTTGTTAGGGTGAGGAGCGGTGACTGGCGCCGCCCGATGAAAGGAGGGCACAGATGAAGTATCTGTTGTCGATCTACGCGGACGAGAAGGGTATTGCCTCGGCAACACCGGAGCAGATCCAGCAGACCATCGACGCGTACAACGTGTTCACGCAGGAGGTAAGGGACAAGGGAATCTTCCTCTCGGGGGAGGGACTGGAGCCCACGAGCGCGGCCACGACCGTGCGGGTTCGAAACGGAGAGACCCTCACCACGGACGGGCCGTTCGCAGAAACCAAGGAGCAGATGAACGGGTACTACCTCCTGGAGTGCAACGACCTGGACGAGGCCATCGAGTGGGCCGGGAAGATCCCCGGCGCCATGCAGGGCTCCGTGGAGGTCAGGCCGGTTCTCGACTACGACGCCCTGGAGGCCCAGGGGACCCAGGGCTGAGCACGGTTCGAAGCGTCGTCGACCGCCTGTTCCGGCAGGAGTCGGGGCGGGCGGTCGCCACGCTCATCCGGGTGCTGGGCGACTTCGATCTGGCCGAGGAAGTGGTCCAGGAGGCCTTCCTCGTCGCTCTGGAACGATGGCCCGCCGACGGCGTGCCGACGAACCCAGGTGCATGGATCACGCTCACCGCTCGGAACA
>DASSDP010000021.1:0-3458 GCA_035697085.1 Actinomycetota bacterium
GGGCTCGTCACCACGACCGCGTCGGCGACCCTGGACAGGATGGCCTCCGACTTCTCCTTCTCGGCCACGGCGCGCTCGTACAGGTTGGCGGCTTCCATGGCCAGACCCGCTTCTCGCGCCACCCCCGCCACCAGGCGCTCCTCGTCGGAATCGAACGCCCGTCCCTCGATGGAGAGAACGCCGAACAGGCCCGCCCGCCGAGACATGATCGGAACGGCCAGTCCAGGGGTCTCCGCGTCGCGAACGGGCCGACGGCGCTCGGCGCACTTCCTCACCGCCGGTGAGGGGGCACCGTCCTCGGACGACGATCGGGTGCAATACGCCAGGCGAGGAACATCGGATCCCGCGGTGAGCCAGATTCGGACTACGCCCGGCGGTAGAGCCCGTCCGACGGCAACGGCCGTCGTCTTGATGACCTTTTCGGTGTCCAGGTGCTCCCGGATGCGGTGGCCCGCCTCGCTCAGCCGCTCCTCGAGACGACGGACGCGTCGATGATCCCGTCCTCGGCGCCAGGTCACCCGGCCTCCAACGGGACGAAGGAATGCACGAACGGGCGGTTCTCACCGATAACGTGGTGAGATCTCACCTACAGCCTCCTCGATGCCTGTAGTTCTGTTGTCGGCGGGACGTGATCGGGCGTTGATGGTCAGGAATGACTGTTCGATGACTATCCGACCTGATTACTTCGCTGTCGGACTAGAGCCGGGCGTGGCTAGACGCCGGCCGCTGAGCGGAGCCGAGCGATCGTGCGCTCTCTCCCCAGGAATTCGATGGACTCGAAGAGTGGGGGGGAAACCAACGTCCCGGTGACGGCAGCCCGGATCGGCTGGAAGGCCTTTCGGGGCGACAATCCCCGCTCCTCCTGCAGGGCTCGGAGGGTTGCCTCGATCGTCTTCGCCGACCACTCCACCGTCTCGAGGCGTGCTGCTACCTTTTCCAGGTACTCCCCCTGGCCTGCAAGCATCTTTCGGGCCTTCTCGTCGGGCGGGGCATCCTCGAAGAGAAATCGAAGCAACGCCGGCGCCTCCGAGAGGAGCTTCATCCGCTCCTTTATCATCGGGACGGCGGCGGCCACCGTCTCGCGGTCGGCGGAGATCCCCGCCCGCTGCAACGTTTCGAGCACCAGTTCCGTGAGTCGCTCGTCCGAGGCCTCCCGGATGTAGTGCCCGTTCATCCAGTCAAGCTTCTCCCGATCGAACGCGGCGGGGTTGTGCGAGACGCGCGCCAGATCGAACCTCTCGATGAGCTCCTCCCGGGTGAAGAACGTCGTCTTCTCGTCGTACGACCAACCGAGCAGGGCCAGGTAGTTCACCAGGGCCTCTGGGAGGTATCCCTGGTCTCGGAACCACTCCACGGCCACGGCGCCGTGACGCTTCGATAGCGGCTGTCGATCGGCTCCAACGATCAGCGGGAGGTGACCGTATCGGGGCGGCTCCGCGACGTCTAGTGCCTCCAGGATGAGCAGCTGCCTCGGCGTCGATGAGAACAGGTCTTCTCCCCGGATCACATGGGTCAACTCCATCTTCCAATCGTCCACCGCGGCGGCCAGGAGGTACGTCGGCGTTCCGTCGCTGCGGAGGATGACGAAGTCCTTGATGTCGGCGGCCGGGAACCGGGCCTCTCCGCGGACGAGGTCGTGCACGACGACGTCGCGGCCGGGCGTGGCGAAACGCATCGCCACCGGCCGCTCCTCTGCCTCGAATGCCATCCGCTCGTCATCGGTAAGGGCACGACAACGCCCGTCGTACCCGGGGGGCGCTCCGCGCTTGAGCGCCTCCCGGCGCCGCTCCTCCAATTCCTCCGGGGTGCAGTAACACCGGTACGCCGCCCCCCGCTTCGCCAGGATGTCCACCACCTCGCGATAGAGCTCCAGCCGCTCTGTCTGTAGGTACGGACCGTATTCGCCGCCGACCCCAGGCCCCTCGTCCCAATCGATCCCCAGCCACTTCAGGGACTCCTGGATGGCCACGACCGACTCCTCCGTGGAGCGCTCCCGATCCGTGTCCTCGATCCGGAGGACGAACGCGCCGCCGTGGCGCCGCGCGAAGAGCCAGTCGTACAGAGCCGTCCGGGCTCCTCCCACGTGGAGGTAGCCGGTCGGAGCGGGCGCGTAGCGGACCCGGACGCGGTCAGTCACCTGAGGTCACCCCGTTGGCCAGCACTCCGATCCCCTCCACCTCCACCTCCACCCGGTCACCCTGGGACAGGGGCCCGACGCCCGACGGCGTCCCGGTGAGGATGACATCTCCCGGCAGGAGCGTCATGACCCGAGACACGTACGCGACGAGCAGGGCCGGGGGGAAGATCATGTCTGAGGTCTGCCCTCGCTGCCGCACCTCCCCATTGACCTTGGTGGAGATCTCCAGATCGCTGAGATCCAGATCCGTCTCCACCCACGGCCCCAATGGACAGAAGCTGTCGAATCCCTTGGCCCTGGTCCACTGACCGTCCTTCTTCTGGAGGTCTCGAGCAGTCACGTCGTTCCCGCACGTGTACCCGAGGATGAACGCCGGCGCTTCCTCCTCGCTCACCCGACGACACGGACGTCCGATGACCACGGCCAGCTCGCCCTCGTGGTCGACCCGCTCCGATTCGGGCGGGAGGCGGATGAGGTCCTCGGGTCCGACAACTGCGGTGGAGGGCTTCATGAACATGAGCGGCTCCGCCGGAATCTCCGAGCCAAGCTCCTCAGCGTGCTCGACGTAGTTCCTGCCGATGCAGATGACCTTCGAGGGAATGATCGGTGCGAGGAGCCGGACCTCGGTCAGTGGGAGGGTCTCACCTATCGGGATGGGGTCTTCGAAGAACGTGCCCCGGAGCGGGCTGACGTCATCGTCTCCCACCGTTCCTGTGGAGATTCGGTCGCCGCTGCGGAAACGCGCCAGCCTCACCTGGAGGCGTCAGTCGACGTGCTCGACCCAGGCTTCGTACTGGGGAAGCTCGCCCCTTACGGTGGCGTAGAAGGTCTCCTGGAGCTCCTTGGTGATCGGGCCCCGGCCACTGTCTCCGATGGGGCGGTCGTCGACCTCCTTGATCGGACAGACTTCGGCGGCGGTGCCCGTGTAGAAGACCTCGTCGGCCGTGTACAGCTCGCCTCGCGTCAGCTTCCGCTCGAGAACCACATACCCGAGGTCCCGCGCGATCTGCATCACCGAGTCCCGGGTGATACCCGGCAGAATCCCGGAAGACTCCGGCGGCGTGTGGAGGACTCCGTCACGAAGGATGAAGAGGTTCTCGCCGGAGCCTTCAGCCACGTAGCCTTCCGGGTTCAGCATGATGGCGTCGTCGTACCCTGCCTTCACTGCCTCGACCTTGGCCAATCCCGAGTTGACATACTGCCCGGTGGCCTTGGCACCCGAAGGGAGAACGTTCGGGTCGGGGCGCCGCCAGGAGGAGATCTTCACCCGGGCGCCGTTCTCCAACGCCTCGTCCCCGAGGTAGGCGCCCCAAGCCCACAC
>DASSDP010000022.1:0-2626 GCA_035697085.1 Actinomycetota bacterium
GACGGGATCTACTCCGATTCGGAGACCGCTCCCGCGTCCGGGGCCGACGTCAGCTTCAAGGCCATCATCACCAACATGGGAGCGACCGCGTTCGAGATCGCCACCGTGAGCCAGTCGTTCATGCAGCAGGGCGGGCGGGTCCAGGTCGAGGTGTGCGCCGATCTCGACGGGCTCACCCTGGGGTTCGGCGAGTCCCTCGCGTGTTCGTTCTCGGTCTCTCACTACTCTCCTGCCATGGGAGAGACCGTGGTGAATACGGTGACCGCCTCGGCTCTCGAGATCGCCGGATCGAAGAGAAGGGGAACGTCCGACAGCGACAACACCACGGTTGCCACCTTCCTGGAAGATCAGGTTCTTGCCGTTGCCATCGAGCGCGCCCCGGGACCCCTCGCGTTCACCGGAACCGGCGCCGCTCGACTGCTGGCCCTGGCCCTAGTGCTTCTCGCTGCGGGAGCAAGCGCCCTGTATCTCTCCGGCGTTCGAGAGAAAACTCCCATGCGGCCCGTGCTCAGCGTGGGCCCGTGGCTTCAGGTTTCCAGGCTGACCCCCTTCGGGCCCATGCGGACCCGACCCAGGGAGAAGACGGCCAGCAGGTAGCTTCGCTCGGCCGCTTGACCCGTTCTCCCCATTCGCCGTAGGCTGAATGGCCGGTGCCGGAAGAGTAGGGGCGTTTAGCCATGGGCGAACGGGGGACACTTCTCGGTATGCGAATACAAAAGAGAGCTTCGGCGCGATTCCTGTGGATCGGCACGCTGGTGATGCTCGTTCTCGCCGGTCCGGTCACAGCATTGGCGAGTCACCAGCCCAATCACACGGGAAATCCGGGCGGGGCCGCCGTGATCACTGAGAACAACGATTCTGACGGTGTCCTCAACAACATCCCCGACGAGGGCGACAACCTTCACCCTTCGGGCAAGGACCGCTCGGTGGAGCCTGGCGGCTCAGGTGATCAGGGTCGAAGCGCCTCGACCCCGGACCAAGACGGCCGGGGCCCCGAGCGAGACAACGGAGGAACGGACAAGCCGAACGGCCCTGGCGGAGCGGACATCATCGATCAGGATCGAAACAACGGCTGCGGCAACGACGACGATTTCGACGACGACAACGAGGGATGGTGCGGCAAGCGTGTGAAGCCCGCATCGAATGGCAAGGCGGAGGATCAGGACAAGTCCAAGGGTGACAAGCCCGACGACCAGGATGAGGTTCCGCCCCTCGGGATCGCTGTCGGGCAGGGCCCAGGTTCGCAGCCGGGCGTCGGCGGGACTCCTGGCGGAGTAGCGCCCGTGGCTGGCCAGCCGGGGACGCAACCCCCGGGTCAGGTCCTCGGCGAGGTCGTGGTCAAAGGCGTGTCGGCCGGCGGCGTTCTGGCTGCGTCGGAAGAGCAAGGCTCGGCCGTGGGTGCGCTGGCGGCGACCGGCGCGCCTCTGCCTCTTGTGGCTGCGGTTGTCTTTGCTCTGGTGCTGCTCGTGGCGGGAGCCGCATTGACCACTGCCGGCCGATCGAGGATCCGAACGTCGGTCGACTCGCGGAATCAGTCAGGGTTCGGCACAGCGTAACCGCGGGATCTCCCCGCGAGATTGAGTACCCTCAGCGAGATGGACCTCCTTCATGGGTTGGGGTCTCTCCCTCTTGCAGGCGAATCGGCCACGACCGTCGGCTTCTTCGACGGTGTGCATCGCGGGCATCAGGCGGTCATCGGCCGGGTGGCGAACATGGCGCGGGACCGCGTGCTTCGATCGGTCGTGGTGACGTTCGACCGCCACCCGCGCGAGATCCTGACGCCGGGGAAGGTTCCGCTCCTTTTGACCTCGCTTCGCCGCAAGGCCGGGCTCATCGAGGACATTGGGATCGACTCTCTCCTGGTGCTCGAGTTCACCGAGGAGTTCTCCAGGTGGCCCCCGGAGGCATTCGTCGAGCGCGTGCTGGTGGAGGGTTTGCGAACCCGGCGTGCGGCGGTCGGGCAGAACTTCACCTTCGGTCACCGGGCGGCCGGGAACCTCGAGGTCCTCACCGCATTGGGTGCGGCTCAGGGCTTCAGCGTGGAGGGCCTGCCCCTCCTCGAGATCGATGGTCGGCCCATCTCATCGACCTCGATCCGGGATGCGTTGGCCTCGGGAGACCTGGACTGGCCGGAGAAGGTGCTCGGGCGACGGTACGTGGTGGAGGGCACGGTGGTTCCCGGGGCCGGGCGAGGAAAGGGGCTCGGATTTCCCACGGCCAACCTTCTGACTCCAGCAGGGATCCAGCTTCCCGGGCGGGGTGTCTATGCGGGCCGTGCCCTGCTCGAGGAGGGTTCCTGGCCGGCCGCCGTGAACGTCGGCATCAATCCCACCTTCGGCGGAGAGCCTCTTCACGTGGAGGCGCATCTGCTGGACTTCGACGGAGATCTGTTGGGGAAGGTGCTGGCCGTGGAGTTCTGGAAGCGTCTGCGGGATGAGCAGCGCTTCGACTCCGCCGAAGCTCTGGCCATTCAGATCGCCGAGGACGTCCGCCGCACCGCGACTCTCGTCGGCCAAACCGAGCCGCGATAGCATCGGCCGGTGAGCCGGCTGGCCGATCTTCGAAACAGGCACGAGCCGCTTCCACGCCGGTGGCTTGCAGTGGCGCTGGGAACGGCAGCCGTGGT
>DASSDP010000023.1:0-3345 GCA_035697085.1 Actinomycetota bacterium
GCGGCGCGGAACAGCCATCCGGCCGACGGGGCGGTGTCCCCACCACCCACGCCCTTGGACATGTCCGTCTCGACGGTGCGTCCGGCAGGATCTCGAACACTCACCTGAAGGCCACCTTTCAGGGTGGCGATGGCCGCCGAATCCGTGTAGCTGGCCTCCTCAGGATGCCGGGTCAGGTGATCGATCGCGCCGGAGATGGCCTCGCCGATGGTCTTTGAGTCGCTCATGGATCCCCCTTGTTTCCCACGTGTCCCCCAGACGGCCACCGTATACGACATCTGGGCGACCCGGGCTCGAGGGCGTCACCGTCGATTGAAGCGCGCCGGTCAGAAATGTGGATCCGCCCGTTTCCTCCAGCCCTTCGGTGCCGATTACTAGGAGAGACGGCGAGGAAGGAGGATCCATGCGCTATCGGAGCGCTGTGGTTGTTGTTGTAGGACTCGTGGGACTGTTGGCGTTGACCGGCTCGGCGGTCGGCGTCCCGCCCGCCGGCAAGGCCATGAAGAAGATGAAGGTGAAGCCGTTCGTTTTCGATCCCGGCGCCACCGGAATCGTCACCTCGAAGTGGGTCACAAAGACAGGTCTGGCCGACGCCGGCCGGAGCGACCACGCCCTGGCCCTCAAGAAGCTCGGCACCACCGCCACGGTCGCTTCCTCGGGGGCCGACATTCACGGCGTCATAGGCCTCACGCTCACCGAGCTCGGCTTCGACTACGAGGTCGGCGGCCATTGCGGCGCGGGTGCCCCTCGGTTCAACGTCACGCTCACGACCGGTCCGACGTTCTTCTTCGGCTGCTCGCACGGCGATGTGGTGGGAACCCTGACCGACCGCGACGGGAACCTGTGGAACCGGGTCCGGTTCACCAATGCGGATGCCTTCCCACAGGATGGCGTTTCCGTGTGGCCGGGGTTCGGAGTGGCCCAGGTCGCGAGCTTGATCCTCCTGTTCGATGAGGGAACGGACCAGGGCGTCGGCTTCGTCAACCTCGACAACATCGACGTCAATGGAACGATGCGCGGCAAGCCCGGAGCGGGAGTGCCCAAGAAACAGCACTAGGCTCACGGTTCAGGACCGCAGACGGGAGGCGTTCGCACAGGACGCCTCCCGATCCTTTGTGGCGAATTCGCGGAGCTTCGACCCCGGGTCCCGTTGCCGGCGCGGCTGAGCTCGACCAGGCATGGTTCGCGAACCTCGGCGTGGTCGGGGGAGTTCTCCAACCAGGAGCGGTACGTGTGCCAGCAGATGGCGCTCACCGTGGGATAGGAACAGGGGACACGAACTCGGGCGCCATCGAGGAGACTCTGCGGTCGCGCCGAGCTGAATCCGAGACGATTCGCACGACAGCCTCGGAGGGTTGCGTCTCCCATCGGTCCGGTGAATCATTCGTTCGGACGAGGCTGGGAGGACTTCGGTGCCGAACGAGCGGGTGGAGAAGCTGCGCTCGGTTCCCTTGTTCAAGGGTCTCTCTCGACGGCAGGTCGCCCAGATCGTGAAGCTCGGTCGGGAGCTCGAGTTCGCCCCGGGTGAAACCATCGTTGAGCGGGGCCTCAAGGCGATGGACTTCTACCTGATCGTGAAGGGCCAAGCCAAGCTTCGAGTTCCAGGTCGAAGGATCAGGATGCTGGTACCGGGGGATTATTTCGGGGAGATCTCCGTGCTCGACGGAGGGCGGCGTACTGCGACGATCGTTGCTGAAACTCGGGTCTGGACGCTTCGGCTCGATCGTTCCAAGTTCATTCCGCTCCTCGACCGTCATGGGTCGATCGCCAGAAAGATTCTCGTGGAGATGTGCGGGCGGCTCCGGGCGGCGGAAGGGGACCGCTCGTAGTCGCGAGGGACGAAAACAACCACCAGCACCGCTGGTTCTCGCCGCCTCAGGCAGGCGGCTCGAGCTCGGCTCTGACGCCTAAGAGTCGCACCGGCCGATCCAGATCGAAGCGTTCGAGCGCGGCCAGCGCGCCGCGCTCAAGCTCTGCCGCATCCAGCGTCGGCTCAGGGAGTGGGACGCCGTGAGTGCTCGTGAAGAACGGGGCGAAGCGCACCTTCACCACGATGCGGACCGCTGCCCGTCCGCGGTTGGCGAGCTCCTCGGCCAGCTCTCGCGCGAGCTTTCCCAGCTCCCTTCGGATCTCGCCCGGATCCTTGATGTCTTCCTGGAACGTCCGCTCCATGCCACGGCCCTTGGACACGTAGGGTTCGGCGGTCACCCTGCTCGAGGACTCGCCCTTCGCCAGCCGGCGGAGCCACGGCCCTGTGTTCGGGCCAAACCTTCGCGCGAGCTCCTCGTCCTCGGCCTCGGCCAGCTGGGCCACCGTCCTGATCCCAAGGGCGAGCAACTTCCGAGCGGTCTTCGCCCCGATGCCCCACAGGGCCTCGGTGGGAAGCCCACCCATCACCGCATCCCAGTTCTCTCTGGTGAGCCTGAATACCCCGGCGGGCTTGGCGAAGCCCGTCGCCAGCTTGGCCCGGAGCTTGTTATCGCCGACCCCGATCGAACACCAGAGCTCGGTCCGATCGAGGATCGCGCGCTGAACCTCGCGGGCCATGGCCTCTGGGTCGCCCGTCTCAACCCCCATGAATGCCTCGTCCCATCCCATCTCCTGCACCACGCCGGGAAAGGTCCGCATGGTGTCCATCACGTTCGCCGATGCGGCCAGATACGCCTTGGCATCCACGGGGAGGAACAAGGCATCGGGACATCGTTTGTAGGCCGTGCGTAGGGCCATGCCGGAGCGGACCCCGTACCGCCGCGCTTCGTAGTTCGCGGTAGAGACGACTCCGCGTTTCGAGGGATCGCCGTCTCCACCGACCACCACCGGCTTGCCCTCCAGCTCCGGACGCCGGAGCATTTCCACGGCGGCAATGAACTGGTCGAGATCGACGTGAAGGACGTACCGGTCCACGCCCGCAAGGGTACGCGGTCCCTACTCTGGCACTGGGTTGATAGCGCCGAGCCCGCGGGGTCGGCTCTCGAGTGCGCCGATGAGCAGAAGAAGTCCGAGAGCACCGAGTCCCAGGAGCACCCGGGAGGTCGCAGCCGGTCCCTCCGTCGTCAGTGGTGGATCGCTGGCGGTCGGAGCCGCCGCGGTCGTCTGGCCGGCCAAGATTGGTTTGGTTTCCGCCGGCGGGAATCCCGAGAGCCCCTCGGCGAACGCCACGGCCCGAAGGAAGTCGTCGAGCAAGTCGGATCGCCACCATCCTCCGGGGAGTTCTCCCAGAACAAGGCCGATTGGGGGACGCATCCCTAGATAGAGCTAGTGGAGGGGGCCGCGATTGGGCGCGGCCCCCCTCCTCTCGTCGGCTCACTCGGCGATTACAGGACAATCTCGATTGAACCCGGCCGC
>DASSDP010000024.1:0-36306 GCA_035697085.1 Actinomycetota bacterium
GAAAGGAGGTGGTCCAGCGTTGAATAAACAGAGCGCGACCCCCGAGGTGGCTGGCTGCTGAGCCGTCCCTCAGCGGGTCGGGGCTGAACCGCCCCACCCGTGCGCCGGGGCGACCCGGCGGAATCCAACCAGACCACCGACCTCGTGGGTCCCGGGCGGGTCGACCGGGCGGGCCGTGAGCCATGAAGCATCCGCGAGGGCAGGAGTGAATGCCGCGGGGCCGGGAGTGCATCCCGGCCCCGCGCTCTTCGTGTGGCCGTGCCTTTCGGACCTGTGTTCGATGAGACCCGACTCTAGATAACATATTCGATATCAGAAAGAGGGTCCCACCAGAGGCGTGCTGACCACTCACGGAAGGACTAGCTGCCGAGTTTTTGCTCGAGCTCGGCGTCGGTTGGCTCAACCAGGATGGTCTGATCCGGGAGGATGATCACCGGAATGCGGCGTGAGCCCCCGATGCGTCGGGCCTCCTCTGCCTTCTCCGCATCGTGTTCGACATCGATCCATCGATAGTCGACGCGCAGGCGCTCAAACACCCGCTTGGCACGGCGGCAATCTCCGCACCAATCCGCTCCGTAAATGACTATCCCGTCCACCATGTGCCTCTAGCGTACAGAGTCTTGTTGACCGATCTCTCGATGAACTGAGCCTGCGCCCGTAGCCCTACTTGTGGGCTTCTTCCTTCTCCCGCTGGGCCTCGGCGATGATCTTGTCGGCGATGTGAGACGGCACCTCCTCGTAGTGGGAGAACTTCATGGTGAAGGCGCCGCGGCCGCCGGTGATCGATCGAAGGTCGATGGCGTACCGGGTCATCTCGGCCTGAGGGACCTGGGCCTGCACTCGGCTCTTGCCCGATCCGGTCGGCACCATGCCGAGGACTCGCCCCCGCTTTGAGTTCAGGTCGCCGATGATGTCGCCGGTGTGGGACTCGGGCACTACGATCTCCACGTCGACGATCGGCTCCAGCAGCACGACCCCGGCCTTCTGCACCGCTTCCTTGATCGCCATAGATCCGGCGATCTGAAAGGCCATGTCCGAGGAATCGACCGTGTGGAACTTCCCGTCGAACAGGGTGACCCTCACGTCGACCATCTGGTGCCCGGCGGTCCCGGTCTCCATCGCTTTCACGATGCCCTTCTCCACGGAGGGGATGAACTGGCTGGGGATCGCTCCGCCGACGATCTTGTTGACGTACTCAAAGCCCGTGCCGCGCTCGAGCGGTTCGGCCTCGATGTGGGCGATCCCGTACTGGCCGTGGCCGCCGCTCTGCTTCACGTGTCGACCGATCGCCTGGACCTTTGTCCTCAGCGTCTCCTTGTACGGCACCTTTGCCGGGCTGCTCACCACGCCGACGCCGAACTTGCGCTGCATCCGCTCGGACATCACGTCGAGGTGCGCCTCGCCCATACCGTACATCACGGTCTGGTGCGTCTCCATCTGGCGCTCGACCCGGAAGGTGGAGTCTTCCTCCATCAAGCGAGCCAGCGCCGTCGACAGCTTGTCCTCGTCGCCCTGTGTCTTCGGCTCGATGGCCAGGGCATAGAGGGGCTCGGGCCACTCGACTGCGGGCAGGTTCACGGGCTGGTCCTTGGTCGACAGCGTGTTACCGGTCTGCGTGTGCGCCAGCTTTGCCACGGCGCCGATGTCGCCTGCCGGAACCTCGGAAACCGTCTCGTGGTCCTTCCCCTTCATCGTGAAGAGCTGCCCGACCCGTTCCTCCTTTCCCCCAGAGGCGTTGAACACGACCGAGTCCGGCCGCATGCGTCCGGAGAACACCCGGAACAGGTTGATCCGACCAACGTAGGGATCCGAGATCGTCTTGAACACGAAGGCGGTGAGCGGACCCCCCGGGTCGCAGGTGCGTTCGGCCTCTTCCCCATCCTTGGTCGTCACCTTCACGGGAGGGCGATCGGCGGGTGAGGGAAAGGCGTCCACGATGAGGTCGGCGAGTCGGTCGATCCCGATCGCCTTCGCGGCGGCCCCGCAGAGAACCGGCGCGAGCTTTGCCTCCACGAGCCCGGCCTTTACCCCGCGGACGATCTCCTCCTCCGAGAGCTCTCCCTCCTCGAGGTACTTCTCCAGGAGGGCGTCGTCGGCTTCGGCCACGGACTCGGCCAGCTTCTCCCGGTAGGGATCGGCCTTGCCGGCGATGTCGTCGGGCCAGTCGCTCTCCTCGCCCTTGGGAGTGCCGCTGTATCGGTAGGCCTTCTTGGAGAGGAAGTCGGCGACGCCTTCGAAGTCGTGCTCCTCGCCGAGAGGGAACTGAAGAGGGGCCACCTGAGTCCCGAATGCCTGGGTCAATCCGTCCAGGGTCCGTTGGAAGGATGCTCGCTCACGGTCCAGCTTGTTGATGAAGAAGGCTCGAGCCAGGCCGGCCTCGACTGCCATCTCCCAGACCACCTCGTGCTGGACCTCGACGCCTTCCACGGCAGACACGACGAACAGGCAAGCATCGGCCGCCTGGAGGGCCGCCTTCACGTCGCCGATGAAGTCGGCGTATCCGGGCGCGTCGAGGACGTTGACCTTGACGCCCCTCCACTCGATCGGTGCGAGGGCCAGCGAGACGCTGATGTTCTTCTTGATCTCCTCGGGGTCGAAGTCGGTGACGGTGTTCCCGTCCTCGACCGTCCCCATCCGGGTGGTGGCTCCCGAGGCAAAGAGGAGAGCTTCGGCGACGGAGGTCTTTCCCGCGCCGCCGTGACCGACGAGGAGGATGTTGCGTATGGCGCTGGGTTCGTACGTCTTCATGCGTTCCCCAAACGTCCAGCGGATTCGGTCCCCCGGATTATAGTGGTGGCCCTCGGCGACCTGAGAGGCGCTTCCCTGGTCAGAGGGCACGACCGACTACACTGAGTGACTCGATGGCCCAAACCGGGAGCCCCGCCCGGCAACGGGGCCGCATCCTCACGATCTCGAGTCTGTCGCTCGCGGCGGCCATCGCCTCCGCCGTTCTGGTGGCTGTCGACCAGCGTCTCGCGGGGTTCGTGGCCGCTCTTGGCTCGGGCGTCGGGTTGCTTCTGTCCGGGGTCAAGGTGGCTGGAAGCGGGGATGCCAAGCTGCGGTTCGCGGACTCGCTCGCCGAACGAGCGGTCGACGCAGTCATCCTCGGCACCGTGGCCTGGGTGGCATTTCCCGAGAACACCGGCGTGGCAGCCGCCGCCCTGGCGGCACTGGTTACCTCCTACCTGGCGTCCTATCTCAGGGCGCGGGCGGTCGGACTCGGATTTCGGGTCGAAGAACCGTTCCTGCTGCGGCCGGCCCGGATGGCCCTCGTGGCACTGGGCGTCCTCGAGGCCACTGCGCTGGGCGCTCTGTGGGTCGCGACGGCCATCTCTCTCCAGGCCATCATCGTTCGAGCTTCTGCCGTGGCTCGGCAGAAGGAGAGTCGGTGAACGTGGGCCCGGACGGGGTGCGCAAGAGCGAGACGCTTGGCGAGCGTCTCTCGTACTGGGAATATCGATCCGCGGAGCGCGCGGCGATGGCGCTCCCCGAGAGCGTCGGCCGCCGGGTGTTCTCGCTCGCCGGAGCCCTGGCGTTCCACATCGCCCCGGGGGCCCGGCGAACGGTCAAGTCCAACCTTGCTCGCGTGCTCGGTCGAGACAGCGACTCCCAGCTTGTCGACGCGGCCGCTCGAGAAGCGTTCCGGTCGTATGCCAGGTACTGGTACGACACGTTTCGGATGCGCGTTATCCCTCCGGAGGAATTCCTCAAGCGCCACGGTTCTGTTGGCCTCGAGCACATCGAACGGGCGCTGGAAGGTGGACGGGGCGCGCTGATGGCGTTGCCGCACCTCGGGAACTGGGATGCGGCCGGGCACTGGCTTCACGTGCTTGGTCACAGCATGACCGCGGTAGCGGAGGAGCTTCGACCCCGACGGGTCTACGACCTGTTCCTCGAGCATCGAAAAGCATTGGGGATAGGCATCGTTCCGTTGACCGATACACGCAAGGTCGGCGAGGACCTCGTCCGGCTGCTGGCGAAGAATGAGCTCATTGCGTTGGTGTGCGACCGCGACCTGAAGAATCGAGGTGTTGAGGTGACGATGTTCGGCGAGAAGCGGCGCATGCCAGCCGGCCCGGCGCTTCTTTCTCTTGCCACCGGGAGCCCCCTGCTTCCGTGTGCCACCTACGACGCTGAGGAGGGATGGTCCGTGCTGATCGGTCCTCCACTCGAGGTCGAGCGAACCGGGGACAGGCGGAAAGATGTCCTCGCCCTCACACAGCGGCTCGCCGAAGAGTTCGAGCGGGCCATCGCTGCCGCGCCAACCCAGTGGCACATGTTCCAGCCGGCCTGGGACCACGAGGGGGCTCCCGGCCGGTGAGAGTGGCATTGGCGTGCCCGTACGCATGGGACGCGCCGGGCGGTGTGCAGGTCCACGTCCGGCAGCTGGCTCGGAGGCTCGAGGAGGAAGGTCACGAGGTCATGGTCCTGGCCCCATCTCGAGGTCTCCCGCGCGATTCGTTCGTGGTCCCCGTGGGGCTTCCCGTTCGGGTGCCCTTCAACGGATCGATTGCTCCGATCGCTCCCTGGCCTTCCTCTGTCGGTCGAGTGCAGAGGGCTCTTGCTCGGTTCCGCCCAGATGTCGTTCACGTCCACGAACCGTTGGTTCCGGGGACGTCGATGTTCGCGACTCGGAACCGAAGGGCGCCCGTGGTGGCGACCTTCCACGCGTATGCGGACCGGGCCATCGCGTTCTCGGTGATGGCGCCTCTCCTTCGCCGTGTGTGGCGCCGCCTGTCCGCCCGGATCGCGGTGTCAAATGCAGCTGCGTCCTTCGTCGCTCGCCGGTTCCCCGGCGACGGGATCCGGGTGATACCAAACGGCGTGGACACGGAAAAGTTCGCAGGAGCCGCGCCGGCGAGGCTACCCGAGGGTCGAAGGGTCCTGTTCGTGAATCGCCTCGACCCTCGGAAGGGATTCGGGGTCATGGTGGACGCCTTCCGCCGACTGGCTCTCGTCCATCCAGATCTTCTCTTGGTTGTAGCGGGAGATGGACCGGACCGCGCTTCGATCGACCGTCTACCCTCGCCCGTTCGAAGGCAGGTCGTCATGCTGGGAAACGTGCCGCACGATCGGCTCCCGTCGTTTCACGCGGCCTGTGATCTGTTCTGCGCGCCGGCGACGGGTCGGGAAAGCTTCGGCATCGTCCTGGTTGAGGCGCTCGCCTCCGGTCTCCCCGTTGTGGCCAGCGATATCCCAGGGTACCGAGAGGTCGTTCGCGACGGAGTCGACGCCCTCCTCGTTCGACCCGGAGACCCCGAGGCGTTGGCAGCAGCGGCCGGACGCCTGCTGGATGACGCCGACCTGTCCAAGCGGCTGGCCGAGACGGGCAGGCAGTCGGCGGAGCGATACTCGTGGGACAGAGTCGCTGGCGAGATCGAGGCCGTCTATCGAGAGGTCCTCGGCCACAGGGCGGAACAGTGAGCCGGCCCGCCCGACCGCGCTAGGCCGATCCGACCGGCACCACGGTGCCGCGCACTTCTCCGAAGCCGATCCGGGGACGCCCGGGCGCCTCGCACCACGCGCGCATCACCACGGTGTCGCCATCCTCGAGAAACGTTCGTGTCGAACCGTCGGGCAGCTGGACCGGCCGCTCGCCCCGCCAAGTGAGCTCGATGAGGCTCCCGTAGGAACCGGGGCTAGGTCCCGAGATCGTCCCGCTGGCGAAGAGATCACCGGCACGCGCTTCGGCTCCGTTCGATGTGGCGTGGGCGAGTTGCTGCGCGATCGTCCAATAGACGTAGCGCAGGTTCGTGCGTGAAAGCGTGACGGGATCGCTGATGCCCGATGTGGCAAGGTCGACTTCGAGATTGATGTCGTACGCGTGATCGTCCTCCAGGCGCAGGTGGGGGAGCGGCGAAGGATCCTGCTTCGGCGGAGGAACGCGGTACGGCTCCAGGGCGTCGAGCGTCACCACCCAGGGTGAGATCGAGGTTGCAAAAGACTTGCTCAGAAACGGCCCCAATGGCTGGTACTCCCACCGCTGGATGTCTCTGGCGCTCCAATCGTTGACCAGAACCAATCCGAAGATGTGGTCGCGCGCTCGCTGGATCGGGATCGGTTCGCCCAGCTCATTGCCCTGGCCCGTGATGAACCCTACCTCGAGCTCGAAGTCCAGCTCCCGGGTCGGTTCGTAGACCGGCGGGCCGTCTCCAGCTTTGATCTGGCCTGTAGGTCGGCTCACGGACGTACCCGTCGGGACCAACGTGCCCGCCCGGCCGTGGTAGCCGATCGGGAGCCACCGCCAGTTCGGGAGAAGCGGCTCCTGATCGGAGCGGAACATGCGACCCATGTTCGTGGCGTGCTCCACCGACGAGTAGAAGTCGACGTAATCGCGAGGACGAACGGGGAGATGGAGCTCGACCTCCTCCATCTGCAGCAGGTGGGGTTCGACCGAGGAACGGTTCCGGTCGTCGGACAGAAGCTCGGACGCTCGTTCTCGAATGGCTCGCCAGTCACCTCGATCCGCGCGTAGGACCCCCTCCAGACGGAGAAAGGATCGCGGAGCCAGGGTCGTCACCCCTTCGAGCAGGCCGGCTTCGGCGCAGGCATACAGATCCAGAACCTGCTCACCGATGGCAATGCCGGCCCGTTGGCCAGCACCCGGACGCGCGAACGTTCCGAACGGCAGGTTCTGGATCGGGAAGTCGGAGCCCTCGGGGACCGGTACCCAGGAGGTGAGCGATGGGTCGAGCGTGGGATCGATCGTCATAGGGGCAGGATCCCCAGCGCCGTCAGGTCCTCCACAGGCTCGGCGAACGAGCAGCTGCCGTAGGACGTGAACAGACTGCCCCGCGCGATCGCGATCTCCGACTCCGCCGCGTTATGGTCGCGCCACGAGAACCCTTCGGGAGTGAGAGAGAACGACGCCGGGTTCTCGTCGGTGATGACCTCCTCCAGTTGGCGCTCGCCCAGCTGCCCCGCCGAGCTCAAGATCGCGGCTCCCACCAGGTTCACAAATCCGTGCCGGACGAAACCGGTCGCGGCGTCCAGATGGCGGAATGGATGGTGCAACCCGGCGGTGGCCTTGAACGGAATGCCGAGTCGGTTGCAGTGATGGATGAACGACGCCACTCGAGCGGGCGTGGGAAATAGGTCTTCGGATGCCCCCCCGCATCGAAGCTTCGCCCCTGGGGGACGGCTGAGGCTTGTGTCGTCCATTCCATCAAGCACTTCAGCGATGATGCCGAGCGTTTCTGGTATTGGTGCTGAGCCAGGAAGCTCGAAGTAGGGAGTGACGGGAGGGGGGAGCTCGGCGCCCCCCACCGCCTCAACGAATTTTCGAAGGAGCGGAGTCTCGAGCGTCGCGGGCAGGACCCCTTCGAGCAGCTCCACGTTAGCCGGGCCACTCGCGCGTGAAGTGAAGTCATGCGCGGCAGAGAGATCGTTCACGGCTCCGTCGAGCCATCGCTCCCCGGACGCAGTGTCGAGGATCACGCTGATCCGCCTCGGCGTGGCGGCATCCATCTCGGCGATCTGTTTCGCCAACTCAGGCAGGCGAGAGGCTGGGCAGATGAACCGCGAGAGCATCCAGCCATTCTCTCCGTCTCGGGACGCCCGGTGGGCGGCCACCGCATCCTCCATCGAGAGCGATGCGGGCGGGAACAGGCCGGCGTCGTCGATCAACCCGGCCAGGAATGCCTTCCGCGCATCGCCGCCCATGTGCGGCGATTATGGCATCGGGGAATGGCGTCTCAGCCGTTGATCGCGGACTTCCGGATCTTTCGGCAACGCTCGCAGAGTCCGTAGATGTCCGCCCGGTGACCGGTGACGGCGAACCCTCGTCGACGGGCGACGACGCGGGCCCAATCCTCCACCTCACAGGAGGGGATGGTCACCATCTGCCCGCATCGCTCGCAGATCAAGTGATGGTGATGGACCGCGTCGCAAAGTTTGTAGCCCACCTCCCCCTCACCCGCTTCGAACGTCTCCACCAGGCCCGAATCGGCCATCGCTCGCAGCGTTCGGTACACCGTGGCCAGCCCCGGCCCGCCGGCCCGACGTCCCACCTCACGGTGCAATGACTGAGCGGTGATTGGACGCTCCTTCCCGTCGAGCGCCTCGATCACAGCCAGCCGCTGGCGGGTTGGGCGAAGCCCGGCCAGGCGCACCACCGCGGCGGCATCGGTCATCTCGCGGCGCTCCCGGGTAGGTGTCGCCGCGACGCTCTCGCCCCGAGGAGAGTGAAGACCAGGAAGATCCCGATGGACGAGAGCACGATCGTCCCGCCCGGGACCAGCTCCCCGTGCGCGGTGGCGACCAGGAGTCCTGTCACTGCGGAGATGGCGCCGACCGCCACGGCCCACAGCAGAGAAGCCCTGAACGAATGCGAAACCCGGGCACCCGCGGCCACCGGCACCACCATCAGAGCCGCCACCAAGAGGAGTCCGACGACGCGCATCCCTCCCACCACAAGGAGGGCCGTCAGCAGGACGAGCACGAGATTCAGCGCGTCCACGGGCAGCCCGGCCGCGCGGGCGGTCTCCTCGTCGAGAGCCACGGCCAACAACTCCTTGTACAAAAGAGACACGAGGGCCACGACGCCGGCACCAAGTCCGACGATAAGGGCCACGTCCCCCCAGGAGATCGCGAACAGGCTTCCGAAGAGCACCGAGAGGACGGAGGCGTTGTATCGGCCGGCGGCGGCCAGACCGACCACACCGCCCGCGATGCCCAGGTAGAAGATGAGTGCCAACGAGAGGTCTCCGGCCAGGCGGCCGCGAGTCCGCAGGGCCTCCAGGGCGATGGCGCCGAGAACGGCGATCGCGAGCGCACCCCACAGGCTCGAGATCCCGAAGAGAACCCCGAGCGCCACCCCCGCCAGTGCAAGGTGTCCGATGCCGTCTCCGATCAGCGACAGCCGCCGTTGGACGAGGAACGCGCCGACCACCGGCGCCGCCACGGCCACGGCCATGGCCGCGACGATTGCTTTCCTGCCGAAGTCGTGGGTGAGGAGATCGATCACGGCCGGGCCTCGTGGTATTCGTCGTGAGAGATGTCGCGAACGACGCCGTCCTCGAGCGCCAGGATGCGGTCCACCACGGGATGGAAGTCTTCGGGGTCGTGGGAGACGACCACGACGGTGGAACCTGCGTCGGCTCGACGTCGGAGCTCCGTCACGAGTTGAGGCCGGAAGGCCCGGTCGATCCCGGTCGTTGGCTCGTCGAGCAGCAGCAAGGGCGGGTCGCCCACCAGCGCACGTGCCAGAAAGGCGCGCTGTTGCTGCCCGCCGGAAAGCTCGAAGATGCACTCTCGTGAGAGGTCGTTCAGGCCGACGGAGTCGAGCGCCCGGTCCACTCGCTCTCGGTCCTCGGGACCGAAGCGGGAAATCAGCGGCTTCATCGGGGTGATGCCGGCGCCGACGACCTCGATCACCGAGACGGGGAGCACGGTTCGCCCGGGTGACCCTTGCGGGGCGTACCCGATCTGGCGCCGCACCCCCGGATCGGACGGCGGCCGGCCGAGCACGCGAACCTCCCCCGATGACGGAGTGATGAGTCCAACCGCGAGCTTCAGGAGCGTGGACTTCCCCGACCCGTTGGGTCCCGTGAGCACGACCAGCTTGCCCGGCTCGATCACCAGATCGGCGCCGTCGATGACCGGCACCGGCCCGTAGCCGAACCGCACGGCTCGCATCTCAACGGCCGATGTCATTGGCAGCCGAGCCCCTCGACGAGGGACTCGAGGTTCGTATCCATGACCGTCAGGTAGTTGCCTTTCGGGGGGCGCGATTCCAGCGTGGCCAGGGGCAACGCCGGAATGTCGAGGTCCTGGCCAAGGGCCTCGGCGATGCGCCTTCCCTCCGCCGTCTCCTCGTAGAAGACCGCATTCACCTTCCCCTCTTGAACGAGAGCTTCCGCTTGGACGAGCGAATCGGCTGTGGGCTCTCCCTCCGGCGAGATCCCGGCCAGTCCAACCTGTTCGAGGCCGTACCGGTCGGCGAGGTAGCCGAAGGCATCGTGTGTGACCAGCATGGTGCGAGATTGACAGTCGGCGAGCGTCGTTCGAAATCGCTCGTCAAGTGCTTCCAGGCGCGCTCGGAGGTCATCCGCGCGTGTCCGATAGTCGTCTGCGTTGGCCGAGTCGACCCGGGCAAAGCCGTCCGCGACACGTCCAACCGTGTCCGCGAACGTCACCGGGTCCAGCCACACATGGGGGTCGTCGCCTTCGATCGTTCCCGCCGCAACCACCACCTCACCCTTGGCGTCCGGCACCGCGCGTTCGACCTGTGGCTGGAACCCGATGTCTCCCAGGTACAGGACCAGGTCGGCACTCTCGAGGGAGGTCCGATCCTCGAAAGACAGCTCGACGTCGTGTGCCTCGGAGCCGGGAGGTGTGAGGTCGATGACCTCGACGCCGTCGCCTCCCACCTCCTGGCCTGCGAAGGCGAGCGCATAGAAGGAAGCCACCACCGTCAGCTCGTTACCGCTCTCGCGGGAGCAGGAGGGAACGAGGACCGCAAGCACCAAGGCCAGCGGGCCCAGCGCCCTTATCGGCGCCCGACGGACCATAATATGAGAATGATAATCAATCTCAATCCCGGGACGCAAGCAGCAGCCGGAGGGCTTCCACGTCATGCCTGCTAAGATTCCGGCCGTGCTGGTTTGGGTCGTTGTCGGTGTCCTGGTTGCTCTTCTTCTTTACGCGATCCTGGAGTTCAATCGCCTGGTCCGGCACCGCAACCGGGTGGAAAACGCGTGGTCCGGGATCGACGTCCAGCTCCGCCGCCGCTACGACCTGATCCCCAATCTCGTCGAGGCGGTGAAGGGGTACGCGACGCACGAGCGCGAGCTGTTCGAGAAGATCACCGAAGCGCGGGCCCGAGGAATGGGCGCAACGAACATCGGTGACCAGGCCCGGGCCGAGACCGAGATCACCCGGAACGTCCGGCAGCTGCTGGCCGTGGCCGAGGCCTATCCGGAGCTGAAGGCCAGCGAGAACTTCCTGGCATTACAGGAGGAGTTGACTGCGACCGAAAGCAAGATCGCGTTCGCCCGCCAGTTCTACAACGACCAGGTGATGCGGTACAACACGATCATCCAGCGGTTCCCATCGTTGATCATCGCCCGCACGTGGAACTTCACGCCCCGGGAGTTCTTCGAGGCCGAAGAGGAATCCCGCGGCCCGGTGACGATCCAGACGTAGGCCTTGTACGAACAGATCACTCGGAACAAGTGGAAGTCGGTCCTCCTCGTCCTCGTTGTCCTGGTGGTAGCGGCCGGTCTCGGGTACGTGTTTGGCTTGCTGTTCGACTTCGGGGTGGCCGGCGTGATCGTCGCTCTCCTCATCGCCGCCGGGATGTCGTTCGCCTCGTACCGTTTCGGCGATCGGATCGTTCTGCGGGCCAGTCGAGCCCGGCTCGTCACCCCGGAGGAGCACCCGAGGCTGCACAACATCGTCGACGGGCTGTGCATCGCTGCAGGTATCCCGAAGCCGGCCGTGTACGTGATCCCGGAAAAGGCTCCGAACGCCTTCGCCACAGGACGAAACCCCGAACACGCATCCATCGCCGTGACCGAGGGGCTGCTGGAGACGCTCAATCGCGTCGAGCTGGAAGGAGTCATCGCTCACGAGCTGTCGCACGTCAAGAACCGCGACATCCTGGTCGGCACGCTGGTGGCCACGCTCGTGGGCGTTGTCGTCCTCCTGGCGGACTGGATGCGCCGCGCCTTCTTCTGGGGCGGAGGGCGCCGTGGGGATCGAGATCGTGGCGGGGGATTGGGCATCATCCTGGTGGTCATTGCGCTGGCACTTTCGATCCTGGCCCCGCTGATGGCCCAGCTCATCCGGTTCGCGGTCTCCCGGAAGCGCGAGTACCTGGCCGATGCCGACGGAGCCCTCCTCACCCGGTACCCGCCCGGATTGGCGGCTGCCCTGCGCAAGATCGCCGCGAGCGCCAACCAGATGCGGGTGGCCAATAACGCCACGGCGCACCTGTGGTTCTCGCAGCCCTCGAGGAAGCCGGGGGAGGGTGTGAGCCGCATTGAGCGCCTCTTCTCCACGCACCCGCCGATCGAGGAACGGATCAGGATCCTCCAGGAGATGTGATCGAGGTTTGAAGCTTTCCGGCGGGAGGCGATACGATGGCTCACCCGCCGGCAAGACCTTCGAGGAGGAATTCCCCTGACGCACCGCCGAAGAAGAAGACTAATGTCTGCCCTGGCCGTCGTGGGCGCGGCTGCCACCGTGACCATCGGCTACTTGCTGCTGACCGGGAAGGAATTGAGCCCCCAGGGCCTCTTCCGGGGCAAGAAGGCCGCGCCGGAGAGGTGCCCTCTGACCGACAGCGAGGCCACCGGTGGCGTGCCGGACCGTCCCGCCCTGGCGGTAAAGGTGGAGAACATCTCCGAGGCTCGTCCCCAGGCCGGCATCAACGAGGCGGACATCGTGTACGAGGAGCCCGTTGAGGGCGGGATCACTCGGTTCATCGCCGTCTACCAGTGCGAGGACGCGAGTCGGATCGGCCCGATCCGCAGCGCCAGGCTCGTCGACGCCGACATCCTCCGCCAGTTCGGTTCTCCGATATTCGTCTTCGCCGGAGGAGTCTCCCAGGTGGTCAGCGCCGTTGAGGAATCCGGCGCCGTCCCCATCCCCTACGCGGGGCCGTCGGAGTTCTTCGAGGAGGACCCAAACCGTAGCAAGCCTCACCACGTGTTCTCGTCGACGGAGAAGCTGTACCGAGACGCGTCGGGGGGCCCCCCGGAATCCGTATTCCCGTTCGATCCGGAGCGGCCGACGAGCGAGAAACGAGCGCGTCTGGTCCATCTCGACTTCTCCCCGTTCGCCAACGTGTTCTGGAGATTCAGTCCGAAGAACCGTGTCTGGCTCCGGTCCCATGACGAGGAACCGCACACGCTGGAGGACGGATCCCAGGTGTCCTCGGTCAATGTGGTGGTTCA
This sequence comes from Actinomycetota bacterium, assembly GCA_035697085.1. Classification (GTDB taxonomy): domain Bacteria; phylum Actinomycetota; class UBA4738; order UBA4738; family CALAEC01; genus DASQUW01. Next base: position 12,900 of record DASSDP010000024.1, read on the forward strand.
GGTGGTGAAGGTCCGCCCGAGCCAGATCGTGGACGCTGCGGGGAATCCGTCGCCAGAGATCGATGCCGTCGGGTCGGGCAAGGCCTACGTGTTCCGCAACGGCCGTGTGATCGAGGGGCGGTGGATGCGCGAGGGCCAGGACGACCTCACGGAGTTCGTGGATGCCGCGGGCGAGAAGATCGCCCTGGCTCCCGGGCGCACCTGGGTGGAGCTGTTTCCCTCCGACCGGCCGATCGAAATCGAGTAGGTGCAAAGGGGGACTCGGGTCCCCCGGATTTCCGATTGTTTGATTCGCACGCTCACTGCACCCTAGGAACCGTCTCCAAGGAAAGGAGTGGGGAAATGGGCGAGGCCAGACCGTTGGTCGATCAGGCCTGGAAGTTCATCGAGGCCGGCGAGATCGACCGGCTCGACGAGGTGTTCACGGACGATGTGGTGTGGCAGTACCCGGGTGGGATCAAGCTCCAGGGTCTCGAGCAAGTGAAGGGTTACCTCTGGGCTTGGCTCGACGCGTTCCCGGACCTCCATCACGAGGAGGTGGACTCCGGCGAGTGGAATGGCACGCTTGCCAACGAGGTCCGCATCGTGGGAACGCACACCGGCACGTTGAAGACCGAGGCCTGGGAGATCCCGGCCACACGGAAGACCATCACCTGGGAGTCCGTGGAGTGGATCAAGGTGCGGGACGGGAAGATCGCCTGGTGGAAGGAGTACAACGACCAGGTTCCGTTCCTCGTTGCGACGGGCCTGATCCCAGATCCGGCCAATAGCTGATCCGTACCCGTCTGTAGCGCGTGCGGGGCCTTCGGGCCCCGCACTCGCTTTTGGTTCGGCATCAATCCGCTTGCGTTGGTGAGATAATCCAGGGCCATGCCTGCTTGGTTGCTCGATTGGCTGCCGTTGGCTCTGGTCATCGGCGTCATAGCGGGCGTACTCGTCTACCTCTTCCGTTCGTTCCGTCGGTGGAAGATTCCCCCAGCGACAACCCCGGAGGCCAAGGCCGCCGAAGCTCGCCTCTGGTCCACTCGATCCATGGACCAGCGCTGACGCCGATTCCGACGCAGTGAACTCGGCTCGCTCGGCGTATCCTTGGATGGAGGAGGGCAGCCGATGGAAAACAAGGAGACCGGGACCTTCCGGGTAAAGGCCGGCCTCGCCGAGATGCTGAAGGGCGGGGTGATCATGGACGTCACCACCGCCGATCAGGCGAAGATCGCCGAGGAAGCTGGGGCAGTGGCGGTGATGGCCCTGGAACGAGTCCCCGCCGACATCCGGGCCGAGGGCGGCGTGGCCCGCATGGCCGATCCCACGAAAGTCTCGGAGATCATGGAGGCGGTCACGATCCCGGTGATGGCGAAATGCCGGATCGGGCACTTCGTCGAGGCCCAGATCCTGCAATCGCTCGGCGTCGACTACATCGACGAGAGCGAGGTCCTCACGCCAGCCGACGAGCATCACCACATCAACAAGTGGGACTTCACGGTGCCGTTCGTGTGTGGGGCCCGAGACCTGGGCGAGGCCCTTCGGCGGATCGCTGAGGGGGCGGCGATGATCCGAACCAAGGGCGAGGCGGGGACGGGAAACGTTGTTGAGGCCGTCCGGCACGTCCGAGCCATCAACGGTCAGCTCGCCAAGCTCCACGGGATGCGAAACGACGAGCTCCTTTCCGCCTCGAAGGATCTCGGGGCGCCCTTCGAGCTCGTTCGCCAGGTGGCCCAGACCGGGAAGCTGCCGGTGGTGAACTTCGCCGCCGGAGGGCTGGCCAGCCCGGCCGACGCCGCGCTCATGATGCAGCTCGGCGTGGACGGCAACTTCGTCGGCTCGGGAATCTTCAAGGCGGAGGACCCGGCGCCGAGGGCCCGGGCCATCGTCGAGGCAACCACGTACTTCAACGATCCGGACGTCCTGGCGAAGGTGTCACGCGGGCTCGGCGAGCCGATGCGGGGCATCGACATCGCGGATCTGGGCGAGGAGGGACTTCTCCAGACGCGGGGCTGGTGACCGCGTCGGGCGTACGTCGCTTCAGGGTTTCCGGGCCACTCCGACCACGTCTGCGTGTTGTGGGTGCTCGAGCTGCACGATCTCGAATCCAGCCTCCTCCATGAGCCGGAGAGTGTCTCGGCCGATGTGACACCGGAACAACAGGTGATGGATTGGGTCGAGCGCGCGCTGCATCATGTGTCGGCCCGGTCGTTCCGCCCGAATGTGCTCCCAGAACCTGAGCGTCCCGCCGGACCGGAGCACCCGTTGCACCTCACCTAGTGCTCTCACCGGATCGTCCACGGAGCAGAAAACGCCCGTCGACACCACGGTGTCGAACGACTCGTCCGCGAACGGCAGTCGTTCTGCGGGCGCGGGTCGAAGCTCGATCCCGTGCTCGCGGGCCCGGGGTTCCGCCCGACGAAGCATCTGCGGGTCGGGTTCGGTGGCCACGACGGACTCGCCGGCCGTGTAGTACGGGAAGTTGAATCCGGTGCCCGCGCCGATCTCCAGGACACGCCCGTTGGCCTCGCCGGCCACTCGGGTTCGCATCGTCCGTGTGTAGTCGGTCCGCTCGCCCCGTCCCGCCTTGCGTTCGTAGCACGCGGCGAACCATCGGTGCCCTCGCTCCGCCGATACCTTCTCCGGCTTGCCCTCGGCCACAGGTAACTCAGTGGGGCGGGGGACCGATGCCCATCCGCTCGCGAGCCAGGGCCACCGTCTTGGAGGAGATGGCCCTGGCCTTCTCCGCCCCCTCCGCCAGGATGGACTCGAGCGCTCGGTGATCCGCCCGGATCTCCCCGTAGCGCTCACGCACCGGCGCAAGGTACGCGGCCACTGCTTCCCCCACCGCCGCCTTGAACTCCGCGTAGCCGGACGCGTTGGCGAAGTTCTTCTCTACGGCCTCCGGCGACTCACCTCGAACCGCCGCCAGGATCTCGATGAGATTCGCGATTCCGGCCTTCTCGGGGCCGCGGACGATCTCCCGGCCGGAGTCGGTAACCGCGCTTCGGAACTTCCGAACGATGGCTTCCGGCTCGTCGAGCACGTACACGGTGCCGAGGTCGGTCGCTCCCGTCGTCGACATCTTGTTCTCGGGCGTCTGGAGGTCCATGATGCGCGCTCCCACCTCCGGGATCCTGTGCTCCGGCACCACGAACGTCTCCCCGAACCGGCTGTTGAACCGCTGGGCGATCTCCCGCATCAGCTCGATGTGCTGCTTCTGGTCCTCACCCACGGGCACCTCGTTGGTCTGATAGGCCAGGACGTCCGCGGCCTGGAGGACCGGGTAGAAGAACAATCCGGCCGAGACGAGGTCTTTCTGCTGCGAGGCCTTCTCCTTGAACTGGTGCATCCGGTTCAGGTCACCGTATGCGGTGACATTGGCCAGCAGCCAACACAGCTCGGTGTGTTCGGCCACGTCAGCTTGGCGGAACAGGATGCATCGCCCGGGCTCGAGGCCGGCGGCCAGCAGCACGGCCGCGGTGTCGTACACCCGCTCCCTGAGATCGGCCGGATCGTACGCCACCGTGATCGCGTGGAGGTCGACGATGCAATAGATGGCCTCACCCCGGCTCTGCCCCTCGACGTACTGGCGGATGGCCCCGATGTAGTTGCCGAGATGCTTTCGACCCGTCGGCTGGATCCCCGAGAAGATGCGCATGGTGATCGCGAGATTACAGGACGTGCCGCGCCGGCCGGGGCTCCTGTCCGGTCGCTATCATGAGGCGAGATGAAAGCGGGTGTTCTTGCTCTTCAGGGCGACTATCGAGAGCACGCGGCGGTCTTCGCCGACTGCGGCGTCACTCCCGTGCTCGTCCGCACGCCGCAGGAGCTCGAGTCCGTCGCCTGTCTGGCCATCCCGGGAGGCGAAAGCACCACGATCGCCAAACTGGCGAGCCTGCACGGGCTGATCGAACCGATCCGGGAACGAGCCGAAGGCGGGATGCCCGTCCTTGGGACGTGCGCCGGGATGATCCTGATGGCGAAGGAAGTTTCGGACGGCGATGCCTTGCTCGGGCTCATGGATCTCCGAGTGATCCGGAACGCGTACGGCCGGCAGGCGGATTCGTTCGAGGCGGATGTGGACGTTTCAGGGATCGGCCGGATCCGAGCGGTGTTCATCCGGGCCCCGGTCGTCGAAGCAGTGGGACCCAACGTCGAGGTGCTCGCCTCGCACGACGGGCGCCCCGTCGTCTGCGAGCAGGGCGCGCTGCTGGCGTCCGCATTCCACCCGGAACTCGTCGGGGACGTCCGGTTGCACCGGCGGCTCCTGGACAGGACGCGCTGATGTCGGGTCACTCGAAATGGTCGTCGATCAAGCACAAGAAGGCGGTCACCGATCAGCGCCGCGGCAAGACCTTCGGCAAACTCCTTCGAGCGATCGAGGTTGCCGCCCGTGAGGGCGGCGGCAGCGTCGAGGGCAACATGACCCTCGCCTCCGCGGTCCAGAAGGCCCGCGACAACTCGGTTCCCGCTGGCAACATCGACCGGGCGATCAAGCGGGGCACCGGAGAGATCGAGGGCACCCGCTACGAGCCGGCCACCTATGAGGGGTACGCGCCCGGCGGCGTGGCCGTCCTCGTCGAGGCGATGACCGACAACCGGAACCGCACGGGACAGGAGGTCCGCCACACCTTCACGAGGATGGGAGGAAATCTCGGCGACCCCGGGAGCGTGGCGTGGATGTTCGACCGTAAGGGAGTCGTTATCGTGGATCGGGACGAGGGACCGGAGGAGGACCGACTCCTCGAGATCGTGGTGGAAGCGGGGGCGGAGGATCTCTCGCTCGACGGCGATCAGTGGCAGGTGACCACGGATCCGGCGAGTCTGGTGGCGGTTCGGTCCGCGCTCGAAGCGGCGGGGATACCGATCGCCTCGGCGGAACTGGCGATGCACCCTCAGACAACGGTCAGGGTCGAAGGGGGACAGGCCCGCCAGGTGCTTGCGCTGGTCGAGGCGCTGGACGACCTGGAGGACGTTCAGGCCGTGTATTCGAACTTCGACATCCCCGACGAGGTCTTCGCCGAAGTGGGCTGAGAACCCGGCTCAGTCCTCGTCCGATTTGGAATCCGAGTCACCGGAATCAGATCCGGAGCGGTCGTCGTCCGAGTCGTCCGAGCCGGAGTTGGAGCCAGACCGATCGTCGTCGAAATCTCCCGAGCCCTCGTGCCCGGAATCGTTCGCTTCCTGCGTGAGCGACTCTTCGGTCACATCAGAGGATCCGACGCTGGCGTCCGATCCCGAACTCGTCTCGTGCGAGTCATCGGGTTTCGTCTTCGACTCCCCGGAGTCGAAGACGGTCGAGGCGGCGGCCCTCTTCTTGGCGTCGCGTCGGTCCGCTTCGGACTTCTCCTTCGATTTGCCTGAAGATGGGGGCTCCTCTTTCTCATTGCCCGACGCCTCCGTCGAGTGTGCGGCGGCCGGTCTCGGCCCTCGATCGCCCAGGGGCATGACCAGCACTCCCTGCCCGGATGGGTTGGGAGAGATGTGGAAGTCCCTCGTCGAGGATTCCGCCGTCCTAAAAAGCCCCGCAGTCCCCTTGAGGAACTCATCCACGCGGCGACGGACCGGCTCGACGCCGGCCGCGTAGGCCAGCGATCCGGCCATGACCGGACCGGCCACGGCCATTACGAGCACCCGGGTAAGCCGGGTCCGAATGCGTCGGCCGAGCCGCGCGTCGATCTTGTTCTTTCTGTTGGTCATGAGGAACCTCATCTCGGGTATCGGCACACTTCGTCGATTGCTTCACCTGCTGTAGGACCCTCAAGGTTGGCTCTCCGCGATCCGAACCCTCTATGGGGGCTAGGAGAAGGAGGTCGGACCATGTCGAAGAGGACGATCCGAGGAAATCACGTGTTCGTGATCCTCGCGGGGCTCGTCGCAGTGCTGCTCGGAGCCGGATTGGCCAACGCCGACGTTCGGGGGGCTCTGGTGAATGCGATCGCCCTGTCGGACGATCCAGTGGCCGGGCAGGTCGAGGCCGATGTCGAGGTGGATGACTCGGATGAGGGCGAGATCGTCGGCCAGCTCGAGGCGGATCACGCTATCGATGCCGTGGTGGAGGAAGAAGCCAAGGTTGAGGACGAACCCGAGGAGGTCGAAGAGGAGGCCGCAGACCCGGCTGGAGACCCGGAACCGGACGACGCGGACGACGACACCACTGCGGTGGCTGCGGCACCTGACCAGGACACCGACGACGACACCGATGACGGCAAGACCAGCATTCCCCTCCCGGGCGCCGAGGACGACACGACCGCCGACGACGACACGGACGACGACGACGCTGACGAAGACGACTAGGGGCCTCTGAGAACTTCCCCAGAGGGGCGCGGGTTTCCCGCGCCCCTCTCTTTTTCTGGGCTTTCCGCCTTGCCCCTCAGGGAGTAAATTACACGGGTGTAGTCCTTGAGGGGACTCGGAGCGACCCCTAGACTGAACACATGTTCGAGCGATTGGTGATCGGAATCGACCCGGGGACGGCGGCCACCGGCGTCGCCGCTGTCGGCGAGGATCGGGGGAAGGGCGCGCACGTCGTTTCTGCGGAGACCATTCGAACGTCCCCTAAGTCGGCGGAGCCCGAACGCCTTCGGTCTCTCTACCTTGCGGTCCGGGCCCTTTTCCAGACTCACCGCCCCGCGGCCGTTGCCGTGGAGCGCTTGATGTGGGGCAGGAACGTGGGTAGCGGGATGAGCGTGGCTCGAGCCACCGGCGTGGTTCTTCTGGCGGCTGCGGAGATGAGCGTTCCCGTCCACGAATACGCCCCGCTCGAAGTGAAGATGGCCATCACTGGCAATGGCGCCGCTCGAAAGGACGATGTGCGCCGCATGCTCGAGCGATTCCTCACGGTGGGCGGCGTGCCCGGCGATCGGGACGCGGCCGACGCAGTGGCCGTGGCCGTCTGCCACCTTCACCGGGCTCGCGCCGATCTGACGGCGGCCCGGCGGTGATTTCCTTCCTCGAGGGGCTTCTGGCTGAGCGACAGGGCGACCGGGTTGTCATCGCTGCCGGAGGGATCGGGTACGAGGTGCTGGTTTCCACGATGACGCTGGCGAAGCTCCCGGCGACGAGCCGAAAGGCCCGGCTACTCACTCACCTCCAGATCCGGGACGACTCGATGACGCTGTATGGGTTCGCCACGCCGGGTGAGCGCGACCTGTTCCTGTTGCTCCTCGGGGTTACGGGCGTGGGCCCGAAGGTGGCACTGGCCATCCTGTCGGTCCTGTCGTCCGAGGCACTTCGCCGGGCCATCCTCGACGGCGATGCCGACGCCATCACGATCGTCCCGGGCGTGGGGAAGAAGGTTGCCGCACGGGTTGTCCTTGACCTGAAGGACAAGCTCGGCGGGGTGGTGGAGCTGCCGGCCGCAGGGCCGGTGGCCGAGGTTCGGGAGGCCCTGGCGGGGCTGGGCCTGACTCCTCAGGAGATCCATGAGGCGCTGGGAGGGCTGGGCGACGCGGAGGGGCCGGTGGAGGTTCTCCTCCGAAGGGCGCTGCAGCGAGTAGGGGCCGGGACCTGATGGAGGATCGCCTGGTGGCATCGGCGGAGCTGGACCCCGACCGAGAATTCGACGCGGCCCTTCGTCCTCGATGGCTCTCCGAGTTCGTCGGCCAGGCCCGGGTCAAGGAACAGCTGGCTCTTCTCATTCAGAGCGCCCGCGAGCGGGGCGATCCCCTGGATCACGTTCTGTTCTCCGGCCCACCCGGCTTGGGAAAGACCTCCCTCGCCGGGATCGTGGCCAACGAGCTGGGGGCGAGCCTTCGCCACACGTCCGGGCCCGCTCTCGAGCGAACCGCGGATCTCGCGGCCATCCTCACCAATCTCGAAGAAAGTGACGTCCTCTTCGTGGATGAAGTCCACCGGATGCCTCGTCCGGTGGAGGAAGTGATGTACCCGGCTCTCGAGGACTTCAAGCTCGACGTGGTCATCGGACGCGGCCCGTCGGCCCGCACGATCAGGCTCGACCTTCCACGTTTCACCCTGGTGGCGGCCACTACCAGGCCGGGACTCATCACGCTGCCGCTCCGGGAGCGCTTCGGATTCTCGCCTCGACTCGAGTACTACGACGAGGCCGAGCTGGCCCTGGTCGTTCGCCGCTCCGCGGGCATCCTCGAGGTGGAGGTCGACGACGGCGGCGCTGGGGAGATCGCCCGCCGGTCCCGCGGCACGCCGCGCATCGCCAACAGGTTGCTCCGCCGGGTCCGGGATTACGCCCAGGTTCGGGGCGACGGCCGGGTAACGGAGGAGTCGGCGTCCGATGCCTTGGCCCTCTTCGAGGTGGACGAGCAGGGTCTCGACCGGATCGATCTGTCCATCCTCGAGGCGCTCATCGGAAGATTCGCCGGCGGTCCGGTGGGGCTCTCGACGCTTGCGGCCACGGTGGGGGAGGACACTGGGACGCTGGAGGAGGTCTACGAGCCCTATCTGTTGAAGCTCGGCTTTCTGCAGCGGACGCCCCGGGGACGAGTGGCCACGGACCTTGCGTATCGTCACCTCGGCCACGCCCCTGAGGGCCGGCTCGTCTAGGCAACCCAGAGCTATCCTTGCCGTGGCGATGGATCTTTCCGGCGTTGGACGGATGCTGCTGATCCTGGCGGCCGTTATCGCGGTGGTGGGTCTGATCCTGGTCGCCGCCGGAAAGGGGCTCATACCCAGGCTTCCAGGGGACATCGCTATTGAGCGGAAGAACTTCCGCTTCTACTTCCCCCTCGGCACATCGATCCTGCTCTCGCTGGTCCTCACGCTCTTGTTGAACGTGTTTTTCCGGAGGTAGCTCAGGCCTCCGTCAGGATCAGCAGGATCAAGATGTAGTGACAGAGACTCCCCGAGATCACGAGTGCGTGCCAGACCTCGTGGAACCCAAAGACCAGCGGGTTTGGGTTCGGGCGCCGCAGCCCGAACACGATCGCGCCCGCCGTGTACAGCACGCCCCCGCCGAACAGCAACGCGATCGCCAGGCTGCTCATCGTGGCCACCAACTGGGGGAGGATGAAGATGGCCAGCCAGCCGAGCGTCATGTACAGCACCTGTGCCAGGGCCGCGAACCCTCTGACGAACAGCTTGAGGGCGATCCCGATCGCGGCGCCTCCCCACACGATGGCCAGGACATTCGTGGACCATGGGGGGCGAAGAGCCAGCAGGGCGATGGGAGTGTAGGAGCCCGCGATGAACATGTAGATCATGGAATGATCGAGCCGTCGCATCCACGCCCAGACCTTCGGCGACCACCGGATCGTGTGGAAGGCCGCGCTGGCCGCGTACAGGCCGCTCAGGCTCAGCGCGTAGACGATGACGGCCGCCCGGGCGACCTCCGTCCGGGCCAAGACGACGACCGAGATCCCGGCCGGGATCGACACCCAAAATGCCGCCCGGTGGAGGCGTCCACGGAGTCTGGGGATCTCGAGAGTCGGGCTGGGGTCCACGGGCTATTTGCGAAGATTACCACATATAGTGTAGGTCAGTAAAGGGACAGTCGAGAGGGGGACGGCCCGTTGTCAGCCGAGGCCGGCCGCCATAATATGGGGGTCCGACCGGCGGCGGCCGAGCCGCCGTTTTTCATGGGAGAGGCATGATGACCGCATCCTTCTTTGCTCTCGTTGCCCAGCAGCAGCGGGGGAATTACACGTTCCTCATCTCGCTTGGTCTGATGGTGGCGATCTTCTACTTCTTGCTGATCCGGCCCCAGCAGCGACGGGTCCGCCAGCAGCGGGAACTCGTCAACAGCCTCGACATCGGGGATGAGGTGATCACGATCGGCGGGATGTTCGGGATCATCAAGAGGATGAGCGACGAGGAAGTCACGCTCGAGGTGAGTCCCGGGATGGAGATCCGGATGGTGAAAAGCGCCGTCGCCCGCAAGTTCGTCCCGGAGTCGATGGACGAGGAGGCGGGCGAGGGGTCGTGAAGGAGCAGGTGGGCCGGAAGCCGGCCTCGGCCCTCCTCAGCTTCGAGGACGTCCAACACGATCCAGTTCTCTCGGCGTTCATTGCCCAGGCGGACCGAGTTATGGACGGGCTCGGGTTCACCGAGCACGGCTTCCGTCACGCCAACCTCTCCGGGAAGATCGCGTACAACGTCCTCTCCCGGCTCGGATACGACGAGCGAACGGCCACGCTCGCGGCCATCGCCGGCTACCTGCACGACGTGGGCAACATGGTCTCCCGAAACGTGCACGGTCAAACGGGAGCCATCCTGGTCCAGCAGGTCCTGAACGGCCGACTGGATCCGCAGGAGCTTTCCGTGATCATGGGTGCCATCGGCAACCACGAGGAGGAGCACGGCATGACCGCGGGCACGGTGGCCGCGGCAGTGATCCTCGCCGACAAGTCGGATGTCCACCGGTCCCGCGTCCGCAAGGCCGACCACATCGAGTTCGACATCCACGATCGGGTGAACTACGCGGCGGAACAGTCGTTCCTGCGGGTAGACTCGGCGGCGAAGACGGTCACGCTCGAGCTGACCATCGACACCGAGATCAGCCATGTCATGGAGTACTTCGAGATCTTCTTGGGACGTATGGTGATGTGCCGCCGGGCTGCGGAGCAGCTCCAGTGCCGGTTCCACCTCGAGATCAACGGGACGAAGCTCTTATGAAGGGCACAGGGAAGAACATCACCTCGATCGTGTTCGTCCTGTTGCTGACCGGCGCCTCCATCTACGGGTTCGTGTTCGCCAATCTCAAGCCGCTTCTTGGACTGGATCTCGTCGGCGGCGTGTCGGTGACGCTCACGGCTCCGGAGGGCACGGCCTCGGACGTCATCGACAAGACCCTGGAAGTGATACGGAACAGGGTCGACGCCTTCGGCGTCGCTGAGCCGGACATCACTCGCCAGGGAGAGCTGAACGTCCAAGTGCAGATCCCGGAGTTCGAGGACGTGGGCCAGGGCGAGCAGCAGGCGCGGCTCCTCGATCTCATCGGGAAGACGGCCCGCCTTGAATACAGGTTGGTCCGGGAGGTCATCGACCCCAGCAATCCTGCGTACGATTCGACTGAGGTCACGCCGGATGATCCGGAAGACAAGGTGGTCGTGTTCACCGGCACTGAGGGTGGTGAAACGCCCCTCAAGTATCGGCTGGGCAAAGTCCTGATGACGGGCGACGTACTCACGAAGGCCCAGGCGGGATTCGTGGATCCGGCGACAGCCGGCGGGTCTCCGGGCGGGTGGCTCATCAACTTCGAGCTGAATGCCCAGGGGACCGAGCAGTTCGCCCGGATCACCAAGAACAACATTCAGAAGCAGTTCGCCATCGTTCTCGATCGCCGCGTTGAATCGGCTCCGACGATCCAGTCGGAGATTCCCGACGGCAAGGCACAGATCACCGGTAGCTTCACGGAGCGTGAGGCCAAGGATCTGGCCCTCGTGCTGCGGACGGGTGCCCTCCCGGTGGAGCTCTCCCCGTCAGAAGTGAGGACGGTCAGCCCCACGCTGGGCAAGGAATCACTGCGCCAGGGTCTCATCGCCGGGATCGCCGGACTCATCGCGCTCTGCCTGTATCTGGCGTTCTACTACCGAGTGCTCGGTGTGGTGACGTGGCTGGGGATGGCCATCTGGTCGGTCCTCGCCCTGGCGATGGTTTCGGTCCTGGGGCGAACCGCTGGGTACAGCCTGACGCTCGCTGGTGTGGCCGGCATCGTGGTCTCGCTGGGGATCACCGCCGACTCTTACATCGTGTTCTACGAGCGCCTCAAGGACGAGGTCCGCCACGGGAAGTCGCTTCGCGCCGCGGTGGTTCCGGCATTCCAGCGGGCGTGGCGAACGATCATCGCAGCGAACCTTGTGACGATCGCCGCCGCCGTGGTGCTGTACTTGCTGGCGATCGGATCGGTGAAGGGCTTCGCGCTGACCCTCGGTCTCTCCACGCTTCTCGACATGTTCGTGGTCTACCTGTTCAAGAGGCCCACGGTCTTTCTCCTTGCCCGTAGTCGCAGGCTGTCGGAGATGAGAGGCATGGGGCTGCTCTCCGGTGTGGCGGCTGCGCCCGCGCCGGAGCCCGTCCGAGGAGGAAGCCGATGAAGCTCCGCGAGGCCGTCGCGCTCTTCCGAGGGCAACGGGACTTTCACCTCGACATCATCGGGAAGCGTCGGTGGTGGTTTCTTCTCTCGGGGTTCCTTCTGCTTATCTCTCTGGGGGGTCTTTTCTTTCGAGATCTGAATCTCGGCATCGACTTCGAGGGCGGCGCGCTCGTGGAATACGAGAACCGATCCGGGGTGACGGTCGCGGAGGTCCAGGACACCATGGCCCGGTTCGAGCGCGAAGGCGCCGTCATCCAGATCGTTGAAGGGCGAGAGATCTCGGTGCGAACCGAGAGCCTCGGGACGCAGCGCTCGGCGATCCTCGACGCCTTGGCCGAGCAGGCGGGGGTGACGACCTCGGACATCAACGTCCAGGACGTTGGTCCGAGGTGGGGGGCGCAGATCTCTCGGAAGGCGCTCCAGGGACTGTTGATCTTTCTCGTTGTTGTGAGCCTCTACGTGTGGTTTCGATTCGAGTGGAAGATGTCGGTGGCCGCGCTGGTTGCCCTGTTCCACGACCTCATCATCACGGCCGGGGTCTATGCCCTGGTCGGCCGGGAGGTCACCCCAGAGACGGTCATCGCCATCCTGACGATCCTGGGGTATTCCCTCTACGACACCGTCGTGATCTTCGACAAGATCAAGGAGAACGCCGAGTCGCTGTCGCTGGTGTCCAAGGAAACGTACTCGGGGACGGTGAACCTCTCCCTGAACCAGGTCATGATGCGCTCGGTCAACACCAGCCTCGTGACGCTCCTTCCGATCGGAGCGCTCCTTCTCTTCGGCGGGGACACGCTGAAGAACTTCGCGTTCGCTCTCTTCGTCGGGCTGGCGCTGGGAGCCTACTCCTCGATCTTCGTCGCGGCCCCGGTGGTGGGCGTTCTGAAGGAGCGAGAGCCTCGCATGGCCCAACTCCGGACGCGTGCAGAGCAGCGGGAGCGGCCACTGCGCCCCGCGCTCCGTGCGGTCCCCGCCGCTGACGCCGGCGATGGAGAGGCCGAGCTCGAGGCCGTGGCAGCCCAGGGCCGGACCACCGCCACCGCCCCGCGAAGGCAGGCCGCTCCTCGCCGCAAGGGCAAGAAGCGGCCGCGCTCGGGAAAGCGAAAGAGGTAGATGGACGCCGCCGGGATCGAGGGCCTTCGCCGTCTGATCCGCGACGTCCCGGACTTCCCCAAGCCGGGGATCGTGTTCAAGGACATCACACCGCTCCTCGCTGACGAGGCGGCCTTCTCCACGGTGATCGACATCATCGTGGTCCACTTCGGGCGGGGGAACATCGACAAGGTCGTGGGGATCGAGGCCCGTGGATTCATCATCGCCTCACCGGTTGCCTACCACTTCAGCGCGGGGTTCGTCCCGGTCCGGAAGGCCGGGAAGCTTCCGTGGGAGTCGGAGTCGGAGACGTACGACCTTGAATACGGCACGGAAACCCTGGAGATCCACAAGGACGCGTTCGCGCCGGGGGAGCGCGTGCTCATCGTGGACGATGTGCTCGCGACGGGGGGAACCGCTCAGGCCACGGCACGGTTGGTTGAGCGCCTCGGGGCGAAGGTGGTGGGCATCGCCTGCCTCATCGAGCTCTCCTTCCTCGGGGGCCGGGAGAAGCTGAAGAACTACGAGTTCCTTTCGCTCCTCTCGTACTAGGAAACGCCTGGCCGTTTCGGGTCGCCCGGAAACCACCCGCCCGGTCCTGGTTCCGTCCGCCGAGCAGGGGCGATACTTTGTGAAAGATTTCACAAGGGGGTAGCCGGAAGAGATGGGCACCAGCCTCATCGTCGAGGCCACCGGCGTGCGCAAGGTGTACCGGGGCGGCACGGAGGTGGAAGCCCTGAAGGGCGTGGGCATGGAGGTCCTCAGAGGCGAGATGGTAGCCGTGATGGGCCCCTCGGGTTCGGGGAAGACCACGCTCCTCAACTGTCTGTCCGGCCTGGAGAGCATCGATGAGGGAGCGATCCGGGTGGGCGGGGTCGATCTGGCTCGGCTCTCCGATGATGACCGCACCGAGTACCGAGCGGGTCATATGGGATTCGTGTTCCAGGCGTTCAACCTTCTTCCCGTGCTGACGGCCGCGGAGAACGTGGAGATTCCCCTGCTTCTCGTGGGAGCCAAGGCCAAGTCCGCCCGGGCTCAGGCGCTGGAGATCCTCGACGCGGTTGGGCTCGCGGAACGAGCCGATCATCGACCCGATCAACTCTCCGGAGGGGAGCAGCAGCGCGTCGCCGTTGCGCGCGCATTAGTGCATCGGCCGGAGGTGGTGTGGGCGGACGAACCGACCGGCAACCTCGACTCGGAGGCGACGGACTCGGTGATGGGCGTGCTCGTCCAAATGAACCGCGAAGGTCAGACGATCGTCCTCGTGACCCACAATCCCCTGGTGGCGGAGAGAGCCCACCGCATCATCAGGATGCGTGACGGGCTGATCGAGCCCATCCCTACGGACGCTGTTCCGAGGTCGACACCCCAGGTCCGGTGACGCAGGCCGTCGCGGTCGCCGCGTTCGTCGTGGTGTTCGGGGGGGTCGGGTTGATGGCGATCCGTCACCCGCTCCTGGCGCGTCTCGCCATGCGAGAGGCCAGTCGCCGCAGGGCGCAATCGGCCCTGGTCGTGATGGGGCTGATGATCGGGGCCGCCGGCATCACGGCGTCGCTGGTGGGAGCGGACTCATCGAGGGATTCGGCTGTGCTGAACGGGTACCGGGCCTGGGGGATGGTCGACGTCACGGTCACGGCCGGCGAGGGCTTGTTCCCGGCGGACGTCGCCACTCACCTCGCTGAAGCCCCGAGCCTTCGTCCCCTCCTCGATGGAGTCCAGGCCGGGATCGAGAAGGTGGGTTCGGTCTCGGACCTCGACACGCGCCAGGGCGAACCCGCGGTCCGAGTGATCGGGTTCGACCCCGAGAACCAGCGCCCCTTCGGGGCGTACGTGCTTGCCGACGGGACGCGCACCTTCGGCACGGACCTCGCCCCGGAGACGGTTCTCGTCTCCCGGCAACTGGCCGAGGCGCTCGGCGCTCGCGTTGGCGACCATCTCCGAATATCGGTCGAGCAGGCAGCGGTAGCCCGGCCCGTGGAAGTCACGGTTGCCGGCGTGGCCCGCTCGGTCGGGCCCGGTGCGTACGGACTCCGCGCGGCCGTGTTCGCGCCGCTGGAGACGGCGCAGCGAATCGTCGGCACGGACGAGATCAACATCGTCCGGATCTCGGCGAGCGGGGGCCGCGAAGACGGGGTGACGTCCGCCCGCCGAGCGCTTCCCGCGCTCAGGGCCGAGGTCCGCCGGCTCGGTGGAAGCCTCCTGAGGGTCCGGGAGGTGAAAGCAATAGAGATCGAGCAGGCCGAGAAGAGCACGGAGTTTTCGCGAGCCATGCTTGTGGGGCTGAGCGCGCTCATCGTTGCGGCGGGAATCGCGCTGGTCGTGAATCTCGTGTTGATGCTCGCGGAGGAGCGCCGCCCACGCCTCGCGGTGATGCGGGCTCTCGGCCTGAAGAGGCGAGGGCTCGTGACGATGTCGGTCATCGAGGGCGCCCTGTACAGCGTCCTGGCCGGGGGAGTGGGCGTGGCCGTGGGGGTGCTCGCCGGGCGGATCATGGCGGTTCGATTTGCCCGAGCCTTCGCCCAGTTCTTCGGAGGCGAGGTGGACTTCGCGTTCGTCTTCTCCGTTCAGCCGGCCTCGGTGGCCGTGGCGTTCAGCGCCGGGACGATCATCACGCTGCTCACGGTGTTCGTCGCGGCCCGGCGAACGTCGCGGATGTCGATCCCCGCTGCCATTCGGGACCTTCCGGAGCCGGCCCGGGAGCGACGGCGGCGGTGGCCCCGCCGAGTTGGGCTGTCGGCGCTCACGGCGGCCGGCACCGTGGGGGTGACGCAGAGCGATCGCGCCACGCAACTTCTGGGGGGCATCGCCCTGATCGTGGTCGCTGCGGTCCTGGCCAGGCGGCGCATGTCGAATCGTCTCCACGCCTCCGCAACCGGGGGAGCGCTGGCCCTGTGGGCGTTCATCATCGTGGCCACGCTCACCGACACCAGCGACGTCAACCGGTTCTTCTCCGCATTCATCACCGCCATCCTTGCGGCGGTGTTCGGACTGTCCATCCTGGCTGCGGCGAACCTTCGCCTCGTGGAACGCGGTGCCGGGCTCGTCGGGACAGCGTCCCAACGCCTCCGCGCAACGCTCCGCCCGCCGCTCGCCTATCTCTCTCGCCGGCCGCTTCGGACGGGCCTCACGACAGGGGTCTTCGCCGTGGTCCTGGCCATCGTGACGCTTCTCGCGGTGTTCCTGTCGATCTCTCGCCCGCGATACGAGCGCGACTCCGTCGGGTACGACGTCCGAGTTACTGCCACGACGACTTCGTCGCTCGCTCTCCCGGCATCCCTGCGAAACCAGGTGGTCCGGGAGGCGGCGATTCCAACGCGCGGCTACGTCGGACCCTTCCAATCCACGTTCGGGGGAGGGGAGACGGCGTTCGTGCCGCTGTTCCAGCTCTCCGATCGTCTCCTGGAGGACCCGCCGATCCGGATCAGCGCTCGGTGGCAGGACTTCGAGACGGACGAAGAGGTGTGGAGGGCGCTCCGAGAGGACCCGCGGTGGGTGATCTCGGACTTCGCCAACCCCGGCGATCCCATCGTGATGCAGGGTGCTCAGGGGCCGGTGCGGTTCCGGGTCGCCGCGAACCAGCAGTTCGGCGTGCTGAGCGGCATCCTGGCCACGGAAAAGGCACTTGCTCCGTTCAGCGCCGCGCCGCTCGGGGTCACCCTGCTGCTCGATGCGGCTCCCGGCACAAACGTGGAGGGGCTGGCCCGGGGCGTCGAGCGATCCCTCTTCGAGGTCGGCGTGGACGCTTCCACTACCCGGAAGCTTCTCGACGACGGGTATCGAGCGAACCGAACGTTCTTCTCGGTCGTCGAGGTGCTGATGCGCCTGGGACTCGTCGTGGGGATCCTGTCGCTCGGGATCATCGGGCTGCGAACCGTCGTGGAGCGCCGAAGGGTGATCGGTGTGCTTCGAGCGATCGGGTACCGACGCAGAGGGGTGATGGCAGGGCTGATGGTGGAGGCCGGCATGACTGCATCGATCGGCGTCGCCGTGGGATTCGTCGCCGGCGCCATCATGGGGGCGCTGTTCATCCGGCAGTTCTTCGAAGACACCCCGTTCGGCCTCGACGGCGCGAGCATCGGAACGGCCCTTGCCCTCGTGTACTCGGCGGTGATCCTGGTGACGCTCGGTCCGGCGTGGCGGGCGTCCAGATTGCCGCCCGCAGAGGCGGTCCGGCACTCGGAGTAGCCGCTCGTTCCGGCGTCACCGCCTAGAATAGACAGATGGAGAAGCCGGTCGGTGCGGTCGAAGAGGCCCGCCCGCCTGAGCGGCGTGGCGGCCTGCTTGCGCGGCTGCCGTTCGTTTCCTCGGAGCGGAAGCCGGCACTGGGCGTCGACGAACTGCTCCGCAAGGTTCGTTCCTACAATCCCAAGGCCGACGTCCGCGAGGTTCAACGCGCCTACGAGTTCGCCGAGGAGTCGCATCGAGGGCAGCAGCGGGTCTCCGGTGAGCCCTTCGTGGAGCATCCGCTCGGCGTGGCGCACATCCTGGCCGATCTGGGCATGGACACCACCACGCTGGTCGCCGCCCTACTCCACGACGTCGTCGAGGACACCGATCTCACCCTGAAGCACATCGACGGGGACTTCGGCCCCGAGGTCGCGGCCATCGTCGACGGCCTGACGAAGTTGGACAAGATCGAGTACCGATCGCGTGAGCAACAGCAGGCCGAGAACGTCCGGAAGATGGTCGTGGCCATGGCCAAGGACATCCGGGTCCTCATCATCAAGCTGGCAGATCGCCTCCATAACATGCGAACCCTTGCCAGCCTTCCCCGGGACCGGCGGGAGGCGAAGGCCACCGAGACCCTGGAGATCTACGGGCCGCTCGCTCACCGCCTGGGGATCCATCAGATCAAGTGGGAGCTCGAGGACCTTTCCTTCTCGACGCTGCATCCGAAGCGATTCGACGAGATCCAGCAGCTCGTCGGGAAGGCGGAGGACGAGCGAGCCGCGTACCTCGACGAGGTCGTCGATTCCGTCTCCGAACGATTTCGCGATTCGAAGATCAGGGCCGAGGTGGAGGGTCGTCCGAAGCACCTCTACAGCGTGTACGAGAAGATGGTCCTGCGAGGCAAGGAATTCAGCGAGATCTACGATCTCGTGGGGATCCGCGTCCTAGTCGACTCGGTGAAGGATTGCTACGCGGCCCTCGGCGCCATCCACTCGCTGTGGAAGCCCGTCCCCGGCCGGTTCAAGGACTACATCGCCATGCCCAAGTTCAACATGTACCAGTCGCTGCACACGACCGTGATCGGGCCCGAGGGGCGGCCGCTGGAGGTGCAGATTCGCACGCAGCAGATGCACCGCACGGCTGAGTTCGGGATCGCGGCCCACTGGCGGTACAAGGAGGGCGGCAAGAAGAAGGAAGAGGATGCGTCGGACCTGGCCTGGCTCGCCCAGATGCTCGACTGGCAGAAGGAGACCTCGGACCCGGGCGAGTTCATGGAGAGCCTGAAGATCGACCTGTACGCCGACCAGGTCTTCGCGTTCACCCCAAAGGGCGATGTGGTGAGCATGCCGGCAGGCGCGACGCCCATTGACTTCGCCTACGCCATCCACACCGAGGTCGGCCACCGGTGTGCCGGAGCCAAGGTGAACGGGAAGCTCGTCCCGCTCGACTATCGGGTTCAAACGGGCGATACGGTGGAGGTGCTGACCTCGAAGGCCCGAACGGCCGGCCCAAGTCAGGACTGGCTCAAGCTGGTGGCCAGCCCCAGAGCGCGCTCCAAGATCAAGCAGTGGTTCTCCCGGGAGCGACGCGAAGACGCCATCGACACCGGGCGAGATCTCCTCCAACGGGAGCTCCGCCGCCAGGGGCTGCCCCTGAAGCGGCTGACCACCGAGGACCTCCTGAAGCAGGTGGCCGCAGAGTTGAAGTACGCGAGCCTCGACGCGCTGCTGGTGGCGATCGGGGAGGGCCACGTCTCGCCCCAGGCGGTGTCGGTCCGGCTCACCCGGCACATCACCCAGCAGGACGAGGAGGAAGTGGGAGACTTCCCGCCGGCTCGGCCGGTGCGACTCCTTCCCCGGCAGGGTGACCAAGCGGTGGTCGTCGACGGGTCCACCGATGTCTGGGTCAAGCTGGCCAGGTGCTGCACTCCCGTACCCGGCGACAAGATCGTCGGCTTCGTCTCGCGCGGCCAGGGGGTGTCGGTCCATCGCGTCGGTTGTCCGAACGCCAAGGCGCTGGCCCGGGAGCCCGATCGGTTCGTGGACGTGTCGTGGCGTACGGGCAAGCCAACGTCGTTCGTGGTGTCCATCAACGTTGAAGCGCTCGATCGCAAGAAGCTCCTGAGCGACGTGGCCACGGTCATCTCGGAGCAGCAGGTGAACATCCTCACCTCCAGCACGACCACGGGGAAGGATCGGATCGCCCGGTTCCGATTCACGTTCGAGCTCGCGGATATCGCACATCTGGCGAGCGTGCTCCAGGCGGTTCGGAAGGTCGACGGCGTGTTCGAGGCCCACCGGGTGGTCCAGGGCTGACCCAGAGCTGATGAGACTGGTCGTCCAGCGCGTGGCCCGCGCGGAGGTCCGGGTCCGTGGCGCCGTCGTTGCCTCCGGTGGCCCTGGCCTGTTGATCCTCGTCGGCGTTGGTGTCGACGACCGGTCGGATGAGGCGACGAAGCTCGCCGAGAAGATCTACCGACTGCGAATCTTCGAGGACCACGATGGGAAGATGAACCGGTCTCTGGCAGACGTCGGAGGTGAGGTCGTCGTGGTCCCTCAGTTCACTCTGTACGGTGATACCAGCCGCGGACGGCGACCATCCTGGATCAGGGCTGCTCCTCCCGACGTTGCCGAGGAGCGAGTGGAGGCCTTCGCTAAGGCACTCTCATCGCTGGGCGCACGGGTTCATCTCGGCGCCTTCCGGGAACACATGGAGGTGGAGCTCGTCAACGACGGACCGGTGACCCTGGCCGTCGAAGCGTAGGCCGGTGGAGGCGTTCTCCTGTGGATGGGTCTGGTGAGACGAACATGAGCGCGGAGCACGCGGCGGCTGCGTGCCGCCACGGCTCCTCTGCGCGTGCAGAGCCGAGGAGCGGTGCGTGCGAGGACTGCGGCAGCACGGTGAACCTCCGCGTCTGCACGGAATGCGGCCACGTCGGATGCTGCGAGTCGCAATTGGCCCACAACACGGCGCACTCCCGGTCGAGCGGGCACCCGCTGATTCAGTCGATGCCCGTGGGGCCGAGTTCCTTCACCTGGTGCTACGAGTGCGGCCGATACCTGTGATCAGCGCGGGCTAGGTCCCGCCCTCTTCCCTGGCATACGCCAGGGCCTCCTCGATGGACATGGCCCGGCCCTCGGCCCACGCCCCGTCTATCTCCTCATCGCTCATCCGCTCTCGGGCCATTCTGCGAGGGTCCTCGACCTGCTGGAGCTCCGGTGGTGCGCCCCCGCCGATGACTTCCCTGATGGCATCGCCTGCTCCCGCCAGTCGGATCGCTCGGTCGAACCGGCCCAGCCGGCCCTCCAGCTCGCCGAGTGCCTCGAACACATAGGAGACCCCGGATTTGTTGCCGGCCTCCTCGAAGAGCTCCAGCGCCTCGAGCGAGACGCTTCGTGCTGCTTCATGCCGGCCAGCTCGGGTGTAGAGCAGGGCGATGGCGCCGAGGGAGTCGGCCAACGCGAACCGGTCCCCGACCTGCCTGAGAAGGGTAATGCCGCGTTCGTACCTCTCCAGGCCGCCCTCCAGGTCGCCCTGGCGGCTGAGCGTCCAGCCGATGAGGGTCTCGGTCTGAGCCTGGCCAAGGCGGTCGCCCACCTCCTCGGAGACAGCGGCGCTTTCTCTGAACAACTCCTGTGCTCCCTCCCAGTCGTCTTCGAGAAGTCTGGCGAACGCCATGTTGGAGGTTCCAAGCGCGATCGCCGGTCGGTCGTTCAGCTCTCGAGCGATCTCCAGGGCCTCCGGGTAGTGGCGACGGGTGGCATCGTAATCGTTCTGCCAGTACGCGAGACTTCCCGCTCCGCTCAGCGCCTTGAAACGCCCGGCCGTCCGAGGCTGCGCCGAGGGATGTCGAAGGAGCTCCTCGGTGCGCGTCCGTCCTTCCGCGAGGTGACCTCGCTGCTGCCAGAATCGCCACAGGGCTCCCGCTGCAGACAGCGCCGGCTCCACGTCCGCCCGTTCGGTTGCCCAATTGAGCGCGGCGCGGAAATTGTCGTGGTCGGCGGACACGAGGTCGAGCCATCGACGCTGCTCCCGGCCGGTCAGCTCGGGTTCGGCTCGCTCCGCGAGGTCGAAGAAGTACGCGGCGTGTGCGTCCCGAACCTCCTCGGCCTCACCGCTCGCGCTCAACTGCTCCAACCCGTATTCGCGGATCGTCTCGAGCATCACGAAACGAGGGTCGCCGCTCTCGCCCTCGGCTCGGCGCAGGAGGCTCTTGTCCATGAGCGAGCCCAACGCGTCGAGCCCGTCGAGCTCGAAGCGGCCGGGCGAGCAGACGGCCTCGAATGCGTCGAGTCCACAGCCGCCAACGAACACGGAGACGCGCTCGAACATCCGGCGCTCGGTTTCCTCAAGCAGGTCGTAGCTCCATTCGATGGCCCCACGGAGGGAACGCTGGCGAGCCGGAAGGTCCCGTGCGCCGCGGGTCAGGAGCTCCAGTCGCTGGTGCAGGCGCTGGAGGATCGCCTGGGGCGAGAGGATCTTGATTCGAGCCGCGGCCAACTCGATGGCCAGCGGCAATCCGTCCAGCCGGATACATATCTCCGCCACCGCCGGTGCGTTCTCGTTCGTGACGGAGAAGTCCGCTCTGCTAGCCAGGGCCCGCTCGATGAAGAGAGCGACGGCTTCGTATTGCGAGAGCGATTCGGCATCCAGAAGGCTCGTCGGGCCGGGGAGAGCGAGGGGCGGCACGGCCATCTCCTGCTCTCCGTACAGGCCCAGGGCCGTCCTGCTGGTCACCAATCCCTTCACCCCGGGAGCCGCCGCGAGAAGTTCCGACACGAATGGTCCCGCCTCGAGGACCTGCTCGAAGTTGTCCAGCACCAGGAGGAGCTCCTTGTCGGTGAGATAGCTCTTCACCGTCTCGGCGAGTGGGCGTGCCGACTCCTCCCGGACGCTCACTGCCTCCGCGATCTTGGAGGCGACGAGCTTCGGATCGGTGATCGTGTCCAGCCCGATGTAGAACGCCCCGTCGGCGAAGCCGGTCAGCTCCTCCGCGGCCGCCTGCACCGCCAGGCGAGTCTTCCCCGTTCCGCCGGGGCCCGTCAGCGTCAACAACCGCGTCCCCTCGAGCAGCCGACGAGCCTCCGAGAGCTCTCGTTCCCGTCCCACGAAGCTGGTGGGCTGGACGGGCAGGTTGTTGGGACGAGCATCGAGCGATCGAAGCGGTGGAAATTCGGACGCCAACTCCTCGATGACCAACTGGAAGAGGTGCTCGGGGTGTGCGAGATCCTTCAGGCGATGCTCTCCGAGATCACGGAGCTCCGTGCCATCCGGAAGGGCGTGTTCCACCAGACCGCGGGTGCTGGAGGAGATGACGATCTGGCCACCGTGACCGGCCGCGGCGATGCGCGCGGCGCGGTTGACGTCGAGTCCGACATACGTCTGCCCCTCGATGACCGCCTGTCCGGTATGTAGTCCCATGCGAACCGCAACGGGCGCGTCGTCCGGCCACGGGTGATCCGCCAGTGCGCGCTGCATCGCCACGGCCGCCGCCGTCGCCTGAGGTGCCGTCGGGAAGACGACGAAGAACGAATCGCCTTCGGTGCTCACCTCTCGGCCGCCCTGCGCTTCGATCGCCGATCGCACGATGTCGTTGTGGGCCGAAAGGACGCGGGGGTAAGCCTCTCCAAGGCGCTGCAGAAGGTATGTCGAACCCTCGATGTCGGTGAACATGAACGTCACGGTCCCAGTCGGGAGATCGGACGGTTCGTGTTCTCCTCCCGCGGGAATCACCGCAACGCCCGGCTCAGGAGAGTCGTTTGAGCGCGTCGGCCATGAGGTTGCCGAAGACGCGACCACCGGTGGGGAAAGCGTGGATGGTGTCTGCGAGGACGCTCACGGGGATCCGTTGCTTGATGGCCAGGACGGCCTCGTGGATGAACTCGGCCGCTCCGGGGCAGGCGGCGAAGGCTCCGACCAGGAGTCCGCGGTCCCGGTCGACCACGGCGGTGACGTGTCCGGGCGAGCCATCGAGGATGGCGGTGGACGACTTCCGCCGCGGTTCGATGGTGTAGCCCCGGGCGGTCTTGGCGAAGTCCTGGGTGATCTCGAATGCGTCCATGCCCTGGTACCAGGCCTCGTCGATGCTGAGCCCCACGGAGGAGGTCTCCGGGTCGGTGAACGTCGTCTTGGGAACCGCCGAAAGATCGGCCC
>DASSDP010000025.1:0-11778 GCA_035697085.1 Actinomycetota bacterium
GTCGAACAACTCCCAGTGGATCAACTTCGTCACGATTCGGAATCGCAACTGGTATCGGGACAACGTCGTGCTGCTCGGAGACGCCGCCCACACCGCCCACTTCTCCATCGGTTCGGGCACCAAGCTGGCCATGGAGGACGCAATCTCGCTCGCCCGGGCCCTGGACCAGCATGGAGACGACCTCGGCGCGGCGCTCGCCGCCTACGAGTCGGAACGAAGACCGATCGTGGAACGATTTCAGCAGGCCGCAGCGGAGAGCCGATCGTATTTCGAGAACACAGCTCGGTACGTCCACTTCGAGCCGATGCAGTTCGCCTTCCACCTGCTCACCCGGAGCGGCCGGATCGACTACGACGTCCTCCGCCTCCGTGACGCCGCCTACGCGGACCGCGTGGACCGATGGTTCGCTCGGTCGCCCGGAGCCATCGCGCCTCCGCCCTTGTTCACTCCCCTCCAGTTCCGCGGCCTCACGCTTCCGACGAGAGTCGTGCGTTCACAT
Organism: Actinomycetota bacterium; assembly: GCA_035697085.1. GTDB lineage: Bacteria > Actinomycetota > UBA4738 > UBA4738 > CALAEC01 > DASQUW01. The sequence goes on from DASSDP010000025.1 coordinate 500, forward strand.
GGCATCGTCGAAGCCTCAGCGGATGGAGCACCTCTGGCCGGGTACTCGACCGATGCGATCGACGCCGCGGAGGGATCACCCCTGATCCTGACCCCGATCGTGGCGACTTCACCCGGAGCCCGGATCACCCGCGCTGACGCTGGGATCTACAGCTCCAAGCACGTGGAGGTGTGGAGAGAGATCGTCGAGTCCGTCCACCAGCGAGGAGCAACGATCGGCCTTCGGCTTGGACACGCGGGACGGCGGGGATCCACTCGACCGAGAAGCGCTGGCCTCGACCGACCCATTCACGACGGCGGGTGGCCGCTCCTCTCCGCATCGGCGATCCCCTACTCGAGCCGAAACCCGGTGCCCAAGGAGATGGACCGGGCAGACATGGATAGGGTGAAAGCAGAGTTTGTGGAGGCGACGACGCGGGCCTTGGAAGCGAGTTTCGACCTCCTCCAGATCCACATGGCGCATGGCTATCTGCTGGCGAGTTTCCTATCGCCGCTGACCAACAAGCGAACCGACGAATACGGAGGCTCTCTGGAGAATCGATTGCGGTTCCCCGTCGAAGTCTTGGTCGCCGTGCGCGAGGCGTGGCCGCAGGAGCGCCCGCTTTCGGTTGCGCTCAACGCTTCGGACTGGGCTCGTGACGGCTTCGACGTGGACGACGCCATCTTCGTTGCGGGCGTTCTGAAGGATCACGGCTGCGACATCGTCGAGGTGTTGGCCGGCTACACCACGCCGCGCATGCGACCTCGTTACGGACCCGCGTTCCTGGCGCCGTTGGCCGACCGAATTCGAAACGAGGCTGGCATCCCCACTTTGGTAGGAGGTGGGATCATGACGACTGGCCGGGCCAATACCGTGCTCGCTGGTGGACGTGCCGACCTCTGTGTCCTGGACCCTTCTCCGTGAGCGACCTATGCTTGCATCGCTCGTATCGGAGTCGGAGTGGGAGGTGCGGCGATGAGCGATGAGAAGCCCGGCGGCTACGGCAAGGGCGGCTACGGCAGCAAGTGGAAGAAGTACCTGGCCTGGTACCTCATCATCGGCGGCGTCGCCTATCTGCTGATCTGGCTGATCTTCATCCGCGACGGCGGCTTCTACTAACCGACGAGGGCCCGCGAAGCTCTCGCGGGCCCTCTGCCAATTTCGAGTCTCAGGACGGGCAGGGGATCGACTGCCTCCTGGAGGTCGTGCGGCACGTCGAGACCTTCCAGATTCCTCGCCCGAACGTCGCTGCGAACAGGGTCTGCGACGGGGCGTGGAGCCGGATGTCGGTGATCGGCACGTTGGGCAGGTCCGTTCCGTACTTGGACCAACTCGTGCCGCCGTTCCTGGTGACGTAGACCCCAACATCGGTTGCGACGTAGATCGACGACCCCTGGAGCACGATGCCGTTCACCGGAGCCTGGGGCAGGTTGCCGGTGATATTGGTCCAGGTCGTTCCTCCATCGACGGTCTTGGAAACGTAGGGAGTGTTGTTCCCGGAACGGAAGCCGGAGAACGTCGCGTAGGCCACGTCGTGGTTGGTCGGATCGACGATCACCCGGGTCACCCACGTCCCGGGGATGTCGTCATCCAGGAGTTGGGTCCAGCTGGCCCCGAGGTTCTTGGTCGTCCACAGGCGCCCATCGTCCAGTCCGGCGAAGAGAACGTTGCCGTTGGTCTTCCCCACGCCGATCGTGGTCAGGGTTCCGAATGGGTACAGGGGATCACAGCACGGGCCGCCTGAAAGGTCGGGGCTGATCGCGCTCCAGTTGGCCGCGTGGTTCGTGGAGCGGTTCAGGATGTTGCCTCCCGTGTACATAATCATTGGGTTATTGGGATCGAATGCGATCGGCGTGAACCAGTTGCTTCGGGATGAAACTCTGCTGCCGAAGGCCGACGAGGTGTTGCCACCGTCTGTGGAGCGCTGGCAACTCCCATACTGGCTGCAGAAGTAGATCCTATTCTGCTCAACCGGGTTGATAAGGTTCTCCTCACCGTCTCCGCCACCGTGTGAGTTCCAGTCGGTGGGGTAACTCCGAAGCGAACCGTTGTCCTGCGCGCCGCCCACGATCCGAGTCGGATCTGTCTCGCTCACGTCCACTCCGTAGAACTGCGTGTACGGCTCGAACGTCGACTTCGTGTAGGTGGCGATCGCGCCTCCCGTGTCGGAGCGGTAGAATCCCCCGTCGTTCCCAAGGTAGACACGTCCCGGGACCTTCGGATCCCAGGCCATGGCGTGCTGGTCCGCGTGAACCGTCACGAGATCTGCCGCCCACGACGTTCCGCCCGTGACTGATTCCACCAGCGGAACGCCAGCGCCCCATACATGGGCTGGATCGACCGGATCCACCCATAGACGGCCGAACCACCAACCGAAACTCGATTGCGAAAGGTCGAGGACGGGATCGTCGGGAAGCTCCGTCCACGTGTCGCCGCCGTTGGCAGAGACGAAGAAACCGCCGGCGTTGGCGGGGGGACCCGCAAAGTCACCGGAGGCGTCGATGTAGATGGCGTAGAGCTGGCTCGGGTTGGACGGAGCCAGTGCGATCCCGATCCGTCCGACCTCGGCGTTGGGGGCGGGGAGACCTTGAGCGACACCAAGCCTCGTCCAGGTGTTCCCTCCGTTGTCAGACCGGTAGACACCCGAACCGATCCCTCCGTAGTTGCGCAGGTTCGGCACGCGCAGGTGGTCCCACATCGTCACGTACATGCGCGAAGGGTTCGCGGGGTTGATCGCGATGTCGGAAGCTCCAGTCGTCGGGGTGTCACCGGCAAGTATTTGGCTCCACGTGTTTCCGCCATCCGTAGATCGGTACAGGCCCCGGTCGCCGCCGGGACTGAAAAGCTGGCCCGTCGCCGCCACGAAGATGGTGTTCGGATTCGTCGGGTGGATGACGATCTCCGAAATACGGACCGTGTTCTGCAGGCCTACTAGCTGCCAGCTCAACCCGCGGTCTGTAGATCGGTACACGCCATTTCCGCCGTAACTGAGGCTCCCTCCGCCAGGGTTCGACTCGCCGGTCCCCGCAAAGAGCACTCCGGTGGAGGTCATCGCCAGGGCACCCATGGCTTGCACGTTGTCGCGGGGCCACGCCTCCGAGAACGTGTCGCCGGCATTCGTGCTCTTCCAGATGCCTCCGCTTGCCGCAGCGATGTACACCGTGTCGGCCAGAACAGGATCGATGGCGATATCCACGACACGGCCTCCGATATTCGTGGGGCCGACGAACTGCCACGGGTTCCCCGCCGCGCTCGACGCGGTGGCCGTGTTCTCCAAGGCGAGGGCCTGGTCCGCCGCTCGTTGAAGTGCTCCGAGCGATATCGGTCCCCCGGTCAGGCGTTGAACCAGCATGTAGTCATCGGGCGGTGCTTGGAACTCAAACGGTCGCTGAAGGACGGTTGTGTCGAGCTGCTGTTGCTGTCGCACCGAATTGTCACGCCTCGATGCGTCGGTGCACGCGAGGCTCGTGACGAGCGCGAGAACGCCAAAACCGAGAACAAAAGTGTGGAATCGTCGCGGGTGCATTCACCCTCCCTGGATCAGGGGCCGGCGACTGGCGCTATCGGCCCGATTGGCGGCATGACTAACTAGTTAAAGAGTACTACGCCCAGTGAGGCGGCCTCAACTACGCGCCGAGGTCGTATATCTGTCCCGGATCCTGGTCGAGGCCGTTCATGATCTGCCACAACGCTGCGAGTGCCTTGATCGAATTTCGGTGTGCGAACGGAGCCAGCTGGTGGCCGTGCTCACGAAGCACCGTCTCCAGACTGCGGTAACACTCCACCAGCTTGGCTTCCGCCTGGTTCAGTTCCGCGCTCATGTCTGCCTCCGCTCGTCCTCGGTTCCGATCACGATCCGCTCGTCTTCCACTCGCTTCGCCTTCAACTCGAACCGTGGCAGAGAGCCGATATCGACCTCCTTCACTCCGAACCGAAGCCCTTCGTGAGCCTCAGCGAGCGCGGTGGAAAGGGCAGTCAGGATCTTTTTCGATTCGGGATCGTCGGCTGGGATCCCGGGAAGCTCGACAAGGATCTCGATCTCGTCGCGGATCCCCTCGGCCGTGTACAGGTGGATCTGGAACTCGTCGATCTCGGAGAACTCCCGGATGATCGCTTCGACGGCCCGGGGATAGACATTCGTACCTCGCACGAGCTTCATGTCGTCGACGCGTCCACGGATGCCGCCGTCGTAGATGTCGAAAGTGCGGCCGCACCCACATCGATCATGCGGGACCTTCACCACGAAGTCGCGAGTTCGGTACCGGATGACGGGGATAAAGCCCCGGCCGAACGACGTCACAACGCGCTCACCCATCTCCCCATAGGGAATGGGCTCGTCGGTCTCGGGGTCGATGACCTCTTCGATGTAGTGGTCCTCGATGATGTGGGCGCCCCCCGGCTGGTGATCACACTCGAACATCATGATGGTCCCCAGCTCGGTCATGCCGGCCGTGTCGCCGGCCTTCGCCCCCCACAACTCCTCGATGAGCTCCTTCGTGGCGGGGATGGACCCGGCAGGCTCGCCCGAGAGGATCACTCGCTGCACGGCACTCCCGGCCAGGTCGATGCCGAGGGCCTTGGCTTCCTGAGCCATCCGAAGTGCGTAGGTAGGCGTCGAGCACACCACCGTGGCGCCCATCTCCGCGATTTGCTTCACCCGCTGGTCGGTGGTCATCGCCCCACCGGGGAGGACGAGGCAGCCCATCTTCTCGCACGCGTAATGCGCACCCCAGAAACCGATGAACGTGCTGTAGCCGAATGCGAAAAAGACGACGTCGGCCGGGCGAATCCCGAATCCCCAGAACCCGTAGCACCACATCTCCGCGATCCATTCCCAGTCCTTGAGGCTGTCGAGCACGCGGATCGGCGTGCGTCCAGTCGTTCCGGAGGTCATGTGGTAGCGGGTAGCCGCCTCTTCCGGCGCCGCGAGAATGGGGCCGTATGGAGGTTGGTCCAGCTGGCCCTGCATCCACTCCTCACGCGTGAGGAACGGGATGCGCCGAAGGTCGTCGAGGCTCTGGATCGAGTCGGCGGTGACGCCCGCGTCTCGGAGCCGTTTCGCATGCCAGGGGACCTGGGCGTCCGTCCACTCAAGAAGGTTCGTGAGCTTGCGGAGCTGAAGCGCTTCGAGCTCGTCGCGCGGCATCGTCTCGTGGCGCGGGTTCCAATACGGAGAGTCGTTCATCGCACCCTCCTCAGGGTAAGGAGGAACGTATGGTACCGCCTCGTCTCAGGCGCCCGAAATCTCGTCCCGGAGCGCGCCGAGGATCTCCAGTTCGCTGCGGTCTTGCGGTCGACCGGCGGCCCTCTTCATGGCCATGAGATCCTGAAGCGACGCGACACGGACAGTCAGGCCATCGAGTTCGATCGATTCGGCGTTTCGAACAAGCGCATCGTAGCCACCGGAAGAACCCAGCGGCGTGCCGAGCAGGTCCAGGGGGCCCATATCCGTGCTGAACGTGAAGAAGTCGCCGCGTTGGAGAGTTCGAGCATCCAATTTGAACGGCACGTCCGGGGGAGCTCCTCGAAGCCGGGCGTTGATGCTTCGAAGAGCCTCGGCCAGGCGTTCCAGATTGTCGGGCCGACGGTCGTAGCAGATGTCCAGGTCCTGGGTGATCGACGGGGATCCGTGAACGGCGCCGGCCACACCACCGATCACGACGTACCGGACACCGTATTCATCGAGGACGCGAAGTCCTTGGATCGGGTCGAAGCGAGCCACTCAGCTGACTTTGTCTCGGCGAGCGCTTCCTCGGATGCGGGCGATCTGTTCGGCGGCAAAGGCGAGGTCTTCCAGGCGCTCCCGAGGAGTCCTGCTCAGACGCTCTCTGATGAGAGAGACGTCAACCCCCTGCCCCAGTCGAGGCCGAGCGTCCAGTTCGTAGCCACAGGAGCGCAGAAGGCGCCGGAGGGTGCCCACCCGAGGATCGATGGCTCCGCTTTCGATCCGGCTCACCGTGGACTGGGGAACTCCGGCGAGCGCGGCCAAACGACGCTGGGACAACCCAGCTCGGCCTCGGGCCCACCGCAGGATGTCTCGCCGCTCCACACTCAAATGATAGCATAAGAGCTATCACTCCTTGAGAGCATATATGCCATCGGCGTGCCGACGTAGACTCTCGCCGTGACCGCGTTCGGACTCTCGCCAGAGCAGGAGATGATCCTGGACGAGGCTCGGCGGATCGGGAGAGAGCGCCTGGCACCGGTCGCAGCAAACGGCGAGCCGGGTCGTGTCAACCGGCCTCTCGTGAAGGCCCTGGCCGAGCACGGCCTGCTGCCCAGGCTCTTTCCGAAGGAGGGCCCGGTCTCGGCCATGGATCTCTGCCTCCTCCGCGAGGCGCTGGCTCAGGAGTCGACGGAGGCAGAGACGGCCCTGGCCCTCCAGGGACTCGGGGCATACCCGATCTTCCAGTCCGGTAACGAAGAGCTCCGCCGAGAGTGGATCCCTCGGGTCTCCAGCGGAGAATCCGTCGCCGCCTTCGCCCTCACCGAGCCGGAGCACGGATCGGATGCGGGAGCACTGGAACTCCGGGCGGACCGCGATGGCGATGGCTATCGACTCACGGGAACCAAGGCCTACATATCCAATGCTCCCGAGGCCGACGTCTACACGATCTTCGCCCGCACCACGCCCGACACCGGGGCAAAGGGCGTAACCGCGTTCGTGGTCCCGGGCGATACCCCCGGAGTCTCGGGCGAACCGATCGCGCTCCTCGCTCCCCACTCCATCGGCCGTCTCGAGCTGAAGGACGTCCACGTGCCCAGCAAGCAGGTCTTGGGCGAAGTGGACCAAGGCTTCCGGGTGGCGATGCGGACGCTCGATCTTTTCCGCCCAAGCGTCGGGGCATTCGCAGTGGGGATGGCCCAGGCGGCCCTTGACGCCTCGGTGAACCACGCGGCGACCCGGCAGTCGATGGGCAAACCACTTCGGGAGCATCAAGCGATCTCGCAGCTCCTCGGGGAGATGGTCACGCGCACGGAAGCGGCTCGACTCCTGGTGTACTCGGCGGCCGCTGCGTACGATGCCGGAGCCTCGCACGTCAGGCGCGCATCGGCCATGGCAAAGCTCTTCGCCACAGAGACGGCGCAGTGGGTCGTGGACGCCGCGGTTCAGGTGCACGGGGCCGCTGCATTGGAGCGAGGCCATCTCCTCGAACACCTCTATCGGGAGGTACGGGCTCCACGCATCTACGAGGGAACCTCGGAGATCCAGCGGGAGATAATCGCCCGCGAGCTATACCGCTGACCACCTTTCTGGAGTGAGCTCCGCTTCAGCCAACCGGAGTAAAGTAGCCGGGACGTTGTGGGCCCTGAGCCCCGAGCAGCCCATGGACGATCCTTGCGATCGCTCCGAGCTCGGGGCCGGGAGGAAGAGGATGCGATGAGGCTCGCAGGTGTCCGCCGCCGGGGACGCTTCCTTTCCTTCGCAGTCTCGACGGTCATCTTCACCACAATGATCACCGCAGTGGCCGCACCTGGGGATCTGGATCCCACCTTCGACGGGGACGGGAAGGTGACCACGGACTTCCTCTTCGGCCTCGACGAAGCCCATGGAGTAGCCATCCAGACGGACGGGAAGATCGTGGCGGCAGGAGTCGCGATTTGTGATCCCTGCGCCAGCCCGGCGACGCCTCACGATTTCGCCCTGGCCCGGTACAACAGGGACGGCTCACTCGACACAACGTTCGATGGCGATGGGAAGGTGAGGACGGACTTCAACGTCGGCGAGGACGACGCGTTCGCCGTGGCCATCCAGGCGGACGGGAAGATCGTAGCAGCCGGGAGCGCCAACGGTCCCAGCGCCTACGACTTCGCGGTGGCCCGGTACAACGCCGATGGCTCGCTCGATCCTACCTTCGACTTGGATGGAAGAGTCACATCAGACTTCGCCGGAGGAAATGACCGGGCCCGAGCGGTGGCCATCCAGGCCGATGGCAAGATCGTCGTAGCGGGAGTTGCATTCAGCTCAGCATGTTTGCCCTGCAATGGGCCACCCTCCGACAATTTTGGCCTGGCCCGGTTCAACCCCGACGGCTCCCTCGATCTCACCTTCGGTTTTGGCGGAAGACAGGTCACGGACTTCGACTTGAGCGGCCCCGACGAAGCGAGGGGCGTCGCTATCCAGGTGGACGGGAAGATCGTGGCGGCAGGGGTCGCGATCTGCGATCCCTGCGTCTTACCGGTCACGCCCCTCCCACACGATTTCGCCTTGGCCCGCTATAACGCCGACGGTTCTCTCGATCCCAGCTTCGCTGGCGACGGGAAGCTAAAGACTGACTTCGGAGGCCCCGACGAAGCCAATGCCGTCGCGATACAACGAGAAGGGGAGATCGTGGCCGCCGGAAGCGCGACCCATGACTCCGGGGCCCTCCTGTTCGCCCTGGCTCGCTACAAGGGCGATGGGGCACTGGACGCGACCTTCGACGGAGACGGGAGGGTCACCACGATGGTCGCGAGCGACGACGAAGCCCGCGGAGTGGCCATCCAGAGAGACGGGAAGATCGTGGCCGTTGGACTCGCCTGCAATCTGTGCATCGCGGGACCGGACTTCGGCGTGGCTCGGTACAACACGAACGGCTCACTCGACACCGTCTTCGGTGGAGGGGATGGGATCGTCCTCACGGACTTCGGGGGCTTCGACCACGCAAACGCTGTCGCCCTCCAGACGGACGGCAAGATTGTGACCGCCGGGTTCAGCCAAGGCGACTTCGCGTTGGCCCGGTACAAGGTGTGCCGCGTCTCGTCGAGGAGATCATCGATCCCCTGCCGCTAGCTAGGCCTCAGTCTCAGGAACGGCGTACACGATCACGTTGTGCGTATAGCTCCTCGCGCGCTCGTCGAATCCACCCCCGCACGTAACCAGCGTCAGCCGAGGCGGCCCATCCCGGGCGAAGAGGTCCTGCGGCAGTTCATCCTTGGCGAAGAAGCGCCTGGCCACTGCAACGAAGTACTGCGTCGGTCCATCGGCGAGCTGAACCCCGATCCGTTCACCGAGCCGAAGCTTCGAGAGCCCGAAGAACACGCCCGGACCCTGGACGCGGGAGTCCACGTGGCCGATGACCATGGCGGAGCCTTGTGCACCGGGGAGCGGGCCGAACCGATACCAGCCTGCGGTGCGCACATCCTCGGGGACCTCCATGCCCCCGTGAGGCTCCACGCCCACGGGCACAATGGATGCATCAACCCCAAGAGCGGGAATCCCCAGGCGAACGGGCGGCACGACCTCGCTGACCGCCTGGTCGCTCAATCGGGCTGAGCGAACAGCAACCTTCGCAAGCGTCAGGACACCCTTCTGGTCGAGGACTGGGGCCGCGCGGGGAGCCGCTCCCGTGGCCGGAACCGTACCTGCCTCAATGTGGGGGCGGCTCACGACCCACCAGATCGGCGTGGCCACGAGGATATAGACGCTCGCAGCAACCAACCATCTGGCAAAGCTCCGCTGAGCTTTCAACAGCGACCAACCACCGAGTTCCTTGCCGCCTCGCTCTACTGCGTGGCGGCGAACCTAGCCCCTGGTTCTCTCTTTCCGCAGCCGAACGCTCGATGCGACCAGGACGACTGCCGCGCCCACCATCAGAATCGCTACCCACAATGGGAAGCCAGGGGACTCGGCGAGTCCGCCATCTCCGGTTGCGACACCAGCGGGAGCGGACTGCAGGCCGGAAACGGTTTGGACCATGAGGTCGAGAGTGTCCTCCTCGGCAGAGCCTATGAGATAGAGAACCTGCGCGGCTCCTTCGTCGAACTGAAGGGCGGTCGGATCGACGATTTCCTCGCCTCCTCCGGCCAGGGCCACGGCAACCTCATGGGTGGCGACCGCCAGGTTCGTCTCGGCCTCAGCGCCGCTGGCTACCTCCGCGAGCAGTGTCTCCCCGTCCGACATGACATCGACAGCGGGTGCGGCCGCCTGGTGGCGCATGACAAGACGCGATTCGCCCGCGGGTATCTGCGACAGATCATTGTCGAAAACAGTGAGGGCGGGGGTTCCCGTCTCGTCGAGATGGGCCACGACGGACACGTTTAGACCGGGACCGAGAGTAATCACATCTTGAAGGGCCGGCTCAGAGTCCGGCGCGGAACCCACGTTTCTGATGGCCACGTCATATTCGCCCTCTTCGAGTGTGAGCGGATCCGTGGTGCTCTCGGCCTTGAAACCGCTGAGAAGAAGCTCGCCGTTGACGTACACGTCGGCAGTGAATCGAGGAAGGCCGTGAACGATGGTCACGGCGCTACTGGCCTTTGCCTTGGCCAAACTCCCACCGGCTGGGATCACAACAAGGAGAAACGAAGTGAGCAAAGAGAGGACCTTCCGCATGGTCATCACCTCCGGTGGTGGCCCTCGCGGCGTAGGCCACCGAACAATGTGTGCCCCCCTGGGCTAGTTACGGACAATATACTAATAAGACAGTGGCCGCCAGGGGACGATTGACAGGCTCACGAGGTTCATCCGGTTCAGTTGGACAGCACAAGCGGTATCAGCTTTACAACCGCATTGCGGACGACAGCACCGGCAGCCTCTGGGAAGCAATGGATACCGCTCTGCGCAAGCCTGTGACCATCCGGGTCTTTTCGGACTCTCTCTCGAACGATCCGCGCTTCGTCGATGGATTTCGGAGGGGATTGAGGGCGTCCTTTCCTCTGCTCGAAGACCCCGGAGTAGCCCAGGTCATCAATTACAACACCGGTGAGGACGGCCCTCAGCAGTTCGTCGTGATGGAGCCGGTTCAGGGGGAAACTGTGGCTCAGCGACTCCAGCGCCAGGGGTCCCTTCGCCCGGATGAGGCGCTCCGCATCGCCACGCTCGTGACGGATACCCTGCAGGCTGCGCACCGCCTCGACCTGGTGCATGGAGGACTTACCTCCCAGAACGTGATGGTCACTCGAACCGGCGATGTGAAGTTGTTGGACTTCGGCGTGGCCAGACTTCACGTACCGATGCAGCCGGCCGACGGTCAGGCCATTTTCCAACTGTCGCCCGAAAGGGCTGCAGGCGGCGAAGCGAGCCCGGCGTCGGACGTGTTCTCTTTGGCCGGTCTCCTGTACCAGTTGCTGACAAACAAGCCTCCGCCCGGGCCTGGTGCCACCCTTGAAAGCATGGTCCCTCTGGTTGGCAACTCGTTGGTTCAGGTCTGCCAACAAGCTCTCGACTCCAGCCAGGAAACACGACCAACTCTCTCGACGCTTTCTACGGCACTGAAGCGGGCGCGGCAGCACGTGGAAAGCCGCGATCTCGAAAGTGAGGAGGCCGCACGGCTTGAGGCAGAGCGCCTCGAGGCCGAGCGCGTGGAGGCTCAGCGTCT
>DASSDP010000026.1:0-2554 GCA_035697085.1 Actinomycetota bacterium
GCGTCCTCGGAGATCAGATGGTGAGGCTCTCGGTCGGCCTCCTGTGCCACCGGGGCGTGGGAGGGAGCGCCCGGATCGCCGTGGACCTGGGGAATGCCTTGGCCACCCGGGGTCACGACGTGCATCTATTCGCCCGGACGCTTCCTCTGGGGATCGAAGGATTCGCGCCGGGCGTGACATTCCATCCGCTCCGCGAGGGGGACGGGTTGGCACCCCCCTCCTCCGATCTGGATGCGGATTGGTCTCGTCGGGATCTGGATACGCTTTCCGAGCGGGTGGCGTCCGTGGCCCGCTCGGCAAGACTCGATGTCCTCCACTTTCACTACGCGGTGCCGTTCGCGTGGGCGGCGGGCGAGGCTCGCCGGCGGCTGGGAACGGCAGCGCCCCCTGTTGTTGGAACGTTGCACGGCACCGACGTGACGGTGCATGGACACTCCCGGAGGAGCCCCCGCCTGGCTCGGGCGCTCGCCGAGGCCGATCAGCTCACCACTGTGTCCCGCAGTCACGTCGAGCTCGCCACGCGGACCTTCGGCCTCTCCCGGCCGCCGGAGCTGATTCCGAACTTCGTTGACCTCGAGCGGTTCAGGCCGGCGGTGTCCACGCGCACGGCTCGCCGTCGGCGAACACCTCGCGTGGTCCATGTCTCGAACTTTCGCCCGGTGAAGGATCCCGCCGCCGTGATCCGGGTCTTCGCCCGGGTGCGTCGACAGCTGGACGCGGAGCTGTGGCTCGTAGGCGATGGCGAGGCCATGCCTGCGGTCCGGTCGATCGTCCGGCAGGCCGGTCTCGGCTCGAGTGTCCGGTTCCTCGGTCTACATCCCGCCGTGGAGGCTGTCCTTCCTCACGCCGACCTCCTCCTCCTGACGAGCCGGGCCGAGAGCTTCGGTCTGGCCGCTCTGGAAGCAGCGGCCTGCGGCGTCCCAACGGTGGCGCCACAGATCGGAGGCCTGCCCGAGGTGGTTGCCCACGCTGTGTCGGGTCTCCTTTTCGAGTCAGGCGACGAGGCTGCGGCAGCGGGCGCCGTGATGCGGGTACTCGATGACCCGGACATCCATGCCCGCATGCGTGCAGGGGCCGCGCGCCGTGCTCGGCGATTCTCCAGCGAGAAGATGGTCCCCCGGTACGAGCGGCTGTACCAGGAGCTTCTGGAGTCACGGAGTGCTTGGCGGAGGCGGACGGTCCGAAACAATGCCCGCCCAAGGGGCGACCTCAGCCTCGCGACTCTTCCGGCGGGGAAGGGCGGAGCCTGACATGCGGACGCTTCCTCAGCTCCTCGCTTCGGGGGACGGGCGAGCCTTTCTGGAAAGCAGGGGAGTGTTCGCTACCGAAGAGGCGTTCGTCGGTCGATTGCAGCCGCCGGGCCGAGACGGCCTCACGACACTCGTGGGCCTCGACCCCAAAGCGTTCGCGGTCTACGCGGCACACCAGATCAAGAGCGACTACGCGCTCTCGGTGGTCTCAAAGATCCGGGCCGCTTGGGACCTCGACAGCCGGCACTCCAGCGTGCGCTCGGTGCTGCTGTGGTTGGAGATGGACCGGGCCGGATCGGACAAACGAACGACCGGGCTGAACCTGCGCGGCCGGGGCGGCACGCTGCAGGTGCGTTTTTCATCCCGCCGACACGACGACAAGGAAGTTCGGTTCGCGCCGATTGAGCGGCAGCAATTGGATGAGACGCTGCGGCGCCTTGGGGCTTGGGCCCGACAGCACGGCGCCCGAGCGGCCGAACGCTACGCCGGTCTGGTCGAGGCCGTCCTCAGCGAGAACCCCACCACGTTGGCCGAGCTAAACATGGCGCTCACCTTGTTCCTGCTCCGGGAGCACCTGGGCGTGGAAGCCTCCTCTATCCTCATTTCCGACCTTGCCGAACGAGGACTTCTCACCGAGGCGATCGACGACACGGTTGACAGGATCGACGACGTCGTAACCGTCTTCAACGCCGCCATCGACTCACTTGCCTCCGCGGACGTCGATCCTCAAGTGCGGCCACTTGGCCCCGATTACCTCCCCCTGCATTACTCGTGCGATAGGGACGGCCGGCGCTGCACGCTGATCCACGAGCGGCAAGGCACGGACCACTTCGCCGTGACCACGTGTTTGTGCGGGGCCGCCTACCGGTTCCACCTGGGCGCTGGATCCCTGTCAATCGGCGAGCTCGCCGAAACCGGGCGGTGGAGTGTCGACGTCACCCTCCCCATGTACCTCAACGACCTGGCCAGTGGTGTGGTGGCCGGGCAAAGCTCCGCCCTCTACGGCCTGGTGTTGAACGAAGTGCTGGAGAAAGTGCTGGCCCGTCCGGCCATCCCCATGCTCGTTCCAGAGGATCTGTCGACGGTCCTCACGAGTCCGTCTGGAGCCCAGGAGGTTGCTCGGAGCACGCCCTCGGCGACAGCCGAAGCCGGCAGTCTCCTGGGCGAGTACTTGGTCAGCCCATGACCGAGCCACTGGACATCCTGGCCCTCGGCGCCCACCCGGACGACGCCGAGGTCGGCTGCGGCGGGGTTCTCATCATCGCCGCCGACACCGGCCTGCGCGTCGGCGTGGCGGACCTCAC
>DASSDP010000027.1:0-12636 GCA_035697085.1 Actinomycetota bacterium
TTGGGAATGCTGATCGAGAGCCGCAGGGCCACGACCGCTCTCCGCGTTGTGCAGGACCTCGACTGGGATGTCGCCCCGCTGCCCGTCCACCCGGAGCGGCAGGAGCCCGCGGTGATGCTGCACTCGGACGCCTACTGCATGGCGAGTTCGTCGTCCGTGAAGACGGCAGCCTTCCGGTTCGTGGAGTTCGCCCTTGGTCCGGAGGGAGCGCCGATCCTGGCACGCACGGGCCGAACGGTCCCATCCCTTCGCTCCGTGGCGGAGAGCCCGGCGTTTCTCGACCCCTCCCAGCCCCCCGAATCCGCTCAGGTTTTCCTCGATCAGATTCCGGCGATCATGCGCTTCCCCAACATCTCCGTGTGGCACGAGATCGAGTCCAAGGCCGACCCCGTCGTCGAGGAGTGGTCGTTCGGCAACGAACCGCCCCAGGCCCTCGGCCTCGAGATCGACGTGGCCACGCTGGAGCTTCTTCTCACGCCGCCCTAGTGGCCACGCTCTCACTGCGAGGGATCAGCCATTCGTACAGTGACCGCCCTTCCGTTCGCGAGCTCACGCTCGACGTCGCGGAAGGGGAGTTCTTCGTTCTCCTCGGCCCGTCCGGGAGCGGGAAGACCACCGTGCTACGGCTGGTCGCCGGGCTCGAGTCGGTGCGCGAAGGCGCCGTAATGATCGGCGAACGCGATGTGAGCCGGCTGCCGCCCAATGAACGGAACGTGGGCATGGTTTTCCAGAGCTACGCGCTCTTTCCTCACATGACCGTGGGGGGAAACATCGCCTTCGGCATGGCCGTCCGTCGCCGTCCGCGGGAGGAAATAGCCGAGCGCGTTAAGGAAGTCGCCGCGATCCTGGAGATCGCGCCGCTCCTCGATCGCCTGCCTCGCGAGCTGTCCGGCGGAGAGCGCCAGCGCGTCGCGCTCGGCCGCGCGCTCGTTCGGGATCCCGATGTGCTGCTCCTCGATGAGCCCCTGTCGAACCTGGACGCTCAGCTACGCATCCAGACCAGAACCGAGATCCTGCGGCTGCAGACGCGACTGCACATCACATCCGTGTATGTCACCCACGATCAGACAGAGGCGCTGGGCATGGGTCACCGTGTCGGCGTCCTGCGCGACGGTCGGCTTGAACAGGTCGGGACTCCCCAAGAAGTCTACGAACGACCCGCGACGCTGTTCGTGGCGCGGTTCGTGGGAACGCCGCCCATGAACGTCGTCAATGCCCGGTCCGAGAACGGAGGGATATGGGCTGCCGGTCTGCGCCTCGCCCCGGCGGCGGGCGGGCGGGGAGAGGTTCTTCTGGGCGTGCGCCCCGAGCACGTTCATGTGCGAGGGTCGCGGTGGTCTGCCCACGTGCCGGACGAGGACGTGGTCCCGGCTACGGTCGAGCTGGTCGAGTCCGCGGGCGACCAGGTGTTCCTCACGCTGCAGACTCCGCTCGGCACGCTCGTGGCTCGCGTGGAGCCGTCGCTTCGGCCTTCTCCAGGTTCGGCTCTCGACGTGTGGTTCGACCCCGGGCGCCTTCATGTCTTCGATCCGGAGACGAAGGCGGCGATCGGATGAGGCGCCTGAGGTGGTTCCTGGTGCCGGTCGTGGCGGGTGCAGCTTTTCTGGTTGTGGTGCCGGCGCTCCTCACCGTTGTTCTCGGGTTCACCCACTACGATGCACTCGGCCCGCCTCGAGCAGCGGGCATCGACAACTTCCGCCGCATGTGGTCGGACCCCATCTTCTGGCAGGCGCTCCGGAACTCCTTGATCTTCGCCGGGATCGCCGTGCCCCTGCGGCTGGGCATGGCTCTTGGGGTTGGTCTGCTGCTGGCCCGGTCCCGCCGTGGGGTAGGGGCGGCGCGG
The DNA here is from genome assembly GCA_035697085.1 of Actinomycetota bacterium. Lineage (GTDB taxonomy): Bacteria > Actinomycetota > UBA4738 > UBA4738 > CALAEC01 > DASQUW01. The sequence goes on from DASSDP010000027.1 coordinate 1,844, forward strand.
ACGGCCGTTTCGCTTCCGACGTTCGTTCCGGACGTGGCCTACGCGCTCCTCTGGCTGTGGGTGTTCAACCCTCTGTACGGGCCTCTCGGTGCCGCGCTGCGAGCGCTCGGTCTTCCGGGAACCGAGTGGCTCCTCGGCCCGTGGGGAGCACGCCTGTCGATCGTGATCATGAGCCTGTTCCAGGTCGCAGAGGCGTTCATCGTGGTGGTGGCCGTGCGGAGCGAGATCCCTGATGACCTGTACGAGATCGCGGGGCTGGAGGGTGCCTCCGCTTGGGACACCTTCCGCCGGGTGACCCTGCCCCTTCTGGTGCCAACGCTGGTGCTCCTTGGAGCTCGCGATGTGGCGTTCAGCCTTCAGGCCACGTTCGTGCCGGCACTGGTGCTCTACGAGGGAGGACCGAACTACGCCACGACGTTTCTTCCGCTCTACGTGTACCAGAACGGGTTCGAGTACCTTCGCTTCGGCTACGCGGGGGCGATGACGGCGGTCATGTTCGTGGTGACGGCCGGGATGGTGGGGATCCAGCTCCTGGCTCTTCGGCGGTGGCGCGGGGTGCTGGCCCGGGCCTGACTAGACACAATGGACTAGTCCCTGATCCATCGGCTACACTGCCGATCAAGGGGAGCATCTGGCCTCGCGCCGCTTCCGGAGGCCTACGGCCCGGCATCGGGACCCGGATCTGGATGTTCCACCATTGCAATGGAGGGAGGACGCATGAGACTCGGCAGGCTGATTCCAGCCCTGACGTTGCTGATCGCTCTGGGGCTGGTTGGTGGAACGGGGTCACCGGCAACGGCACAGACCGCCCCGCCACCGGGCGCCATATCGAGCAACGTGGACTTCATCGCCAACATCCCCGAGATGCGACAGGCCATCGCCATCAACTTCCTCGGAAACAGGATGTTCGTATCCACCGTTCATGGGGTGTATAGCTACGACGTCTCCAACCCCGCCGCTCCGACGCTCCTCGCAGCTCTTCCCATGTTCATCTGGGAGAACGAGGACATGGACATCGACCCCGTTCGGCAGCGGCTCTTCATCAGCCGAGACCCTCGGGGGTTCATCACTCCGGCCGGCGGGGGTGGCAACTTCCCGTACGGAGGCCTCCACATCATCGACATCTCCAACCCGAACGTGATGGTCGAGCTCAACTTCTTCCTTCTCGATGCCGGCCACACGTCGACGTGCGTCAACAACTGCGACTTCATGTGGACAGGCGGACCGGGCAAGCACCTCACCCAGCCGGCCGACTGGACGGGACGTCCCATCTTCGGAACCGACATCAGGGATCCGCTCAATCCGGTGAAGTGCCCGAAGCCCATCGATCTGTATCGCAACGATGGCGTGACGGCATACGCCCACGATGTCCAAGTGGACGCGGATGGGATCGCTTGGGTGTCGGGTGCGGGTGGTGTTCGAGGGTACTGGACGAGCGGGATGCACACGAATCCGATCTCCAGCATGAAGCGGGTGGTGTATCAGGCTTCACCGTGCAATCCGATCCCGTACGCGGGCGGCGGCACGCCGAACACGGCCACGCCTTCAAGGTTCATGCACAACGCCTGGCGCAACGTCAACGCCACCATCCCGGGCGAGGATAATCCCAACCAGCCCGGCGACCAGACCAAGGGCATGGTCCTGTACGGAACCGAGGAGAACATCACCGCGAACTGCGCCAGCTCCGGTCGGTTCGCCACCTACGACCTCAGGGGATCGTTCAACGGCGAGGGCTGGAAGTCCACCTCGGTGAAGACGTTTAGGATGCGGGTGCTCGACACCTGGACGCCCGAGGCGCAACCGGGGTCCACGGGGTGTGCGTCCGCTCACTACTTCGCCGATCGTGGTGACTCGACGCTCGCGTACGGCTTCTACGGACAGGGAACTCGTTTCCTCGACGCCAGCAATCCGAAGGACATCCGGCAAGTCGGCTACTTCCGCCCGAACGGGGCGAGCACGTGGGCCGCCTACTGGCACGGCGGATACGTCTTCATCGCCGACAACGCGAGGGGCATCGACATCGTTCGGTTCAACGGGCAGGCAGGGGATGCATCCGTGACGGCCCCGGCCGCCGCTCAGCTCATCCAGCTGCCGATGGCGGAGGAGTCCGGGTACATGTGTCCCTACGACGCGTCGGCCGTCACCGTGGGGTGACAGCTAGGAGAGCAGCGAGCGCTGTCCCCGGGTAGCTCGGCCGCGTCGGGAGGGCGCGGCCTCGGATGGGTGTTCGACCAGGGCCACGACCCTTTCCGCCATGAACCGGCCGGTCCGGATGGCTCGTCCGCTCCGAGTTACCTCCGCGACCTCGACCACCGATCGGGAGCTGGTGACCTCGACGCGCCGCCCTGCTTTCGTCGCTTCGATCTCGAATTTCTGGACGCCGTTGCCGGTATCCACGACAACTTCGACTCGGTCCCCCCGCATGACCCCGATGATACTCTCCACCGATGCCGTTCCACGGGCCGCACGCCCCGCCAAAGGACGTCCCGCTCGAACCGATCAGGCCCCAGCTGCTGACACCGACCTTCCTGGTGGTCGGACTGGCAACGCTGGCGTACTTCGTTGCCGACGGAATGCTGCTGCCGGCGGTCCCCCTCTATGTGGAGGGGCCACTCGGAGGGGGTAGCGTCGCGGTCGGGGTGGTGGTCGGGGCCTTCAGCCTCTCCGCCCTCCTCCTTCGGCCGTGGGCAGGGCGGCTCTCGGATCGCCGGGGACGCCGCCTGTTGATGGTGGCGGGTGCGGGAGTCTTCGCGTTCTCGGTGCTGGGCTACCAACTCGCCAATTCGATCGTCGCGATGATCCTCATGCGCGCATTGACCGGTGCCGGGGAGGCGCTCTTCTTCGTGGGTGCCGCCAGCGCCATCAGCGACCTGGCCCCCGACGAGCGGCGTGGGGAGGCCCTCAGCTTCTTCTCCCTGGCCCTCTATGCGGGGATCGGCGTGGGCCCGATCCTTGGGGAGGCCACCATCGACGGAGCGGACTTCTCCCTCGTGTGGATGGTGGCCGCCGGGATCGGAATGGTTGCGGTCCTGTTTGGCCTTCCCGTTCCCGACACCCGTCCGGAGTGGTCTGCGGCCCCCGGTCCCAACCGCCTGGTGCATCGGGCGGCGATCCTTCCGGGAACCGTGTTGCTCACGGTTCTCATCGGCATGTCGGGGTTCTTCGCCTTCGTCCCCCTGTACGTAGAGGAGATCGGACTCGAGGGGTCGCGCCTCGTGTTCGTCACGCTCTCGGTGGTGGTCATCCTGATCAGGAGCCTGGGGGCGAAGATCCCGGACCGCATGGGTGCGGCTCGATCCTCGCGCGCCGCGTTGGCGTGTTCGGCCGCAGGGCTCCTCTTGGCGGGGGCGTGGGGACATCCCGTCGGGCTGTTCGCGGGGACGATCGTCTTCGGTGTCGGCGTCGCCCTTGCCACCCCTGCCCTGATGTCGCTGGCGATCGGGACGGCCCCACCTTCCGAGCGCGGCTGGGTCATCGGAACGTTCACAGCGTTCATCGATCTCGGCTTCGGCCTCGGACCGGTGGTCCTCGGTGTCGTCGCGACTCGACTGGGGTACCGAGGCACGTTTATAACGGGTGCGGCCGTCGCTGCCGCGGGGCTGATGCTTCTCCTCACCCGGGGATCGTCCGAGCGGACACATTCTCCGGGCGGAGAAGGGCAGGCCGGCTAGCTCAGGACGGTGAGGACCAGCTTCCTGCTCGTAGCGGTGAGGTGGTCGGCGTCTGCGGGTTTCCTGACCCGATAGGAGAACGTCCCCGTCGAGGCGGGGTGAACGCGGAAGGTGAAGCTCCCTTCGGCCGACAACGCTCTGCTTTTCACGCTGCGCCATCGGCCCTGAACGAGCCGCTGGAGGAAGATTCGCTGTCCCGGATGGGGAGGCTGGAGCGACCCCCGGATCCTGGCCGTGCCGCCTTCCACGATGGTCCTGGGGCCGAGGCGAACCCTCAGTCGGGCCTTGGCCTTGACGCGAGCCTCCCCGGAGCTCGGGCTCACCATGAGCGATGAGGTGTCGACCGCCTGGAACGCCCCGGCAGGGACGGATTTCAACTCGTCCAGCACGTCGTTCGTCCATCCGACCTCGGACGCGCCGCCGAAGAACCAGTTCGACCCGTTGTCGGCGAGCATCAGTCCGTGTCGCTTCATGGCTCGAAGGATGACCTGGGTTTCCGGCAGGAAACCGGAGATGTCGAAGGTAGCCTTGAGACGGAACCGGGCGCCCATCGGGGGGAGGTTGGGGTCGTCCGCCTCTCCCGCCTGGTGGCGAGCCGGCCAGATGTACCGCCGGTCGGTGTGTTGCGCCGTGACCCTGATGGCATGATCGATCACCCCGGCTTCGACCTCGTCTCTGCGGATGAGCCCGGCAAAGATCGGGAGACCTGCGGCGTCGGCCGAAGTCCAGTCGGCGGGACGGAGCGCGTTCGAGCCAAGATCGAAGATCGCCCCGGAGCCGGCCGTCGACCCGCCGGGCGCGTACTGCGCCGCGTAGAGCTCGTACAGCCGGCAAGTGTCCCGGTCGATCATGAGGGCGTGCCGGTCCGAGCCGCCCTCGATCGGAGTGTCGGGTCCGAAAGGATAGGGGCCGGCGTCGCTCTCGTCCGCGTAGTCGAACGAGATCGTCACCTTGGCGTGCGAGCCGGGGACCACGATGTACGGGATGCCGTATGGCTGTGCCCCATCGGACGGACCGAAGTCGGGGTGGAGGCGGGTGGACGGGCCGCCCATCGCTGCGAGCCAGGCCTCGTTTCGGGGATGGACCGGAAGGCCGGAGACGTCCGCGTGCCACACGTTGTTGGCCGGGAACACGGAGCAGGAGGGCGCGCCTGGCGGCGGCACCGTCAGCGCACCGACGGCTCCACTCGCCGGCACCGTGAGCGTCATCAAGCCGGCCGCCAGCAACCCTCGGACCACACGCATCAGGTATGGGTATCGGCGCTGAGCGGGGGAGGGATTGACCCCAGCGTCCTTGCACCGGGTCACGGTCGAAGTGACGTGAGGTCGATGGCTTCGTTCGCGTCGGAGAAGTCGAAGCCGGGCGTGGGACCTCCGGCGATCACGTACACGACGTTTCCCACGGCGACGACACCGAGCCCGTGGCGAGCCGTGGGCATCACCGGGAGCGAACGCCAGGTTCCGGCCTCGACGTCGAATGCCTCCGCTTCATCGAAGGTCGCCTCCGCCTCGCCCCCGGCGGCGACGACGAAGCCGTTGCCGGTCACTGCCCCGGCGAGACCGCCTCGCGGCGTCGGCATGTCGGGAAGGCTCGACCACTGTTCGGTCGCTGGATCAAAGGCCTCGTTCGTGGCGAGGTTACCGGCGGACGTTCTGCCCCCGACCACGTACAGTCGCTCGCCGTCGGCGGCCACGCCGAGGTGTTCGCGCGCCGTCGGTACGCCCGGGTGGATGGACCAGCGACCGGCGGATGGATCGAACGCCATCGTGGTCGTCGCGAGCCCCTCCGGGCCGACGCCCCCTGCAACGTAGATGCCTTCCCCGATCACCGCGGCGCCACCGGCGGCCCGAGGCTCGGGCATCGGGGGAAGCTCCAGCCACCGGTCCCCTCGAAGGACGAACGCACGATCCGTCGCCTCGGTAAGGCCCGGGCCGACGTATCCACCGAAGATGTACGCCTCGCCCTGGAATCCTGCCGCCATGGGGTGGTTCACCGGTACCGGTAGCGCTGGCCCAGCTCGCCATTCATCAGTTCGAGTGTCGTAGATCTCCACGGTCCCAACGGTCGCTTCGCTATCCGCGAAACCGCCCATCACGTAGATGAGGGGACCGGCGACGGCCGCCCCAACCTCGGTCCGTTTGGACGGGGCTGGAGCGAGCTCTCTCCATTCGAGTTCCCCTCCACCGCCGGACGGCTTCGGAGCCCCGTCCTCGCTGCAGGCCACCCCGGTGAGCAGAAGTACACCCGCCGTTGTCACAAACAGCCTCCGCACAACGTCCATGATGACGCAGCGCTCAGGCTCGACCAGGGGAGAGACGTGCGATTTGACAAACCGACCGGTCGGTATGTAGGTTACGCCTCGATCATGCCAAGCAGGGCCAGCAGCGCCGGAGCGCTGGATCGAGGAGACCAGACCCGTCGCCACATCCTGGATGTGGCGGCAAGGCTCTTCGCGGAAAAGGGCTACGCGGGCGCGTCCTTCAGCGACCTGGTGGCCGGCAGCGGTTTGACCAAGGGGGCCTTCTACTTCCACTTCCCCTCGAAAGAAGCCCTGGCGCTGGCGACCTTCGCCGATCAGCAGGAGAGATGGGTCGACGTGGTGTCGAGGGTGGCGGAGCCCTCGATGAAGGCCGTGGATCAGCTCGCGGCCATGCTCAAGGCCGTGTGCGACTTCTGCGAGACGGAGGTCTCCGCGCGGTGCGTCTCGAGGTTGTGCTTCGAGCTCGGAGAGGAGCCGAGGCTCCGTCCCACGCTGACCCCCTATCTCTCGATCTGGGAGGAGCTGATCGCCTCGATCGTTCGCCGAGGCCAGGACGAGGGGGACATCCGCGATGATGTCGACGCGGGCGCGGTTGCCCGGGTGTCGGTTGCAGCGTGGATCGGGGTGAACGACGTGGCGACGGTCGTCTCGGGTGGAGCCGATCTGCGCGCTCGAGCTGAGGAGTTCCTGGAGATCTTGATGTTGGGAGTCCGCACGGTGGATGGCGAAACAGGGGGAGGGTCGAGATGAGTACGACTGGGGATGGGCAGGTGCGCGGGGCGACGCGGCCGAAGGGGTCGTGGTTCTACCGGCTTGGAGGGTTCTCGTACAGACGACGGTGGTGGGTCATCGGGGCGTGGCTCCTTCTGTTCGTGGCCTCGGTTCCTCTCCTCGGGAAGCTCGCCGATCGACTTTCGCAGGGCGGATTCGAGGTGCCCGGCTCTCAGTCCTTCAACGTGGCCGAGGCCATCCAGACCGACTTCACGGGGCAGTTCGAGATCTTCGACCTCCTGGTCATGGACTCGGAGTCGCTGACCGCGGAGGATCCAGCGTTCCGGAGTGCGTTCGAGAACGTGCGCGACGCCCTCCTCGATGCTCCCGGCGTGGCCGCAGTCTCCGACCCGTACGCCACTCCTGAGCGGTACATCTCTCAGGACGGGAGGACGCTCACCGCCGAGGTAGGGCTTTCCGCCACCCAGGACGAGGCTCTTCGTCAGGCCGATGAGCTCAACACCGTGGTGGCCGAGGTCTCCAGCGGAACCGAGGTCCGGGCCCTGCTCACCGGCGACGCTCCCTTCTACGCCGCGTTCTCGGAGACCACGACCCATGATCTGGAGCGAGCCGAGCGCGTGGCTCTGCCGATCAGCCTGCTGATCCTGATCCTGGCGTTCGGGTCGCTGGTGGCCGCAGGGCTTCCCATCGCCCTGGCCCTTCTCAGCCTGGCCATCACCTTCGGGATTGTCTCGCTGATCGCTGCGACCACGACCGTGAGCATCTTCACCCAGAACATCGCGTCGATGATCGGGATCGGCGTGGGCATCGACTACTCCCTGTTCATCCTGACCAGGTTCCGGGAGGAGCTGAGGCCGGGGAGGGCGGAGTCAGAGGCGGTGGCCGCCGCCATCGCCACGAGCGGGAAGGCCGTATTCGTGTCGGCCCTCACGGTGGTGGTGGCCCTGTCCGGGATCCTTCTCGTGGACATCGCCGCGATCCGCTCGATGGGCTTTGGGGCGATGATCGCCGTGGCCATGGCCGGTGCCGCGGCACTCACCCTTCTTCCCGCCCTGCTCGCGCTCCTCGGCAGGCGGGTGGACAAGCTCTCAATCCGCCGCCGGCGCGTTTCCCAGGCGGGTGGCGGGTGGTGGCACCGGTGGGCCATGGCCGTCATGCGCAGGCCGTGGCTGGCGCTTCTCGGAAGCCTCGCGGTCGTGGCTCTCCTCGCGTTCCCCGCAGCGCACCTCCGGCTCGGCTCCTCAGGGCCGGACATCCTGCCGGCCGACGCGGGCCCCAGGGTCGCCGCCGAGATCACGGCCGACGCCTTCGGGGAAGGCCAGATCGCCCCGGTCCAGGTAGTGGTGACCGATCCTCGCGGGGTCACGGCCGACGGGTTCGACGATCTGTACGAGATGACGGGGACCATCGCACAGGATCCGGAGGTGGTGAGGGTCCTCTCGATCGCCGGTCTGGTTCCGGAGGCCACGGCGGCGCAGGCCAAGGCCTTCGTCAACTCGCCGATCTCCTCCGAGGTCGTGGATCCGCTCGTTGCCCGACAGGGGACCAGGACGCTGGTCAACGTGGTCACCAGGCACGGGGCCCAATCCGACGAGAGCGATGCCTTCGTGGAGCGGCTTCGAGTGAAGCTTCCTCAGATCCTTCCGAGCGGCGTGACCGCGGATGTCGGCGGATCCCCCGGGCTGAACGTGGACATCAACTCGCAGATGCAGAGCAAGATTCCTCCCGTGGTCACGCTGGTGCTCGTGCTCTCCTTCATCCTGCTGCTGCTTTTCTTCCGAAGCCTCCTCCTTCCCCTGAAGGCCATCCTGATGAACGCCGCGTCCGTGCTGGCGGCCTACGGGTTGCTGGTCTTCGTTTTCCAGGACGGGCACTTCGAGGGACTGCTCGGATTCGTGTCGCCGGGCCACATCGAGTCGTTCGTGCCGCTGTTCCTGTTCTGCATCCTGTTCGGTCTGTCGATGGACTACGAGGTCTTCCTCCTGGCGCGGATCCGGGAGGAGTACCTGCGAACCGGCGACAACACCGAGGCGGTCGGATGGGGACTGGAGCATACCGGGCGCATCATCACCAGCGCGGCGGCCGTGATGGTCACGGTGTTCGGGGCGTTCGCGTTCGCCAGCCTGATCCCCATCAAGACGATGGGCTTCGGCCTCGCCGTCGCGGTGCTGCTGGACGCCACCCTCATCCGGGTGATCCTGGTGCCGGCGGCGATGCGCCTGATGGGCAAGTGGAACTGGTGGCTGCCGGGGTGGCTGGACCGGATCCTTCCCAAGGTCTCGGTGGAGGGCGCGACGGAGCCGGGGCCTGAGACCGAGCGGGAGGTTCGCGCAGGAGTATGAGCGAGGGCGGTCGGTGGCCTGGCCGGTGAACCTGAGTGATCAGCCCGTCGGCGTTGGCGACGGGACGAGCGGCGAGCCCCGAGGGGAACTCACGGGCCCGGGGGCGCTTCGATTCCTCGTGAAGATGATGTACATGAGCGAATAGCCCGGCTCGCAGTACACGCCCCGTGCTCGAAACGCCCCGAACGCCGGGGCCTTGCTGAACTGGTCCTCGATCTCTCCGGGCTCCGAGTCGCCGGCTCCGAGGGTCCACCCCGCTCGAGGCCAGGCGTTGAGCACGTGCTGGGTGAGCTCGTCCAGGTTCACGGGGATCACCAGGATGGCCCGCCGGTACCCTTCCAGCGACTGGAGCCGCTCCTGGGTGTAGGTGCCGGCTGGGAACGGAAGGTCCCTGGGCAGCCACTTCGGGAACTTGAGCTTCTTCGGATACTGGCATTCCGGAGGCGGCGCCGGAGTGTACGGCGAGATACTCGGGAGCACTGGGTTTCGGAAGCCCCGCGTGTCGCGTCCTTCGCACGCGGTAAGCGACGCCGCGAGGACGAGGACCGACAGAGCCCCTCCTCGTCCAAGGTGGGCGGTTCCCCGCGATCGAGAAGGACCTCGGACCGGCGACTTATCCATCAACGAGCATTTTGTAGTACAGGAAGTCCCCACGCTGCCGACCGAAACCCCTTGACCTTGGAGTAAACTCCAAGGTTTATCATGTGGTCATGTTCACGGTTTCGAGGTTGGCAGAGTCCGCTGGCGTGAGTCCCGACACGGTTCGGTACTACGAGCGTGAAGGCTTGATTCCGGAGGCACGAAGGAGCGCCAGCGGTTACCGCATCTACCAGGAGGACGCGGTCCGGCGACTTCGATTCATTCGGGGGTCCCAGAGGATCGGCCTCCGGCTGAGGGAGATCAAGGGCCTTCTGGAAGTCATGGATCGAGGGTTGTGCCCGTGCGGCCACGCAAGCGATCTGGTGACCGCACGCAAGGCCGAGATCGACGCAAAGATCGCCGAGCTACGTGCGCTCCGGCGCGAGCTGACGCAACTGAGCGAGGACGTCGGTCCCGACAAATGCACCCCCGGAGTCTGGCCATGTGACCAAGAGATCATCCAGGTGGGAGGAGGTGACCTAGATGGACCGTGACCCCGTATGCTCCGAGCCCTGTTGCCCCGAGTGCCCGCCAGGCTGCTGCTAATCAGTGAGCACAAACCACCGGCGGAACAAGCCCTCGGTCGAACGGGCCGAGGGCTTTCCACCGAACGGACGAGAGGAGGTTCGTCAATGACCCCACGAGTGCAGCTCGCGCTCAATGTCAGCGATCTCGACGCGGCCGTCGAGTTCTACAGGAAGTTGTTCGCCCGGGAGCCGGCCAAGCGCCGCGACGGCTACGCGAACTTTGCCCTCGACGAGCCTCCCTTGAAGCTCGTTCTGATCGAGAACGCGAAGTCGGGAGGGACCCTCAATCACCTGGGAGTGGAGGTTGGCTCGACCACCGACGTGGTTGCCGCAACCGAGCGCCTCTCTGAGGAGGGACTTCGAACCCGGTCCGAGCACGGCACGTGCTGCTACGCGCTCCAGGACAAGGTGTGGGTGTCCGACCCGGACGGCGCCCCGTGGGAGTTCTACACGGTGCTCGCCGATTCAGCCGTTGCCGCTCACTCTGAGGCCGAAGCCTGCTGCTGAGTCTCAGACGATTACGAGGCAGTGGATGGCGGGAAGCTCCGTCCCGGCCTGCTCCCAGGTCGCTCCGTCGTCGGTGGAGACGTAGACCGAGCCATCGGTGGTTCCAAGCGCGACC
>DASSDP010000028.1:0-6533 GCA_035697085.1 Actinomycetota bacterium
CAGCTCGGCCAGAGACGCCAGCACGAAGATCAGCAGTCCCAGCGGCTGGACCAGAACGAACCAGTAGTCCCGTTGTGCTTCCACGATGCCGACGAGCGAGAGCGTGCCCGCGAGCATGGCCACCGCCACCGCCACAAGGATAAGCGGCAGCTCGTACGCGATCAGCTGCGCTGCCGCCCGAAGCGCGCCGATCAGCGAGAACTTGTTGGCCGAAGCCCAACCGGCCATCAACACACCGATCACCGAGACCCCCGAGATGGCCATGACGAAGAACAGGCCGACGTCAAGGTTCTCGGCCCAGATGTTGTCGCCGAGCGGAATGACCACAAGCGTGAGGATCGCGGGAAGGACGAACACTGCAGGGGCCAGCGTGAACACCCAACGGTCCGCGGCCCGGGGAATGATGTCCTCCTTCTGGATAAACTTGACCCCGTCGGCGATGAGCTGGGCCCAGCCGTGAAACCGCCCCGCCTCCATCGGCCCCAGCCGGTGCTGCATGTGCGCCAGGATCTTGTGCTCCGCGTAGCCCACCACCATCGGCGCAGAGAGGAAGAACCCCATGACCAGGATGACCTTGATGCCGCCGACGACCCAGGCATTGGAGAAGAGCTCGTCCACGAAGCTCACGCTGGCCTGGGCGATGGTCACTCCTCTTCCTCCTCCTCTTCGCCGGGCACGGCCCCCGGCCAGGGCTTCACCACTCGGCTCATCAGCACGAAGTCCTTCCGGGCGGGGTAGCCCTCGAACTGCTCGGGGAGCACCAGCTTGACCAGCTGCGGGTGTCCCTCGAAGGTGATCCCAAAGAGCTCCCATGTCTCGCGCTCGAACCAGTTCGCCCCCGGGTACACCTCATGGAGACTCGGGCATGTGGGGTCCTCTCGGTCGCAGGCCACCTTGACCCGGACGTGATGCTTTCGGGCCGTCGAGTAGAGCTGGGTCACGACGTCGAAGCCCTTCTCCTTCCAGTCAACCGCGGTGGTGAAGTCGAAGAAGTCGAAGTTCAGCTCCGGGTCGTCGCGAAGGGTAACGGCAACTTCCTGGTACCGCCGCGGCGTCACGCGCACGACCGCCTGGCCGTGCGACTCCTCCGCCTCGGGGACGTCCTCCCCGAAGCGCGCCCGTAGGCGGTCGATGATGTCAGCGGGCTTCAGGGGCTCGGGTGAGCTTGCCACTCCACTTCTCCCGGATGTCTTCGTGACCGATCTTCTCTTGCAGCTTCACGATGCCGTGCAGCAATGCCTCCGGCCGCGGAGGGCATCCGGGGACGTAGACGTCCACCGGCACCATCTGGTCGACCCCCTTGGTCACCGAGTACGAATCCCAGTACGGCCCTCCGCAGTTCGAGCAGGAGCCGAATGAGATCACGTACTTGGGATCGGGGATCTGGTCGTACACGCGCTTCAAGGCCGGCATCATCTTGTCAGTGACGGTTCCCGCCACCACCAGCAGGTCGGCCTGGCGAGGGCCATGAGCGACCGGGATGACCCCGAGGCGGATGAAGTCGTGCTTCGAGGTCGACGTGGCGATCAGCTCGATGGCGCAGCAGGCGAGGCCGAAGTTCATCACCCACAGGGAGTACTTCCGCCCCCAGTTCAATAGGAACTTCACCGGCTGGAGGTCGACCAGGGGTGTCCTCTCGATCAGACCCACCTGAGGACCCCCTTCCGCCAGGCATACAGAAGGCCGAGCCCGAGGATCACGATGAAGATGGCCATCTCGATCACCGCGAACCACCCCAGGCGCTCGAACACCACGGCCCAGGGGAACAGAAAGACGGCCTCCACGTCGAAGATGACGAACAGGAACGCGTAGATGTAGTAACGGATCTGGGTCTGGGACCAGCCCTCTCCGACGGGATCGATGCCGCACTCGTACGTGGTGAGCTTCTCTGCGAGCTGGCGGCGGGGGGCGACGATCCTGGCCGTGAGGATGGCTACGGCCACAAGGCCCGCGCCGGCGATGCCGAGGGCCACGACCGTGCTGTACGAGCGAAAGTAGGCACTCACGCTTGTGAAATATTTCCCAAGCGGGATTCTACCAGGGGGGATTTCAGCCTCGTAATCGGGTTTCGGGTGTCTTGGCTCCCTGGGGGGTCAGACGGGAGGTAGCGGCGCTCTGACCTCGGTGCTGCCTCCCACCTGAGTGAGGGTCACCGCCACAGCCTCGTCCCGGGGAACAGCCAATTCTCGCCTTCCGCTCCAGCTCCCGCTGGGAGCCTGGAACGAGTCTCCCTCGACCACGGTGCCGTCGGCCCGCTCCATCGATACGACGTATTCGCCAGGTGGCATTCGTCTCACCTTGATCTTGATCTCGGTCGCCGCCCGATGCGACGTCAGCTCCGCCGTGACCTCCGCCCCGGGCGGAAGGGATTGGAAAGCCACCTGCTCCGGTCCGGTTGGCGCGGGTGGCTCGCCGGGCCGGAGAACGACGACCGCAAAAACGGAGACGACCGCAGCGGCCACGCCGGCAACTGCCCCGAGACGCCACCGACGGCGTCGTCGTTCCGTGAACTGGACCCCGCGAACATGGGACAGAACTCGGTCCTCGAGATCGACCGGAGGAGTTGGCTGGTCCTCGATCATGTCCACCGAGGCTGCCGGCAGGAGCGCGGCAACCTGGGCCAGCTCGGCAGCTTCCGAGCGGCACTCGGCGCACCCCTCCAGGTGCTCTTCGAGCGCCGCTCGCTCCTCGGAGGTGAGGTTGCCCAGGGCGAAAGACCCGAGCAGCTCGCGCCATTGACGGTGCGGCTCAGGATTCATGTGCCCACCCCATCTCCTCGAGCGCCAGCCGTAGCGCCCTCAGCCCGTAATACAGACGACTCCGAACCGTGCCCTCTGGAATCCCCAATTCGGCGGCCACCTCCGCATGGGAACGCCCTAGGTAATACGTTTCGAGGATGACGTGGCGGTGTTCCTTGCCGATTCGGCGCAAGGCCTCCTCCACCTGCCATGCAACAACGGCCCGCTCCAGTTGATCCTCCTCGGGTGCCTCGGGGCGCCCATCCAACGAGAGCGGTTGGGCCTGGCGCGCTCGCCACAGGTCGCTCACGACGTTCCGCATGATCGAGAAAAGCCACGTCCGCAGCGACGCGATTCCCGGATCGAATCGATCCGCCGCCCGCCAGGCCCGAAGGAACGTCTCTTGGACGGCCTCCTCCGCCAGTCCACGGTCCCCGAGCACCCGGGCTGCGAATCCGTACATCTCCTGGCCGTGGGCGGCGTACGCAGCCCGCAATCCCGGCTCCTCGCTGAGCCGGGGGCCGAGTGCCGGGGAAGTTTCCGTCTCAGGTTTCAGTCTTGACCTGGGGCGTTGCAGGTCTCACCCATCTCGTCGGCTCTGCGGGCACCACCATATCCATCATCAGCTTCCATTGGTATACGGACCGTTGAATCATCCTGTTCAACGGAGAGACCACCTTTTAGCAGCCGATCGAGCTTCGTCTGGACGTCTTCCGTAGCTGGACCGAGACGAGGGCCGTATCCCCACCACCGTTGCCGTCGCTGATGGAGTAGCTGAATGTGTCCGTTCCAACGAAGCAACCATTCGGGTCGTAGGTCACTGAGTTGTCGGCATTGATGACCGCGGAACCATTGGGCGGATCGGAGACCCCGGAGATCGTTAGCGAATCGCCATCCACATCAGAGTCGTTTGCAAGTACGTTGATCCGTACTGGGAATCCCGCCCTCCCGCTCGCCGAGTCATCCACGGCGACCGGCGCGCTGTTCCAGGTGGCCTCGATGTTCGTCATCGTAGCAACACCGTCTGCCGTTGTTCGACTCGGATTGCACACCCCGAATGTCAGCGGGCAGCTCGCGAACGCCCTGCCGGACAGCTGTCCAACGATCTGGATGGTTCCCTGAGGTACGGGTCCTCCGTCGAGGTTGGTCAGCGTGAACGAAAGGGCCAGGTCCTGTGCTGGGTCAGGAGCACCCGATTGGGTCGTTGCTATGACCCTCTCCAGTGCCGAGCCCTGGCACTTGCCACAGCTGGCGTGCCGGGCGTATGCCCACAGCTTTACCTCAGCCTCGCCGCACCCTAGGTCAGTGCAGACCGGCGCTGTTGCTGCGGCCTCAGAGATGTGGAAGTTGACGACGTAGTCGATGGAACCGGCCTCGGCACCCAAAGTATGCGCTGCAACAACGCGCGCGAGGCCGATGGCCAGAGCACTTCCCGATTCCGGGGGGATCGTCACAACGAGACTCGCACGAAGATCTCCTGTGGCAGGATCGGCGGCCGCGTCCGACGTGCAGTACGGGAACGTGCAGGACGAGTGCGCGGCGTACGAACTATCGTACGGTGGCGCGAGGGTCACGGTTCCGGCCTGCACCGTTCCGGCCAGGGTAAGGAGCAGAACAGGAACCAAGGCAGCCGACAGTCTCACTCTAGCCACGCGTCCGGGCATGGCCCCTCCTTTCGGAGACGCACCACTCTCGGGCGTCTGGTCGAGCCGATGACGGCCCCCTGGGATCATAGGACCCCGGGAGGCGGGGCACGGGAAGGATTGGAGGCCGTTGTGGGAAGAACCGTGCTGCGGGTCGCCGGCCGAGGGAAACTGGTCCGTGCGGAACCTCATTCCCGCTCCTCCCGTGCCCCACGTCGCTCCAAAGAGGTATACCGGCGCAGTGGGAGTTTCGTTCAATCGACTCGACGATGTTTCGGTCAAGCAGAGGCGCCGCAGCGCGCGGCAAGGAACTCGGCCAGGTGGAGAAGCGCCTCGCGAGCCGAACCATCCGGCAGGCGCTCCCCCTCCGAGAGCGCCCGGCGGACCTCCCGGGTGACCGCCTGACGCGCTCCTCCGAGAGCTCCGTCTGCTCGAACGATCTCGAGGGCTCGGCGGAGGTTCCCCTCGTCCGGTTGCTCCGACGTCAGAAGCCCTTGCAGCTCGTCTCGATGCTCGGACTCGCGGAGCGCCAGGATGACCGGGAGGGTGAGGACGCCTTCCCGCAGGTCCACGCCCGGCTGCTTTCCGAGGGTGGATTCGTCGGACACCAGATCCATGATGTCGTCCGAAAGCTGAAACGCGAGACCGAGGGCGATCCCGAACCGCCCGAGGCCCTCGACGACCTCCGGGGATGCGCCGGCCAGCAACCCCCCCACCTGGCACGACGTTGCGATGAGCGACGCGGTCTTCCGTTCGATCACCGCCATGTAGTCGGTCTCGTCGATCTCCAGGCGGCCCGCCGCCTGAACCTCTCGGATCTGCCCCTCGCATACGCGACCGATGGTGGTCGCGAGAAGCCGGGACACATCGGTGCCGAGCTCCGCAGCGATCGCCGACGCCCGGGCGAACAGGAAGTCACCGGCCAGGATGGCCACGGTGTTGTTCCAGCGCGCGTTGACCGAAGGGATCCCCCGGCGCGAGTCCGCTTCGTCGATCACGTCGTCGTGATACAGGCTGGCAAGGTGAGTGAGCTCCACGGCGACGGCCAGCGGCACGAGGCGGGGGTCGCTCGCGTCACCGAAGTGTCCGCCGAGAAGGACGAGCATCGGGCGAAAACGCTTTCCTCCGGCGGCAAGAAGGTAAGCACCCGCTTCTGAGACGAGAGGCGTCTCCGTCGCCACCGAGCCGATGAGGTGCTCCTCCACGTCGCCCAGACGCTTGCGGATGTCCGCCTCGAGCACGGGATCGGGAGCTTCCATCTCCCTGCTGATCGCTCTGGTCATCGACTCACCATCGCAGGATCGCAGCCGAGCGCAACACGTCGAGGAGAAGAGACGGAAACACGCCGAGGGCGAGCGTCAGGGCAGCCGTCACGGCCAGCGCCACTCCGGGGCCGGCTCCGGCGGAGACGGCGCCGGCGTCTTCCGGCTCCCGCATGTACATGAGCACGATGACCCGAAGATAGAAGAACGCGGCCACGACGCTCGCGAGCACGGCGATCACCACCAGAGCGGACTGACCGGCCTGGACCGCCGCCTGGAATACCACGACCTTGGCGATGAAACCCGCGGTCGGAGGGATACCCGCCAGGGAAAGGAGGAATAGCGCCAGCAGCGCCGCGAGCCACGGGCTCCTCCGAGCCAGACCCGCGTATGAGGCGAGGGAGGTGTTCTCCTCGCCCCGACCGGAAACCAACGCGGCCACGCCGAACCCTCCGAGGATCATCGCCGCGTAGGCGACCAGGTAGAACATCGAACCAGAAACTCCTTCCTGGCTGATGGCCACCACTCCTACCAGAACGAAACCGGCGTGGGCGATCGACGAGTACGCGAGCATCCGCTTCACGTCGCCCTGGGCAATGGCCAGCGTGGACCCCAGTACCATCGTGAGCGCAGCGATCGCCCAGAGTCCGGGACGAAGATCCCATGACACCGGCCCAAGCGCCGTCGTCAAGACCCGCAGGAGCGCGGCGAACGCCGCCACCTTCGTGCCCGCGGCCATGAACGCGGTGACGGGAGTCGGAGCTCCCTGATAGACGTCGGGCGTCCACATGTGGAAGGGGACGGCCGCGACCTTGAAGGCGAACCCGACGAGCAGCAGGCCGCCCGCGACGAGGGCCAGGGCCAGCGTAGTGCCCGTCTCGCCGGAGAGG
>DASSDP010000029.1:0-9504 GCA_035697085.1 Actinomycetota bacterium
GTGAGGCGTTCGATCTGGTACTGCTGAACCACTCCCACCCGGAACGCGGCGAAGACGGCAAACAGGGCCACCAGGGTGAGGATGCCGAGGTGCTTCCCCTTCGCGCCGGCCACGACCAGCAGGCCGATGAGGATGCCGGCGAATGCCATCGACGTCCCCACGTCGGGCTGGAAGAACACCAGCACCAGGGGTGCGGCGGCGATTCCAGTCGCCCGCCACACGTGGTCGAGCGAGAGCCTCCGGAACTCGGAGAGGTACGCAGCGAGCATCGCCACCAGACCGAGCTTCGCGAACTCGGAGGGCTGGAACTGGAAACCGAACAGGGTGATCCAGCGCTGCGCACCCGCTGCCTTGCTCCCGAGCGGGGTGAGGACGAGAAACAGAAGAAGCATGACCCCGACGAACACGACGGTCGCGTACACCTTGACCAGGCGATAGTCGAACGAAGCTGTGACGATGAGCGCGATCAACCCCAGCATGAGGAACGCCAGCTGCTTCTTCATGAACAGGCCGGGGTCGTCCCCGAAGGCCGTCTGGCTCTGATGCGTTGCCGAATAGATCATCAGCAGTCCGTAGATCCCGAGCCCGAGGGCGGTGATCATGAGCGTGGGGTCGAGGTGCCGGATCGGCCGCTCCCCTCCCAGCAATCTCCCCGCCGCGATGTCCATTCCTCTTCCCCCTAGTCCGCCACCGGTCCGGCGCGAAACGGTGTTTCCTCCAGGCCGAACAGGCCCTCGAGGATCCTGCGGACGATCGGTGCGGCGACCTCGGAGCCGTGACCGCCCTCCTCCACCACCGCGACCACCACGTACTCGGGCTGGTTGGCCGGGGCAGCGGCGGCGAACCATGAATGCGGTTGCTTCCCCGCAACTTCGGCCGTCCCCGTCTTTCCCGCAACCGGGATCGACGACAGGGGGAATCCGGCGAAGGCGCCCGCAGCGGTGCCGGAAGCCGGCACGTGTCGCAACGCATCGCGGATGGCCCGAAGGGTCCTCTTGTCGACCGGAACCTGACCGAGAACCTCACCCGGCATCTGCCTCAATACCTCGCCGTGAGGCGTCTGGACCCGGAGACCGATGTGCGGCCGGTGAAGCGTTCCTCCGTTGGTCAACGCGGCGAAGGCCTCCGCCAGCTGAAGGGGGGTCACGAGGAGGTCTCCCTGCCCGATGGACATGTTGATGGTGTCGCCCGGGTACCAGATCTGGTCGGGGTAGGCCTCCGGTTCCGCGTCGTGGATCTTCTTCTTCCACTCGGCATCCGGTACCCTGCCGTGCGCCTCGGCCGAGAGGTCGATCCCGGTGGGCCGGGCGAGGCCCCACGCCCGCATCTGCTGTTGGAGCAGCTCTCCACGGATCTTCCGCTCCCGGTAGAACTCCAGCCCGAATTGGTAGAACACCGTGTCGCAGGAATCGATGAGGGAGCGCGCAAACGAGATCACGCCAGAGTCGATGTCTCTCCAGTTGCGGAACACCGTGTTGGAAGTGTCACCGGGCACCGTGAACTCCGCGGGGCACGGGTAGAAGCCGTTGGGGCTGGCGTACCCAGCCTCGACCGCCGCCGCGGCGACGAGCGGCTTGAGGGTCGATCCCGGTGGGTACGCGGCCTGAATCGCTCGGTTGTTCAGCGGGAAGTTCCGACTGGGGTTGTTCAGCTGCTCCCACTCGCGCTGGCTGAGGCCCTCGTAGAAGACGCGTGGGTCGTACGTTGGATAGGAGGCCATCGCGATGATCTGGCCGTTGTTGGGGTCGAGCACGACCACGGCTCCGGCCGGCGCCCGCAGGTAGTTCCCCGATTCCTCGTGCACGATCTGCTTCGCGATTCGGACGCCTTCCCGCAAGCTCGACTCGGCAACCTGCTGGATCTTGTGATGGACGGTGAGCACGAGGTCATTGCCGGCGACGGGCTGGCGGCCCTTCAGTCCACGGGTCTCCTTCCCCAGCGCGTTGACCTCGAACGCTCTGAACCCATCCCGCCCGTGGAGAAACCGCTCGTACTTCTGCTCGACGCCGCCCCGGCCCACCAGCTGGCCGGGGCGATACCCCTCGAACGCGGACGACCCCAGCTCCCGCGGCCCGATCTCGCCGAGGTATCCGATGACGTGGGAGGCAAGGGAACCGAACGGATACGCACGCACTCCGACCTCTCGGTAGTCGACGCCTGGGAACTCCCGCCTGTGTTCTTCGAGATAGATCACCTGCCCATCGCTGGCGTCGTCGAACACGGGCACCGGTTCGTACGGCCCGTAGTCGGGATCGTTCAGCCGTTCCGCAAGCTCCTCCGCCGAGACGTCGAGCACATTCGACAGTCGCAGGAGCAGTGATTCGGCGTTGCCGACCTTCTGTTTCTCGATCGTCACGACCGTGCTGGCGCGGTTGGTGACCAGCTCCTGGCCGGTTCGGTCAAGGATCTTCCCTCGTGGCGCCGGGATGGAGGCGAATTCGTACCGGTTCGCAAACGCCCGCTCCTGGTACTCGCCCTGGGCCAGCACCTGGAGGAACCACAGGCGGGTGATGAGAGCAGCGAACATGAACGCCACGACGGACGCCAGAACCTTGAGGCGGACGCTCCAGTTGCCTTCGGTCATCCTCGCCTCACCACCGGAAGACCTTCCTGGCCCGCGATGCCTCGGTGACTCGCCGCAGCGCAGGATACAGGATGGGTGTGAGCGCGGCGTTGTACACCGATGCGAGAAGCGCCGTCCGAAGAAGAAATCCGACCCCGGACAGCTGGCCCAGCAAGAAGGCCACGAACCCGTAGAAGAGCACCCCGCCGAACGTGGCTCCGGCCACCAGAAGGACCGGCAGGAGAGGGCTCGGCGTGACGATGTACTGGCGGGCCATTCCGACAACGTATCCCACCAGCGTCAGCGTGAGCGCGGTGATGCCCTTGGGCTGATTGAGGAGAAAGTCCTGCGCCATGCCGGCGCTGAACCCGCCGATCGCGCCGGAGGAGGGCCCCTCCATCATTGCCAGTAGCACCGTCACCAGGTACATCAGCTCGGGCTTCGCCCCTAACAGCTTGACCTGGGCGAATGCCGTGGATTGGAGAAGGAGGGCCGTGACGACGACGGCCGTCCAGGCCAGAGCTCGGCGCACCCTTTGAGTCTATCGGCCCAGCTCTCCGACGTCCGGATGAGGCAGAACCAGCAGCACGTAGTTGAGGCGGGAGAAATCCACGAACGGACGCACGAACACCGGCCGGGTCAATTCGACGTCGGCCGTGTCCGCTCGAGCCACCTGTCCGATCGGAATCCCGGGCGGGAACAGCGACCCCTGGTATCCGGAGGTAAGCACAGGCTCGGCCGGAAGGACCTTCGTGTCCGGGTTGATGAGGTCCAGCCGCAGCTCCTCGCCCCGCGCTCCGAGAAGCAGACCCCGTTCCCCACTGCTTGCGAGCTTGACCCCGACCCGCGAATCAGGATCGGTGATGAGCATCACGACGGAGTCGGAGCGCGAGACCTTCACGACCCGACCGACCAAACCGTCAGCGGCGATCACGGGCATGTCGAGCGTCACCCCATCGCTGGAGCCGCGATCGATGGTCACGGTCCACTCGAAGTTGGAGACGCCCTCTGCGATGACCGTCGCTCCCCGAGTGGGCAGATCGAACCGCTGCTTGAGATCGAGGAGCCGCTGGAGCTCCTCGAACTCTCGCTTCAGATCCGCGAAACGAGACTGCTCCTGCTGCGCCCCCGCCACCCGCGCTCTGAGGGCGGTGTTCTCGGCTCGCAGGTTGCCCAGGTTCGCCAGCGTGGAGAAGAAGGACCCGATGGGACGGAAGATGCCCGCGACCGCTTCCTGCAGGGGCGCGATGATCGTGAGGGCCCCGCGACCCACCGCCGCCAGCGGTCCCCGGTTGCCGGCTCGGAAGTCGAGCGTGATCGTCATCAGGCTCGCCACGACGAGGGCGATCACGAGCATACGGGTGCTTCGAGCGCGTCGATACGTGGCCATGAAAAGAGTCTAGCGAGCTACCGGCGACCGGAGGAGATCAGCACCCGCTTCAGCACCTCGAACTCCTCCAGGCACTTCCCGGAACCGATCGCCACGCAGTGCAGGGGGTTCTCCGCCACATGGATGGGCATCCCCGTCTCGTGCTTCAGACGTTCGTCGATCCCGCGGAGAAGAGCGCCGCCTCCGGTCAACACGATGCCCTGGTCCATGATGTCCGCGGCAAGCTCGGGCGGGCAGCGGTCGAGCGTGTTCTTCACCGCATCGATGATCGCGTTCACCGGCTCCTCGATGCCCTTGCGGACCTCCTCCGCCGAGACGTGGATGGTCTTCGGGAGCCCGGACACCAGGTCGCGTCCCCGGATCTCCGCGATCATCTCGTCGGGCGTCGGGAACGCGGAGCCGATGGCGAGCTTCAACGCCTCGGCCGTTCTCTCCCCGAGCATCAGCGAGTACTCCTTCTTGATGTACTGGATGATTGCCTCGTCGAGCTCGTCACCGCCGACTCGGATCGACGTCGAGGTCACGACGCCACCGAGCGAGATGATCGCTACCTCGGTCGTTCCACCTCCGATGTCAACGACCATGTTGCCGGTGGGCTCGTGGATCGGAAGGTTGGCGCCGATCGCCGCGGCCATCGGCTCCTCGATGATGTACGCGGCTCGCGCTCCGGCCGAGATCGTCGCTTCCTCCACTGCACGCTGCTCCACCCCCGTGATGCCGGAAGGAACGCACACCACGACCCGCGGCTTTGCCAGGAACCGGCGAACGTGCACCTTCTGGATGAAGTAGCGGAGCATCTTCTCGGTGACGTCGAAGTCTGCGATCACGCCATCCTTCAGCGGACGGACGGCCGTGATGTGGGCGGGGGTGCGGCCGATCATTCGCTTCGCTTCCGCGCCGACGGCCAGGATCTGCTTGTTCGCGGTGTTGATGGCCACCACCGATGGCTCGTTCAGGACGATGCCCCGCCCCCGAACGTAGACGAGCGTGTTGGCGGTTCCGAGGTCCACGGCCATGTCTCGACCAAGAAGGCCGGTGATGCCTTCGGGTCTGTCCTGTGATCTCGCTATCGGACTCATGGCCGACTGCCTCGTTCGTTTGGGGGGAGTCGCCCTTTTCTACAGGACGACCATTGCGTTTGCAACAGCTTGACCGCTGACGCCGAGCCGCCGGAAAGCCCCCAAGCGCCCGACCTCTGGACAAGCTTACAACCTACTAGAGGGAAGGTTGAAATGCCGTGTAACCTGCAGTGTTCTTACCGGGTCGATACATCAGAGGCCCCGCGTCCCGCGCCACCGGCGCGCGCCCGCGGGCCTTCGTGTACCCGGACATTGGGGCGAGGGGAGGATCCTTGAAGATCGCTGTTCTGTTCCCCGGACAGGGCTCGCAGTTCGTGGGGATGGCCGACCCGTGGGTCGAACACCCCGCGGGGAAGGCCTTGCTCGAGGAGGCCTCGGACGTTCTCGGCTACGACGTTGCCGAAGCGAGCCGGGACGAGAAGCAACTTGGGGACACCGCCGTCGTTCAGCCGGCTCTGTTCGCCTGCGACCTTGCCGCGTACCGCGTCCTCGAGGCCGAGGGCCTCAGGTTCCACATGACTGCGGGCCACTCGCTCGGCGAGTTCGCGGCTCTGGTCGCCGCCGGCGCCATCGCATTCCGTCCCGCTCTGGAGGCGGTCGTTGAACGAGGCCGGGCGATGCACGACGCCGCCGAGGCTTCCCCCGGCGCGATGACTGCCCTCCTCGGCCTGTCGCCCGAGCAAGCAGCGTTGATCTGCGAGACGGCCGGACGCGGAGACGTCCTCACCGTGGCCAACGAGAACAGCCCCAAGCAGACTGTCGTGTCCGGCACCATCGCGGCCGTGGAGCGCGCCGAGGAGCTCGCGCGCAGCCGGGGCGCCAAGGCCGTGCGCCTGAACGTTGCCGGCGGGTTCCACTCTCCACTGATGCAGCCGGCGCTGGCTCAGGTTCGTCGAGCCGTTGCCCGGCTCGCATTCGATTTTCCTCGGTTCCCTGTCGTGCCGAACGCGAGCGGCAGGCCGTCGACGCATCCGTCAGCACTTCGCGATCTGCTCAGCCGGCATCTGGTGTCACCGGTTCGGTGGGAGCGATCCATGCGAGCCATGGCGGACGAGGGCGTCGAACTGTTCGTCGAAGCTGGCCCCAGTGAAGTACTCGCCAAACTTGCGAAGCGTTGCGTTCCCGGGATCCGGGCCGTCCCCGTGGGAACACCCGAGGCCGCCAAGGCACTTGTCGAAGAGATAGGAGTGATCGTCACATGACCGCATACGACGTGGCCGAAGAGCCGCTGTCGACGACGTTCAAGGTACTCGTCAGCCCGGGCTCGGGCCGACTGCGCTTCCTCCCACCCCGGCGATTCGCGCGCGGGATGGAGATGGTCGAGGCGGGGCAGCCGATCGCTCGTCTGCAACAGGGTCGCGTCGACGTGATCGTCCGGGCGCCGATCTCCGGGAGGGTAACAGCCGTGCTGGGCCTGGAGGGCGAACCCATGATCGCGGGACAGGCGGTCCTGGCCATCGAGCCGACGCCCGAGGGATGACGCAGCGGTACGCACGGATCGCTGGGGTGGGGTCGGCGCTCCCCTCCCGCGTCGTTCCGAACGAAGAACTCGAACAGTTCGTCGACACCAGCGACGAGTGGATCTTCACGCGTACGGGCATCAGGTCGCGGCGATTCGCCGGAGAGGGAGAGACCGCCGCATCGCTCGCCGCTGACGCGGCGGACCGGGCGCTGAGCGCCGCCGGCGTCGGTCCGGGAGCCATCGACCTCACCGTCGTAGCCACCGTCTCCGGCGACCAGCCTCTTCCCTCGACCGCCTCGTTCGTCCAGGAACGACTGGGCATCTCCGGGGCGGCCTTCGATCTCGCCGCTGCGTGCGCCGGGTTCATCTACGGCGCCGAGGTGGCTGCCGGCCAGATCGCGAGTGGGCGGGCCGAGAAGGTCCTGGTGGTGGGAACGGAGGTGCTCTCCCGGTTCTTGAACTTCACCGACCGGACGACGTGCGTCCTGTTCGGGGACGGCGCCGGAGCGGCCGTCCTGCTTCCCGGCGAGGAGCCGGGGATCCTCGGCTCGATCCTGGAGAACGACGGCCGCCAATCCGGCCTCTTGGACATACCTTCCGGAGGGTCCCGCGAGCCCGCCTCGCCGGAGACGGTGGCCGCACACGGACACTTCATCCGGATGAGAGACGGCCGTGAGGTCTTCAAGAAGGCAGTGGTCGGGATGGCCGACGCATGCCTGCGCCTTCTCGAGAAGACCGGCCTTTCGTCTTCCGACGTCACCTTGCTTGTCCCCCACCAGGCCAACGCCCGCATCATCAAGGCGGTGGCCGACCGATTGTCGTTCCCCATGGACCGTGTGTACGTCGACCTCGAGAACGTGGGCAACACCTCGGCGGCGTCGGTTCCCATCGCCCTCGATCACGCGTGGCGGGAGGGAAGGATCTCTCCCGGCGACCTTGTGCTGATGGTGGCGTTCGGTGCCGGATTCGCGTGGGGAGCGAACCTGGTGCGGTGGACCTCCCCGCCCCCCCAGGAGAGCCTGTGAGCGATCGAGTGGCCCTGGTGACCGGCGCCTCCGGCGGGATCGGCCGTGCCACGGCAATCGCTTTGGCGGCCGACGGCCTCCGGGTGGCCTGCGGATTCCACAGCGACGAGGGTGGGGCCAAGGAGACGGTTCGGCTGATCGAGGATGCCGGCGGGAACGCGGCTTCGTTCGGTGCCGATGTCTCCGACGAGAACGACGTGAAGGGGATGTTCGATCGGATCTCGGAGTGGAACGGTCCTCCTCTGGTCCTGGTCAACAACGCCGGGGTGAATCGAGACGGCCTCACCGTGAAATATCCACGAGCGGACTTCGACCGGATCCTGGAGGTCAACGTCACCGGGTCCTTCCTTTGCTCACGGGCGGCACTTTCGGGCATGATGCGAGCCCGATGGGGCAGGATCGTCATGGTGTCGTCCGTCCTCGGACTCAGGGGCAACGCGGGGCAGGCCGCGTACTCGGCTTCGAAGACCGCACTGCTCGGCCTGACAAGGTCGCTGGCTCGCGAGTACGGGAGCCGCGGCATCACGGTGAACGCCGTGTGCCCCGGCTACATCCATACGGAAATGACCGCATCGCTCCCGGAGAAGGCCCGGGAACGGCTCATGAGTGAGATTCCGACCGGCAGATTGGGGGACCTCGTAGAGGTGGCCGCCGCGATAGGGTTCCTGGTCAGCGAGAGCGCTTCGTACGTGAACGGAGCGGTCCTCGCCATCGACGGCGGCATGACGGCGTAGACGAGGAGGTGGGGATGGACAGGCAGGAGATCGAAGAGCGGGTGAGGAAGGTGTTGGCAGAACAGCTTTCGGTTGACATCGAGAAGGTCACCCCGGAGGCACGCTTCGAGGAGGACCTCGACGCTGACTCTCTCGACCTGGTGGAAGCGGTCCTGGGGCTCGAGGAAGAGCTCTCGGTCGAGATTCCCGAGGAGGAGATGGAGAGCGTGAAGACGGTCGGCCAGGCGGTCGATCTGGTCATGGGAAAGATCGAGACCAAGGCATGACGAAGCGGCGTGTCGTCGTGACCGGCATCGGGCCGGTCACACCCGTCGGGATCGGGCTGAAGGCGTTCTGGGACGGGCTCGTCTCGGGTCGCTCGGGCGGGGGCGACGTCACCCTGTTCGACACCTCGGAGTTTCCGGTTCGAACCGCTGCGGAGGTTCGCGACTTCGATCCAGCTGTGTTCATGGAACCGAAGGCCATCAAGCGGACCGACCGCGCCGTCCATTTCGCGATTGCCGCGGCGAAGCTGGCGTGGGAGGACGCCGGGACTCCGAACGTCGAGCCATCCCGAACGGCAGTTGTGGTGTCGACCGGTATCGGTGGACTCACCACGATGCTGGCGCAAACCCGGATCCTGTTCGACAAGGGTCCCGGAAGAGTGTCGCCCTTCCTGGTGCCGGCGATGATGCCGAACGCATCCGCCGGACAGGTGGCCATGGAGATGGGTTTCACCGGTCCAAACACGTGCATCGTGACCGCGTGCGCCGCCGGCGCGCACGGCGTCGGCGAGGGGTACCGGTACATCGTCGACGGCCTGGCGGACGTCTGCCTGGCCGGCGGTACCGAGGCCGTCATCACTCCCCTGTCGATGGCCGGGTTCGCGCAGATGCAGGCACTCTCGCGCCATCCGGACGGCGCCACGGCCAGCCGCCCGTTCGATGCACAGCGCGATGGGTTCGTCCTCGGCGAAGGCGCGTGCGTCCTCGTGCTCGAAGAGGCCGAACGGGCCGAGGCCCGGGGAGCCAGGATATACGCGGAGTTGGCCGGATACGGAGCTTCCGCCGACGCGCACCACATCACCGCGCCCGAGCCGCAGGGTGCCGGCGCGGTCTTGGCCATCGAGGCCACACTGGCCGACGCCGAAGAGCCGCCGGAGGCCGTCGACTACGTGAACGCCCACGGCACGTCGACCCCACTGAACGACGCGTCCGAAACCCGGGCGTTGAAGAAGGTGTTCGGCGACCACGCGTACAAGGTGCCGATCTC
>DASSDP010000030.1:0-4313 GCA_035697085.1 Actinomycetota bacterium
CCGCACGTCGGCGATGCGGTCTTCCGGCACGGACGTGCGAATGACGTTGGCAAATCGGGTCACGTGGAAGGCCGCGGCCTTCTTGTCCGTGTCCACGAGGAACACAACAGGTGATCCCTGCGAAAGTTCGTTGATCGCCTCTCGCGTGGCCCTAACGGCCTCCACCTCGGTCCTGTCGATGAACGGCTCTTGTCGGTACCAGCCATACATCGACACGGCGACGATCGAGAGCGCGGCCACCGCGGCGATGACCAGGCCCGCGCCTACGCGGCGACGCAAGGACTCGACTCCGACGGCCGCGATCACGGGAATGAACAACGCGAAGGTGATCAACCGGTTCGAGGGACCGCCCGTGGCCAACAGGACGGCGACGCCCGCAAGGCTGAGGGCGCTCCACGATCCGACTACGGCCAGAAGGAAACGGGACTCCGTGCTTCGTCTCCATGCCCCACGAGCGATTCCCGCAACGCCGAGTGCAGCGCCCGCGGCCATTGGAATCGCCATGCGTCGCGCGTCCGCGGCGAGGCGCAGGCGGAACTGGCGGCGAAGGAGGTCTCCCAGGCCGTGGGTGCGGAGGAACGCGTCCTGGGACGTTTCCACGAGAGGACGATCGGGCCCCCGCCCGGTGGCGAGGCCCAGCCCCAGTCCCAGCGCCGTTCCCGCTGCCGCCCCGGCGCTCATGCGACCGGCGGCCGTGTCCAGGAACGCCGTGCCTTCGCGCCGCCTCCGGAGGACGTCCGGCGTGAGCATCACCACACCTCCCGCCAGGATCCCCAGGCACAGCAGGAGCAGGGGGCGATGCGTGACCGCGGCCGTCGCGATCAACCCCCCACCGAACACGACGGCCCGCCACGATCGTTCCCCCAGTCCGAACGCCACGATCGCACACATGAAGAGAGCGGCAACGGCCAGGCTGCCCAGATACCCGGCAGCAAGGTGCGCGGTCCATGCTGCCGTCAGCACCGCTGCCACAAAGGAACGCAGCAGGTTGTGTCCGAGAAGCCCCTCGGTCAGGGCCGCGGCTGCCAATCCCGAAGCTGCGGCAAGCACCGGCCCGAGCACGGCCACGGTCTGGAGGGGGTCGGTCCCGAAGACGGCCCCCAAAATCAGGGCAACGGCGGGTACTCCGAAGCGTCCCGGGAGCACCCCGAGGCCTTCGGCGTCCGCGTACCTCGACCACCACACGTACACCGGACCGTCCGGGCCGATCGGGAACCGATGGCCCCCAGCGATCGGATGGATGAGATACAGGGCCAGGATGAGCGCCGCTCCCGCGGCGGAGAACCCAAGAGCTCGGAGCGCCCTCGACACGCGTGCACGGTACAGGTCGCGAAAGGCGCGGGCTACACTGTGTGCTTCATGCTGGACGAGGCCCTGGTGCGGGACGTGTTGAACGCCGCCCTGAAATCGGGCGGGCGCTTCGCCGAGATCTACGCGGAGGAGCGTCACTCCACGTCGATCCGCCTCGACGATGGCAAGATCGAGGAGGCCTCGACCGGGCTCGATCGGGGCGCCGGCGTTCGGGTCCTTGCCGGCGAGACCACGGCCTACGCCTACTCCAATCGGCTCGACCCGGAATCCTTGCTCGCGGCAGCGAGATCCGCCGCGGAAGCCGTATCCGGCGGCTCACCCGTGAGCGTTCTCGACTTCACTCGTCCCGATCCGCCTGTCGTGCACACCGTGAAGGAGCCGGCGACCTCGATCCCTCGCGACCGAAAGGTGGCCTGGCTGTGGGAAGCGGATGACGTGGCTCGCTCGTACTCGGGGGACGTCAGGCAGGTGGTCGCCGGCTACGGAGACTCCGTCCAGCGCGCGCTGGTTGCCACCTCCGACGGGGCCTGGGTCGAGGAGGAGCGACACCGGGTTCGGTTCGTGGCCAACGTGGTCGCCGCCCGAGACGGCGTGATGCGAACGGGATTCGAGGGTCCGGCCGGCCTCGGCGGCGCCGAGGTGCTCGTCGTGCATCCGCCCGCTGAAACGGGCCGCACGGCGGCGGCTCGCGCGGTGGCCATGCTCGGTGGGATACCGGCTCCGGCAGGCGAGATGGCCGTGGTCGTGGGACCGGGTGGCGGCGGGGTCCTGTTCCACGAGGCCTGCGGCCATGGACTGGAGGCCGACACGATCGGGAAGGAGGCGTCCGTCTACCGGGGCCGCCGGGGAGAGGTGCTCGCCTCCACGCTGGTCACGGGCGTCGACGACGCCACCGTGCTGAGCGCATGGGGTTCCTTCAGCTTCGACGACGAGGGCGCTCCGGCGCAGCGAACCATGCTGTTCGATCGGGGAACGCTCGTGGGCTCGCTGTACGACCGGACGTGGGCCGAGCGGGACGGGTCGGCGTCGAGCGGGAACGGCCGCCGGCAGTCCTATGCTCACCTGCCGATCCCGCGGATGACCAACACATCGATCCTCCCCGGCGATTCGGACTCCGAGGAGGTGATCGCCAGCACGGCTCGAGGGCTGTACGCGAAGGTCCTCGGAGGCGGTCAGGTGAATCCGGCGACCGGCGATTTCGTCTTCGGCGTGTCTGAGGGCTACCTGATCGAAGACGGAACGGTGACTCGGCCGGTGCGCGGAGCCAACCTCATCGGGAATAGCATCGCCATCCTCCAGGCAGTGGACGCGATCGCTTCCGACTTCGATGCTCGCCCCGGGACATGCGGGAAGGACGGTCAGAGTGTCCCCGTGACCACCGGCAGCCCGACGCTTCGAATCTCGCGGATGACCGTGGGCGGCACCGGTGGCTGACCTCCTCGATCTGTGTCGGGCGGCTCTTTCCCAGTCGAATGACGACGAGCAGGCGGAAGCATTCGCGGCGGAGAACCGGCGGACACAGGTGAAGGCTCGAGCCGGCGAGGTCGACTCCCTCTCGGCGTCCGAGTCTCGAGGGGTCGGGGTTCGGGCCTTGATCGGAGGTCGACTCGGGTACGCGTGGGCCGCGGATCCGAGCATGGGAGATGCTGCGGCCCTCTTACCGGCGGCCCGAGAGAACGCTGCGCTGGCCACGGCCGACGAGGCGAACGAGCTTCCGACGGCCTCGCAGTCAGAGGATCTGCCGTGGCTGTTCCGTCCGGCGATGGAGGCTCTGGAAACGAGCCGCAAGGTGAGCCTGGCGCTCGATCTGGAGCGGGCCGCTACCTCTTCCGACCCGGCCGTTCAGAAGGTCGAGGAGGTCCTGTACGGCGACGCGATCTCACGGGTTGCCCTGGCCTCCACGGTCGGCGTCTCGGGCGAGTACGCGCGCACCGATTGTTGGTGCATGGTCTCGGCGCTCGCCGAACGAAACGGCGAGACCCAGTCGGGATTCTCATTCCGGGTCGCGCGGGAGACGGACGAGCTTCCCTGGCAGGAGGTGGCAACCGAGGCCGCCGTTCGTGGCGCCAGGCTGCTCGGGGCGACGAAGCCCCAGACCGAGCGGCTCCCCGTAGTCCTCGATCCGTGGGCCGCGGCGGGATTCCTTGGGGTGCTGGCAAGCGCCCTGTCGGCGGAGGAGCGTCAGAAGGGTCGCTCCCTGCTGGCCGGGCTGGTGGGCGAGGAGGTCGCTTCCCCGGTGCTCTCGCTCGTGGACGACGGGCGTCTCCCGGAGGGCCCTGCGAGCTCGCCGATCGATGACGAGGGCGTGCCCACGACCCGAACCATGCTCGTGGGAGGTGGACGACTCCTTGGTTTTCTGCACAACACGGTCACGGCTCGGCGTGAGGGCGGCGCGTCCACCGGGAATGCCAGCCGCCCCTCGTACCGAGGCGTGCCCGGCGTTTCGCCATCCAACCTCTTCATGGTCCCGGGGCCCGAGACTCCCGAGACCGTGCTCGCTCGGGCGGGCAAAGCCGTGTACGTCCAGGATCTCACCGGACTGCATTCTGGAGCCAATCCCGTGAGCGGCGAGTTCTCCGTTGGCGCGACGGGACTTCGAATCGACGGTGGAGCCCTCGGTGAGCCGCTACGAGAGATGACCATCGCCAGCACCCTGTTCGACGTGCTGAAGCAGGTGGTGGCGGTGGGTTCGGACCTTCGGTTCTACGCGGGCTCCATCGGATCGCCGACGCTTCTGATCGGAGAGATGACGGTCGCCGGCCGGTGACCTAATCGAGGAATGCGGCATAGGCAAGGGCCGCCGCCGAGAACACCACGCAATAATAGGCAAACGGTCGGGTGTCGTGCGTCCTGAGGTAACGGAGCAGGAACGCGATCGACAGGAATCCGATGAGCGCTGCCACGGCGGTCGCGGCGATCACGGTCGCCGTGTCTGTCGAGGGCGGGAGATCGGGCACTTCCAGCAAGCCCGCGCCGAGGAGGGCCGGGAGGGCCAGGAGGAA
>DASSDP010000031.1:0-11189 GCA_035697085.1 Actinomycetota bacterium
GCCACATCAGGTTCCTTCTCCGGTTCGGGCTCGAACTTTCCGGCGCTCGCCCTCAAGTGCAATCAGCTCCCCGTACAGAGAATCGAAGGAAGTGGACTCGGTGAGTGGGTTGATACGTTCCAACCGTTTTTTCATGATATCTATTCGGCGAGATAGGAAGAACTCCTCCAACCTCGAGAATACACGCTCGGCGTACTCCCTCCCCACCTCGCCCTTCACCGGCTCCACAGCGAGCTCGGCAAGGAAACGGGCCATCCGCTCCTCCTGAAGGCGCCCGATCACCTCGGCAGGTGCCTGTCCCGTGGACTTCCGAAGGAGCGCCAGCACTTTCCGGTGGCTTTCCTTGGTGAAGTGGTCGTCGTCGAGTGCCTCGAGCCGGTCGCCGGCCAGATCGGGGAACTGCATGAGGAGCTTGAGCGCTTCCTTCTCCACCTCACGGGAAGGAACGCGGACCTCTCGAGTGGGCGCGGTCTCCCGCTTCGCCTCCTTCGATAATTGTTCCAACTGGTAGAGAACCTCCTTGCCTTTCATCCCCACCAGTTTCGCCAAGCTGCCGGCGTACTCGCTCCGCATAACCGAGTCCTCCAAGCCTGCCACGATTGGGAGCGCCTCCCGGACGGCACGACCTTGACCCTCCGGAGTCTGCAGATCCTCGGTCCTGATGGCCCGCCGAATCATGTACTCAACCAGCGGAACCGCCGCTTCCGCCAGTTCCTCAAACGCTGGGGCTCCGCGGGCCTGGACGAAGTCGGCGGGGTCGAGCCCCTCTGGGAGGACGAGGACTCGAATCTCCACGGCGTGCTGGGTCATGAACCCGTACGCGCGCTCGGCGGCTCGCGCTCCCGCCTCGTCCGAGTCGAACGCCAGCACGGCCTGACGAGCAAACCGCGACAACAGACGTAGGTGCCCCTCGGACAGCGCCGTGCCGCAGGTCGCGACGGCCGTAGGAACGCCGCCCTGATGCAACGCGATGACGTCGGTGTATCCCTCGACAACATAGGCTCGGCCGCCGTCGGTCACCTGAGCCTTGGCTCGATGGAGGTTGTAGAGCATCTCGCCCTTCTTGTAGACGGGCGTCTCCGGCGAGTTCAGATACTTGGGCCCCTCCCCCGTCAAGAGCCGAGCGCCGAAGCCGACGGCCTGTCCCGCCAGATCGTTGACCGGGAACGTGACCCGATTTCGGAACCGGTCTCGCACGGAGCCCGAGGAGTCCTTCAGCGCCAGGCCGGCCTCAACGAGAATCTCCGGCGAGAACTCGCGAGCGAGCCGTCGAAGCAGGAAATCGGGGAATCCCGGCGCGTACCCGATGCCGAACTCGACCGCCGTCTCCTTGGAGATCCCTCGGGCCTCCAGGTACCGTCGGGCCTCCTCGGCGTCACGGTGGTCCATCAGGTGTCGGTGATACAGATCCGCCGCGCGGGTGTTGGCTCGGAACAGGGACTGCCGTCGCGACGCCGCCTTTCGGTCCTCCGGCGAACGTCCCTCGTACCGAAGGTTGATCCCGGCCTGCTTGGCCAGGCGCTCCACCGATTCGGGAAACGTGAGGGACTCCACGCCCATCAGGAAGTGGAACGCGTTCCCGCCAGCCTGGCATCCGAAGCAGTAGTAGACCTGCTTCGCGGGATCGACGGTGAAGGAGGCCGTCTTCTCCGTATGGAACGGGCAGAGCCCGGAGAACGCTCTCCCCTGCTTCTTGAGTCCCACGTACTGCTGGATCAGCGCGACGATATCGGTGCGTTCACGGACCGCTTCGACGTCGTCCTGATTGATGCGCGCCACGTCACACTCCCCGGGGAAGCTCATCCCCCCGGCGTACTGTCAGAGCATCCATCCCCGCGGAAGGAACAGCTGCTCGTACGCGCGCAGGGCGTACCGGTCGGTCATTCCGGCGATGTAGTCGGCCACCCGGGTCGGGGGATCGCCCGGGGCCGCATGATACTCCGGAGGAACCTCCTCCGGATGATCCAGGTAATAGGAGAAGAGCGCCCTGACCACGCCGATGGCCTTCTCCTGCTCGACCCTGGATTCCTCCCGCAGGTACACGCGCTCGAACATGAAGTCGCGCAGGATGTCGAGGGCGCCGGCCGCGGACTCCGACATCCGGACCTCCGGTGCGTCAAGGCTCGTCTCCACGATGTCCGTGACGAGCGTCTCGATCCGGTCCCCGTGGCTTCTTCCCAGGATCGCCACGGCCTCTTCGGGGAGCTCTTTCTCCGTCAGGAGGCCGGCACGGATGGCGTCGTCAATGTCATGGTTCACGTAACCGAGACGATCAGCAAGCCGATTGACCTGACCCTCGAGGGTCGCCGGCATCGGCATCGTCCACGTGTGATTGACGATGCCGTCGCGGACCTCCCAGGTGAGATTCAGGCCGGCGCCGTCTCGCTCCAGGTGATCGACGACACGGAGGCTCTGCTCGCTGTGGCGAAACGGCCGGCCCAGGAAGGGGCTGAGCGCCTGCTCGCCGAGGTGCCCGAACGGCGTGTGCCCAAGGTCATGAGCGAGGGCGATGGCCTCGGTGAGATCCTCGTTGAGCCGGAGCGCCCGGGCGATCGTCCGGGCGATCTGGGATACCTCGAGCGTGTGGGTGAGGCGGACGCGATAGTGATCGCCCTCGGGCGCGATGAACACCTGGGTCTTGTGCTTCAACCGACGGAAGGACTTCGAGTGGACGATGCGATCCCGGTCGCGCTGGAAGGCGGTTCGAAGGTGATGGGGCGGCTCGTCCCGCTCTCGCCCCTTTGTCTCGGAAGAGAGTGCCGCTCTCGGCGATAGCACCTGCCGTTCGATCTCTTCCTGTCGTTCCCTGATGCTCAACTCGCGACTCAGAGTAGCACGCGGGACCGACACCGCTTCTGACCTGGGGAAATGAACGGCTAGCGCCGAAACATGCGGTAGTAGAGGTAGGCAAACGTCTCTCTCGCGTAGCCACTGAGCCGTGTGGACTGGCTCTTCGCCGCCGAGTGCCAAGTCGCCGAGACGTACCCCTCGATCCCCAGGTCACGAGCCATCCGTCGGATCCGGAGGTTGTGCCAGGGATCAGACACCAGGAACGCGCTCTCCATGTCGCGGGCCTCCATGAAATTGGCGGCGGCCTTCAAGCTCTCGTAGGTGGTCTCACCACGGGGAGAGATCGAGACATCGTAGGGGGGGACCCCTGACTCGACGAGGTAGTTGGCTCCAGCTTCTGCCTCGCTCAGCGTATCTCCCGGTCGCTTCGCTCCGACGACGACGATCCGATCGGCGAAGTGGTTGCGGTACAGCAGGCTGCCGTGGTCCAGGCGTCCCCGGAAGACAGGCGACGGCTGCCCCCCATAGTGAGCTGCGCCCAGCACGATGATGACGTCGGCCCGATCGATCGCGCTGGCCTCGTCCACGTGCGCGGCCCGCCACACGGCGAGGGCGCTCGTCCCCACGACACCGAGGACCAGAGCAGCGACAAGAACGAAGGAAGTGACAAACGGATGCCGTCGCGCGAAGCCCACTCCTCCAATCTATCAAGGAGCTGCGGGACTAACCTCGGACGTGCCCGCACATCGCCGGGAACTCACCCACCAGGATCGGCTCCCGCCCAACCTTTTCAACAGCGGCTTCCAACTCCTCGCGGGACTCGGCAACGAGAGCCGCCGCGTACGGATTCTCTCCTTGAGGATTCCCGAGTTCCGCGGCTAGTCCCACCCAGCAACCGACGGGAGAGATCGCGATGTTGTCGGGAACCAATCGCATGAATTCCTTCGTTTCCTCATCCAACTCGTCGACTTCGGCAACGCGAAAGACGGCAACCCATTCGCGTGGGCGTTCAACGGTAGATTCAGGATCTGTGGGCGCCGAACTCTTTGGAGTGGCCTGGCCAGCCGGGGAGACGGTGGCGGTGGCGAACCCTCGCGGAGTTCTGTCGCCGCTCCCGCATGCCCCCGCGAGGAGCGTCGCCACCGCCAGACCAACGACAGCCAAACGTCTCAGTTGCTCACCCCGATGGCGTCCCTCCCGACAGCGAGACGATCCATGATCGGTTCGAGTACTCGGGGAAGCGTCGATGAAACTCCTCGATCACCAACGTGAGGTCTGCGTCGGCCGGGAGTCGTTGCACCACGCCCCACTTTCCTGGGGCGATGGCGTACGGCGCCACACGGTGCGTGATCAGCTCCAGGCCAGGAAGCCCTAACCTTTCGGCGACCGCTTCTGCCTCCTGCCGAGTAGAGAAGTCACCCACCTTGATTGCCATCTCGGCATCCACAAGACCCGCGGAACTGTTGGGCGCGTCCTTTCCCTGGCGTGCGCTTCGGCGATTCGACGCTGGATCTTCCCTGGGGATGTCTGGATCGGGCTGAGCTCGAGGGTCCACCATCACGGCGCCGCACCCGAGATCGAAAAGGCCTTTACCTTTCTCTTGGAAGAGCCTCCACTCGGTGCCGTCGTGGACGTTCCACAGCAACCCGGCGCTGCTCACGCCAGCCAGATACATCTCCTTCGGGAGATCCCGCACTTTCGACGCTACATCATCGCGCAGGGACCAGAGCTCGAAGGACGGGGGCCGGGCCTCGGAGGCCACCCCCCGAAGACGCAAGAAGTAAACCAGGCCATCTCTCGCGACGACAGGAGTGCGGACTACCGACCAATTCTCCGAAGTGCCTTGAAACGTCGTTAGCCGAGTCCATGTATCGGATTCGATGTCGTAGCGGAACAGATTGTTGAGGCTGTCGTCCTCCCCGGTATCGTTCTCAACCGGTTCCTGGACCACCGCGATCAGCTCATTCGCGCCGGTGAAGAGCGGGGAGAACACTGCCGTAGACCCCTGTGGACGAGCGATCGTCCTGGCTGGCTGACTTCCTTGAGGTGAGAGCTTGAGGGTTTGGAAGTCCTCGGCCCACACAAGGTCCCCTGACCCCGACAAGGTGGGGTGAGTGATCTCACCCTCCCCAGAGATCTCCGAGATCCCGCGAGATCCCACACTGACGAGGGTGTCCGGGCCTTCCTTGTCCACAACGTAAGCAGTCCCCACCCCGGCTGCGCTCGCAACGTGTCGAAGCACGCCGTTTCCGCTGATAGGGGGTGCATAGGCGGTGCGATCCCCGACAGCGTCGAGCAAGACGATCTTGTTTCCGACGATTGCAGCCATCCCTTGACCCCTAGCGACGGCTGAATCCAGTCCTGCGATGGCGACGGCAGGTTCCTCGGCACAGCCCACGGCCGAAGAGCGGGCTCGGACGAATCCGAAAAAGACCGCTGCGCCAATCAGACCAACAAGAATCGGGGAGATGATCGCGATCTTTTGAGTTCGATTCACGGCTCCCCCCCTCTACCAGCCCGTGGCGTACTGAAAATGGTGCGGGTCGCACCAATCCCGTCCCCATCTGAAGTTGTGTCCGGCCTCACTCTCCCGCCACACATTCGGCAGATACGTTCCATACGCAACACCGTTGACCCCAACTCCGTTCCAGCTGCACTGTCCATACGGATTCCTTGCGGTGTTCGTATCCACTGCCGCCCCGAACGCATGCAAGGAATAGCCTGAGCCGCCGGTTCTCTGCTTGCACACCCCTCCGTACTGCCCGTAGTACCACGCTCCTTCGTTGTGGGCCGCAGATATGTGGCTTCGGATGTTATGGACGATGTTTCGAACGATGTATGGATGGTGGCCTTGGTAACCCCCGTCCCACGGCGCGTTTATGTGCGGCCACCACACGTGGGCGCCCTGCATGTTGGGTCCACAGGGCTGTCCGAATACTCGAACGATGTCGTTGTACCCGTGCGGTCGGTACGGGACGCCCGCGGACGAGTGGTCATGCGTCCAGCCGCCCATGTGCCCGGCGATAGCTGTGACCGGCGCGAGCAAGACGACGGACGCCACCGCAGCCACAGCCCCCCTGGCCCGCCATCGAACCCGCGGCCCGGGACCACGCCCGCCCTCCGGATGCGATGGCCCTTCGAATGACACCACCTGCTCCCACCTCCTTCGGTCGTGCCGGCGGAGGAGGGAACCGGTCTTTGAACCAGGCGACGCGAACGCTACGCTCGCAGTTCGGGAAAAGCATCCCCCGAACGGGGGTTTTTGCTCGGCACCCCGGGTGATTCGCCGGTCGGGGCTACTTCGAGGCCGTCTCGGCCTCCCCCAGAACGGCCTGAGCCGCCGCCAGGCGGGCCAGAGGAACCCGATACGGTGAGCAGGACACGTAGTCCAACCCGGCATTGTGGAAGAAATGCACGGAGGCAGGGTCGCCTCCGTGCTCGCCGCAGATCCCGAGCTTCAGGTCCTCCTTGGTCTTTCGCCCCTTCTGGCATGCGGTGAGCACGAGATCCCCGACGCCCCGCTCGTCCAGGGTCTCGAACGGGTTCATCGGGAGGATCTTCTCCTCCAGATACCGGGCCAGGAACTTGCCCTCGACGTCGTCTCGGGAGAAGCCGAATGCCGTCTGGGTCAGGTCGTTCGTCCCAAACGAGAAGAAGTCGGCGTCCTCGGCGATCTCGTCGGCGGCGAGTGCCGCTCGGGGAAGCTCGATCATCGTCCCGACCAGGTACGGCAGCTCCATCTTCCGCTGCCCGAGGACCTGCTCGGCCACCTCGCGGACGTCCGCCGCCACCGCGGTCAGTTCCTCGCGCACTGCAACCAATGGGACCATGATCTCGACGTGCGGGTCGCCGCCCTTCTTCTTCACGTTGCATGCCGCCTCGATGATCGCCTGCACCTGGGTCCGGTAGATGTCCGGATACAGGATCCCCAGCCTGCACCCGCGTAGCCCCAGCATGGGGTTGTTCTCCTCGAGGGCCATGACTTCGCGGAGGACCTTCTCGGTCCCTCGTTTCCCCCCGAACTCACGGAGGATGTCCTTCGAGGCCTTGAGCGCCGGCGTGGCCATCGCCAGCTCCAACTCTTTGGACGAGGGCAGGAACTCATGGAGCGGCGGGTCGAGGAGCCGGATCGTGACGGGGAGGCCGTCCATGGCCTTGAAGATGGACTCGAAGTCCCGCCGCTGTCCCGTGAGGAGCTTCTTCAGGCCTTCGAAGTAGGGACGGACCTCGGGGGATTTCAGAGCCGCCTTCGCCTCCTTTACGGTCTCCTCCGCCGCGCGCTTGGCCTTCCCGCGGGCCTCGGACGCTTCTTTCTCAGCATCGATCAGGGCGAGCTGTGCCGCCCGAGCCTGGGGCGCGGCCAGGATGACCTGCCTGAAGATCGGTAGCCGCGGGTCCCCGACGGTTCCGAACATGTGCTCCGTGCGGCAGAGCCCGATCCCTTCGGCGCCGAACTTCCGGGCCTTCGCCGCCGAGGGACCGTCGTCGGCGTTGGTTCTCACGTTGAGCTGGCGAACCCGGTCGGCCCAGGACAGTAGCGTCTCGAAGTCGGCGGAGAGCTTCGGCTCGACGAGAGGGACCTTTCCGACGACGATCCGGCCCGTGGTTCCGTCGATCGAGATGACGTCCCCCTCGCTCACGGTGGTCCGGCCGGCGCTGAACTTCCTGCCGGCGACATCGATCTTCAGCGCCTCGGCTCCGCACACCGCCGGCTTCCCCATCCCCCTGGCCACCACTGCGGCGTGCGACGTCTTCCCACCATGAGACGTGAGGATCCCCCGAGCGGCGATCATCCCGTGCAGGTCGTCGGGATTCGTCTCCCTGCGCACGAGGATGACGTCCTCTCCCTTCGCTCCCCGGGCCGCGGCGCTATCCGCGTCGAACACCGCCTTGCCCACGGCGGCCCCGGGGCTGGCGTTCAGTCCCTTGGCCAAGACGTCCACCTTCGCCTTCGGGTCGAACTGGGGATGCAACAGCTGGTCGAGCTGCTCCGGCTCGACCCTGGCAATCGCCTCGTCCCTGCTGATCAGGCGCTCCCCCACCATGTCGACGGCCATCTTCACGGCGGCCGCCCCGGTGCGCTTCCCCACACGGGTCTGAAGCATCCAGAGCTTGCCTTTCTCGATGGTGAACTCCACATCGCACATGTCCCGGTAGTGCTTCTCCAGCGTGGCCATGACCTGGAGGAGCTGTCGGTACGCCTCGGGATTGATGTGGTTCAGCTCGGCGAGGGCTAACGCGTTGCGGATTCCGGCAACCACGTCCTCTCCCTGAGCGTTCGGAAGATAGTCGCCGTACGCTCCCTTCTGTCCGGTCGCGGGGTCCCGGGTGAAGGCGACGCCGGTCCCGGAGTCGTCGCCGAGGTTCCCGAAGACCATCGCCACCACGTTCACGGCGGTGCCGAGATCGTCGGGGATCCTGTACTGCTTGCGATACGTCTTGGCCCGCTCGTTGGTCCAGGAGGCGAAGACGGCCTCGATGGCCATGTGGAGCTGCTTCCTCGGATCATCCGGGAACAGATGGCCACTCTGGTCTCGAACGATGTCCTTGAAGTGCTCCACGACATCCAGCAGGTCCACGGCTTCCAGGTCGGTGTCCTTGGCCTCCGGACCCTTTTTCGCCTTGGCTCTCTCGAGTGCCTCCTCGAACAGCTCGCCCGGAACTCCCATCACGATCTTGGCGAACATCTGGATGAACCGGCGATAGGAGTCGTAGGCGAACCGGTCGCTCCCGGCCTGCCGAGCCAGTCCCAACACTGAGCGGTCGTTCAGTCCGAGATTCAGAACCGTGTCCATCATCCCCGGCATCGAGTACTTCGCTCCGGACCTGACCGAGACCAGCAGCGGGTTCTCGGTATCGCCAAGGCGCCGGCCCATCCGGTTCTCCAGACGCCGGAGGTGCTCGTCGATCTCTCGGTCGAGGCCTTCGGGGAAGTCGCCCGAGGCCAGGCGTTCGTTGCACGCCTTCGTGGTGATGGTGAATCCGGGTGGGACCGGAAGCCGCAGATTGGTCATTTCGGCAAGATTGGCCCCTTTTCCGCCGAGGAGGTCCTTCATGCCCTTGTTGCCCTGGCTGAAGTCGTAGACGAACTTGGTCTGTCGCTGGGCCATCTGCTCCTCCTGGATCGCTGGTTCTACTGTAGCGGACCCCTCCCGGTCGGTCGCATCGCAGCAGTGGCCGCAACAGAATCTGTTGCGGCATGCTAAGGTGGTGTCGGTAGGAGGTGACAGGCTGTGCCTGTGCCGGT
This sequence comes from Actinomycetota bacterium, assembly GCA_035697085.1. Taxonomy (GTDB): domain Bacteria; phylum Actinomycetota; class UBA4738; order UBA4738; family CALAEC01; genus DASQUW01. Next base: position 9,038 of record DASSDP010000031.1, read on the forward strand.
TCGAGAGAAACTCAGGGCCATCACCAGGGATCTGGGCAGCCAAAGCCGGGTTGCCAAGGCGCTTGGGGTGAGCCGCTCGCGGGTCAGCAGGTGGCTCAGGACCGACCAGCCCGACGCGGAGAATCGGCGAAAGGTCGAGGGACTCGAGTTCGTCCTGGCGCGTCTGCTCGCTCTCTACGAACCCGAGGTGGTCGTCGGCTGGCTCAACGGATTGAATCCCTTCCTGAACGACTGGCGCCCCATCGACTACCTGGCCCGGGGCCGGGTTACCGAGGTCCTCCAGGCCATCGACGCCCACCAGGCCGGCTCGTTTGCATGACGTTCTACCGACTCTTCCCCTTCGATCGTGATGCCTCCGCGCGGTCCGAGGGCGGCCCATTGTTCGTGGCCCGGCACCTTCAGGGAGGAGGACGCCACGACAATCCCGGGGCCTACGGGGCCCTGTACGTCAGCAGAAGCACCATCTCGCCTATCGCCGAGCATCTCTCGATGTGGCGATCGTGGGGCGCGGCCGGCTCGGCATTCCGGCCGGAAAGCCGGTCCCTGGCTCTGGTGGCGTTCGAAGATACCGGACTCGATACCCTGGTGGATCTGGACGATCCACGAATCCTCTTGGATCGGGAGCTCCGACCCTCGGGCGTGGCCACGCGGGAACGAAGGATCACCCGCCCACTGGCGAAGGCTCTCTACGATGAGGGCGTCATGGGGTTCGAGTGGTGGTCGACGATCGAAGCATCGTGGATCAACGCCACTCTCTTCGCCGACCGAGCGCTCGATCGGCTGAAGTTCGCCGACGAGCCGGAGATCCTCACGATCCAGCATCCTCTGGTGCAGGAAGCTGCGGAAACCGTGGGAGTCCGGCTCGTCGCCTCAGGTCGCGAGTCAGCAACAAACCAGGCTTAGTCGTTGACCCAATCGCGCGTGAGGTAGCACCAGAACGCCAGGCCCGAGTACTCCCCATACCTTCGAAAGCGCCGAACGATCGATGCGTCGGAGACCTGGCGGCGGGAGGCCCGGAGGCGCGCGTACTTCGGCCGCGTCCACGAGTCGAGGATCAGACGCGAGTACCGGCCGAGCAACAGCATGATGTGGGCGGCTGCGTACGGGCCGACCCCCGGCAACGCCAGAAGACGCGCCTCCATCTCGTCGTCCGAGAGCTCCTCTCGACCGGCGTGGCCCAGAGCCTCGAGGTCGAGAGTGCCCTCTGCCACCGACCGAGCCAGAGAAAGGAGATAGGGACCTCGGTATCCGGCACGCATCTCCTCTCGGTAGAACCTCTCCCCGACCGCAGCCATCGCTTCAGGATTGGGAAAGGCGCGTCCACGCCAGCTGTCGGAGGGCGCCTCCGACGTTCGTTCCCCCAGACCCTGCACGAGCGTCGTCAGCATCCGCGTGGTCGCCGCCCACGAGCAGTTCGTGGTGCACACGATCCGCACGACCTCCTCGAAAACGCTCGGGCTCCGGATCATCCGCCCGGCCCCTCGTGCCACCCACGACAGGTCAGGGTCGGCCGCGGTCAGCTCGTAGAAGACGGAGAGGTCCTCGTCCATGTGGAGCACGTGATGAACGCCGGCGAGTAGCGCTTCGAGGGTTCCACGTCCCGGAGACCTGCCCAAAACATCGACCCGAGCCCTGCCCCGTGCTCCGGGAGAGACCCGGATGGTTCGTGGTCGTCCCCGCGGAACGGCCAGCGTGTGGGTGAGTGTGACTCGTTCCTCGTCGATCTCGAGCGGGGGCAACGACGCGAGACCGTGTGAGGTCAGGGTTCGCAGAAGATCGACGGGCTCGCCCCCTGGTCCGCGAAGCGGAATGTCGAAGTGCACCGATGATCTCGCAGGCCCGGTCAAGAACCGCCGAGCCACCGGACCGGTGGCCCGTGCGGCCCGGACACTGCGATCAACCGTTTGACCGAATCCATGGGAGGGAAAGCGTATCTGGCTTATGATGCTTCGCCTATCCGTCCGGGCCCGACTTTCGTAGTAGTTGGAAGAAAAATCGGTCCGCGGTCTCGAGAGGAGAAGGAGGTCGAGCATGTCGAGGATGTCGAAGATCACGATGGTCATGGCGGTCGCCGTCCTGCTGTCTGCCTGCGGAGGTGATTCGAACAAAACGGCGGAGAAAGGCGGTGCAGAAACGGCAACGCTTTCCGCCA
>DASSDP010000032.1:0-16673 GCA_035697085.1 Actinomycetota bacterium
TTCCGCGTGTGGTCAGGCGACGAAGAGTGGGGCGCTCGAACGGTCATCGTGTCGACGGGAGCCTCTTCCAGGATGCTCGACGTGGAGGGCGAGCGCCGGCTCCTCGGCCACGGCGTCTCCACATGCGCCACCTGTGACGGCTTCTTCTTCCGTGGGAAGGAGCTTGTGGTCGTGGGCGGCGGCGATTCCGCCATGGAGGAGGCCTTGTTTCTCACCCGATTCGCCACCAAGGTCACCGTCGTGCACCGTCGCGACGCCCTCCGGGCCTCGAAGATCATGCAGGACCGAGCGTTCGCCAACGACAAGATCGACTTCGTGTGGGACAGCGTCGTGGACGAGGTGCTCGGCGATGGTCAGGTCAGCGGCGTCCGCCTGAAGAACGTGAAGACGGACGAGACCACCGACGTCCCCGTCGGGGGCCTGTTCGTGGCGATCGGTCACATCCCCAACACGCAGATCTTCGAGGGACAGCTGGAGCTGTCCGGCGGCTACATCGTGGTCCAGGAGCCGACCACCAGAACTAGCGTGGAGGGTGTCTTCGCCGCCGGAGATGCGGTCGACCACTTCTACCGTCAGGCTGTTACCGCCGCGGGGATGGGCTGCAAGGCCGCCATGGACGCGGAGCGGTTCCTCGAAGCTCAGGACGGCTGAGGCTCCTCACGCCCTAAGGTCCAGCAAGGCCTCCGACGGAAACGGTTCCGCGAGCACCTCGTCCATCACCCGGCGATGATCGTGGTCGATGCGAAACGACGACGACTGGAAAGCCCGGTCGACGTGGGCCAGGTCCTCCGCCTCGATGGCGTAGACGAGAATCGGGCCGTCCGTCGTGTGGAGAAGCCAGGCCGCCTCGTGACGGACCGACTCGTTGGCCAGCGTCTCCAGGGCCTCGTCCCGTCGCCGGGCCACCTCGGCCATCCACCACCGCAACCGATCGAGCTTCTCCGGCACCACCCGAAAGAACCGCATCCTGAGCGTCACGGCGTCACCTCCCCGGAAGACGCACGGTAGCCTACCGTTGTGCGACGGCTCACCGCCCTGCTCGCCATCCTCGGTCTTGCGGCGCAGGGTTCCCCGGCCCGCCCCGCGACCCCTGCGCAGCAGGCGGCCCTGGTGCCGCCGCCCGCCTACTACCGGCCGGTCATGCTCGACGGCATGACGTTTCCCGTGGCTCGGAGCAACTGGTTCTCGGTCATCGAGTTCGACAACGACTGGCACGAGCCCCGTCTTCGGCTGATCGGCGGGAAGTGGCGGCAGGTCGGGGTGCACGAAGGGACGGACATCAGCGCCGAGAAGGGAACCCCGGTGCTCTCGGCTTCCGAGGGAAGGGTCGAGGCGATGGGGTGGACCTTCTACTCGGGCGATCGTGTCGGGATCCGGGGGGTGGACGGGAACTACTACTTCTACGCACACCTCTCCGCGTTCGCTCCGGGGATCGCCGTCGGCGCCCCGGTGCGGCCGGGCACGGTCCTCGGGCTCGTCGGGAACACGGGGTACGGAGACTCCGGCCACGAAGACGAGTTCCCTCCGCACCTCCACTTCGGCATCCAGGCCTCCGACTGGATCAATCCGTATCCGCTGCTCGTCCGGCTGTACCGGCGCTCCGCTTCCGTGACGGAGGCGCGGGAGCGCCGGCTCGCGCGTCTTGCCGACGGCGGTCGCGGCCGCGCCTTCGCCGGTCTCATGGAGGAGCTGTATGCGGATTTCCCCGCGTTCGGGGAATATCCTTAGAGTGGCCGGTGTTCCAGGAGATGCCGGCTCGCGAAGCCGGCGTTTGTTTGCAATCAAGGAGGAACGATGGACGACGGGACCGTGACCGCGACGGACCAGGACTTCGAGACGCGCGTGCTCCAGTCGGAGACCCCGGTCCTCGTTGACTTCTGGGCCGACTGGTGCGTTCCCTGCCACATGGTGAGTCCGGTGGTCGAGCAGATCGGCCGAGACAAGGCCGGGAGCCTCACCGTGGTCAAGATGAACGTCGACGACAATCCCATGACAACGATGAAGTACGGCGTCATGAGCATCCCAACTCTCATCCTGTTCAAGGGCGGCGAGGAGAAGGCCAGGTTCGTCGGGGCTCGAGGCAAGGACGACATCCTCAAGGGCATCGAGCCGCACGTCGCCGCGTAGGCAGACACCAGCCGGGCGCCCGGGCGGCGCCCGATGACATACTCACGCCGTGAGGACCATCAAGCGAGGCGACTGGGGACAGGACGTCCGAGACGTTCAATCCCGTCTCGTGGCCCTCGGTTTCCGGCTCGAGGCTGCCGAACTGGAGGCCCATCGATTCGACGGCTCGACCGAGGCGGCGGTCCGGACGTTCCAGCAGGAGCGCGGGCTCCTCGTCGACGCCAGCATCGGCCCGATCACGTGGCAGGAGCTGGTCGAGGCGGGGTACGCACTCGGCGACAGAGTCCTGTACCTCCGATACCCGTACTTCCGGGGCGACGACGTCCGCGCCCTCCAGCGGCGGCTGAACGTGCTCGGGTTTGACCCCGGTCGCGAGGACGGCATCTTCGGGGACCAGACCAGTCTCGCCGTCCGGGACTTCCAGCAGAACGTCGGCCTGGCCTCGGACGGCATCGTGGGGGCGACCACGCTTGACGCTCTCGACCGCCTCCGTCCGCCCGTGCCGGGACCGGGGCGAACATCGATCAGAGAGTCCGAGTCGCTCCGCTCCCCCACCTCGCTCGCGGGTCGGAGGGTGGCGCTCGACGTCGGGCACGGCCCGGACGATCCGGGGGCGGTGGGCCCGACTGGGCTATCCGAGGCCGAGTCCGCATATCAACTGGCGGCCCGCCTCGCGGCAGAGCTTCGAACCCACGGGGCCGAGCCCGTGTTGCTCAGAACTCCCCACGAAAACCTGCCCGCAGCCGAACGGGTCGGGCGGGCTAGGTCCTCGAACGCCGACGCGCTCCTGTCGCTTCACCTCAATTCCCACGAGGACGCGTCCGCCGAGGGCTCTTCCTCCTATTACTTCGGGCGGCTCGGGTCTGTCTCGGTGCCGGGGAAGGCTCTGGCCGAGCTCATCCAGGAGGAGCTATCCGATTGGACCGGCGTCCGTGACGGACGGACCCATCCCATGTCGTTTCCCCTCCTCCGCGAGACGCCGATGCCGGCCGTTCAGGTGGAGCCGTGCTTCATCACCAACCCCAAGGAGGAGCAGCTCCTCACCGAAGAGCGCTTCCGGTCGGAAGTGGCCCGGGCGCTGGTGAGAGCGTTGGAACGATTCTTCGGCGAGCGTTCCTAGCGGCGCGCCAAGCGGGCAAGCACGCTGCCCAGAACGAAGCCGAGGCCGATGCCTCGCAGGACCCTGGCGAACTCACCCATCACGCGAATTCTAAGACGCGCGACTCGGTGCGGTCCCGCCGTGGCGCGGCCGAAGTGTCCTACCGAACGATGGCGCCCACGATGCGGTCGAGGTCCTTCCTGGACCCGAACTCGATGACGATCTTGCCCTTCCTCCGCCCCATCTGGACTCGAACTCGGGTACCGAGCTTCGACGCAAGCGTCTCCTCGACCTCTGCGGTTCGCGGATCCCTGCCGGCCGGCTCTCTCCCCGCCCGCTCCGGCACCACTCGATCCGCATAGGCCCGGACCAGTTCCTCGACCTGGCGCACCGACAGCCCCTCCGCGGCCACGCGCAGGCCGACCGCTTTCTGTGCCTCGGGGTCGTTCAGCGACAGCAGCGCTCGGGCGTGACCCGCCTGGAGCCGTCCCTCTCCCAGCAGCCGTTGGACTTCGCCCGGCAGATGGAGCAGCCGGATCGTGTTGGCGATGTGGGCCCTTGAGAATCCGAGCCGTTCGGCCAGCACGTCCTGCGACACCTCCAGCTCCTCGAGGAGCTCCTGGAACGCCGCGGCCATCTCCAGCGGCGCCAGATCGTCTCGCTGAAGATTCTCGATCAGAGCCTCCCGAAGCGACTCCGTCTGGTCCGTTTCACGGATCACCGCGGGGATCGTGGCCAGGTCTGCCAGCTTCGCCGCGCGGAGACGCCGTTCTCCGGCCACCAGCTCGTACCCACCGTTCTCCCGTCGAACGACGATCGGTTGGAGCACTCCCACCTCTCTGATCGAAGCGGCAAGCCCTTCCAGCGATTCCTGGTTGAACTCCCCTCTCGGCTGACGGGGGTTCGGTGAGATCGCCGCCACCGGGATCTCCAGCAGACCACCCTCTTCGGCCCCGGGGATGAGAGCGGAAAGCCCCCGACCCAGTCCGCCCCGCTGCGGTGTCATGTCCGGCTCCCCTCCTTCCGTCGAAAGAGCCGGCGCTTCGGCGACTCCGGTTCCTCGGGCGTCGGCTCAGGGACGATCACTGCCGGCAGCTCGTCGGCCGGAACGGCTTCGTCCGTGACGGGGCGGTGCAGGACCTCGCTGGCCAGCTTGCGATATGCCTTGGCTCCCTTGGACGCGCCGTCATACGTGGTGATGGGCTGTCCATACCCGGGGGCCTCAGAGAGCCGCACGGTGCGAGGTATGACAGCGTCATACACGCGATCGCCGAAGAACCTACGGACCTCGGCCACCACCTGTTCCGACAGCTTGGTTCTGGTGTCGAACATCGTCAGGACGATCCCCGATAGCCTCAACCTGGAGTTGAGGCTCTGCTGGACCAGGCGGACGTTCCGCAGCAGTTGGCCCAGCCCTTCCAGGGCGTAGTACTCACACTGGATCGGCACGATCAGTTCATCGGATGCCGCCAGGGCGTTCACGGTCAGGAGCCCCAGCGAGGGGGGGCAGTCGAGCAGGATGAAGTCATAGGCGCTCAGGAGCGGCTCGATGGCCTTGGAGAGTCGCATCTCTCGGGAAAACTGGCTGACGAGCTCGATGTCGGCACCCGCGAGATCGATGGTGGAGGGGATGGCCGACAGACCCGGCACCGCCGTCTCCGTTACCGCTTGCTGGGCCGGCACTCCCGCTGTGAGAACTTCGTACGTGGTGATCTCACGGTGGTCGTGATCGATCCCCATGCCGGTCGACGCGTTCCCCTGCGGGTCCATGTCGATCACCAGGACCCTCTGTCCGGCTTCGGCGAGTGCCGCTCCGAGGTTGACCGAGGTGGTGCTCTTGCCGACGCCGCCCTTCTGGTTGGCCACGGCAATGACCCTGGCGTGATGTCGCGGCACGCCCTCGACCTCCGGTTGAGGGTCGCTCACCGGGGTCTCGACTTCCGTTTGTGAAGTCACTCGAGAGTCATCATAACCAGTGGAGCCATGCTTTCAAGCACTTTCTCGATGCTCACCTGCCGGGAGGGCCCCGCCGCGGCCCGGGCCATGCCTTCGGGATCTCGAATCCGCTTCCCCGCGAAGTAGATGAGCTTGCCCCCAACTCGAAGGAGGCCGGCAGCAAGCGGCCAGGTTCGCTCGAGGGGGGCGAACGCGCGAGCGGTAACGATGTCGGCGCCGGCCGGCAGAGTGTCCGCGGAGCCGGCGTGAACGTCGACGTTCGAAAGGCCCAGCCGCTCCACGGCCAACTCCAGGAATGCCGACCGCTTCGATCTCGACTCTGCAAGCGTGAACCGACACCGGGGGAGGACGATCGCCAGGGAAATTCCCGGCAGTCCTGCACCGGAGCCGAGATCGTAGGCCCGCCGATCGGACGGACGGAAGAGCGGGGCCGCGCGGAGGCTGTCGAGGATGTGGCGTTCGTAGAGTCGATCGCTGTCCGACCGGGCAACGAGGCCCATCGGAATCGCCCGCTCCAGAAGGAGGGTTTCGTACCGGCGAATCAGGCGTGCCTGGTGCGGAGATAGTTCGATCCCCAGCGTGGCTGCATCGGTGACGATACGTTTCACGTGAAACACGTCCCTGGCAGGGGCGAGCCCTGGCCCTTCAGCGCCGTTTCTTGCGGATCACCACACGGCGACGAGGATCCTCTCCCTCGCTCGAGGTTTCCACCCCACCCACCTGAGATGCCGCGTCGTGCACGATCTTCCGTTCGTAGGGATTCATCGGCTCCAGGCTTTCGGGCCTCCCCGTGCGCCGAACTCGCCGGGCAACCTCACCCGCTCGCTCCGCAAGCTGCGATCGACGCCGCTTCCGATAGTCCTCCACGTCGACCACGACCAGGCATCTCTCCCCCGTCCTCCGTTGCACGGCGGACCGGACGATCTCGTGAAGCGCCTCGAGCGTCTGACCGTGCCGGCCGATCAACAGCCCCATTCCCTGAGGATCATCGCCCCCGAGCAAGTCGACGTACATCACGCCGTCCACCAGGTGAGCGTCCACCTCCGCGTCGAATCCCATTCGGTCCAGCAGACCTTCGAGGAACTCCACGGCCAGAGCGGCCTGATCCTCCAGGTCTGCCTCCGAGGCACCCTCATCCGGTACGCGCACGCGGACGACTGCCGCCTGCCCGCCCATGCCAAGGAACCCTTTCTCGGGTTCTTGCACGATCTCGATCTGGGCTTCCTGCTCGCTTACACCCAGCTCTTCGAGGGCCGCCTCGACGGCCTCCTCAACGCTTCCGGCGCTTTTTTCGACTTCCCGCATTCTTACCCCCGGGCTTCCCCGGATTCCTTCCCGACGGCTTCGGCGCCGGCGGCGGAGAACCCTCGACTTCCGCTCGAGCCTTTGCCCTGAGCATCACATGTTGCTGTCCGATCTGCCACGCGTTGGTCGTCACCCAGTACACCAGGACCCCCGCCGGGATGCTGAGCGAGATGAATCCCAGGAACAGGGGCATGATCCTCAGCAGCATCTGCATCTGCGCCTGCTGCTGGCCAGAGGCCAGTTGCATCTGTCGTTGCTGGTAGTACGTGGTGAACACCATCAATGCGACCATCACGAAGAAGGGGATGGCCGCAGCGATACCCGATCCGCAGTCCAGCGTGTCGCCGCGAACCTCGACGATCCCTCGCCCGGCGCTGTTCGGGTTGCACGCCAGATTCATCCCCAGGAACGACGCACTCTGCGACTCGATCGCTCGGACCAGTGCGCTCCCCTCTGGCAGATACCGCGTTCCTCCACCAGCGGTGAGCACCTGATACAGGGCGATGAAGATGGGGACCTGCAGAAGGAGCGGGAGGCAACCCCCGAGGGGGTTGACCTGGTGCTCCCGCATCAGCTTCATCTTTTCCTCGTTCAGCCGCTGACGATTCCCCTTGAACTTCTGTTCCAGGGCCTTGAGGTGCGGCTGGAGACGTTGCATCGCGTGCTGGGACCGGATCTGCTTGATCGCAAGCGGCAGCAGCGCCACCCGAACGGTGATCGTCAGCAGGATGATGGCGATGCCGTAGCTCGGTATGACGTCGAAGAAGAACGACAGGATGGATCCGAGGCCCTCGGTGATCGCCCTGAAGAAGGAGGCCACCCTCAGGCTCCCCGTATGACGCCGTCATACTCGCCCTCGGCGGCCGCAGGCGACGATCGCCACCTTCCCCGTTCCGGGACCGGGTCAGGGCCTCCCGGGGAAAGCGGACTGCACCGAACCAGCCGCCACGCTGACAGCACCAGACCTTTCACCGCACCGTGTCTGGCCACTGCTTCCATGGCATATGCCGAACAGGATGGATAGAAGCGACATCGCTGCCCGAGCAGCGGCGCGATCAGCACTCGGTACGCCTTGAGGAGAATAAGCACCATGGCCCGCGCCGGAGCTCCAACCACCCGCAACCAACGCATCACGCCGATAGCACTCCCGCTCGACCCAGCAATTCCCCGACCTCCTCAACCAGCTCCGGCGCTCGGGCCCCCACGATCGCTTCGCGCGCCACAAAGACCGCCGCCCACCCATCCTCCACGCGAGGAGAGATCGCCGCCCAGGCCTCCCGGAGAAGGCGCCGCGCCCGATTGCGGGCCACAGCCCCGCCGACCCTCCGTCCCGCGATCCAGGCCGCCCGGGGCGGGCCGGATCCTCGCGCGAGGTACACTACCACCCGCCTCGAGCGGGCTGCGGAGCCGGCCTTCAGGATGCGTTGGACTTCGCGTGCGGGGCGGAGCTTACGCGGAGAGTTTGGCGCGGCCCTTCGCTCGTCGTCTGGCAAGGATCCTCCGCCCCGCCCGGGTCCTCATCCTCAGACGGAATCCGTGGGTCCGCTTCCTTCTACGTTTGCTGGGTTGAAAGGTTCGCTTCATGTCCGTCCGGGGTCGTGGTTACGAGGGATCGGTGGAATTTCTTAGATTATATGAATCCCCTTCATCGCAGGTCAAAGCAGGAACGTTCCGTCCCCTGGCCGGACTAGCCCTATCTCCCCATTGCTCCCGCTCCGCAATGCCCACTATAATCAGCGTTCGCGCTTCCCCGGGGCCGCCACGAGGCGGCCCCAATCACTTCCCCAGGCAAATCCACACCTGTGGAAAGTGATTGTGGAAAAGACCGCTTCGGCAGCAGCTCCCCCCGGTGAGGCCGCGGCGCTCTGGTCTCGGGCCCTCGATCTGGCCCGGGCCGAGCTGCCCAGCGGCTCCTTCGACATGTGGTTTCCCGACGTCCGGGCGCGCGATCTTTCCGACGGGATCCTCGAGCTGGCGGTTCCCACCGACTACGTCAAGAACTGGCTCACCACTCGATACCTCGACCTCCTGACTCGGCTGGTTGCCGATGCCGCCGGAGGACCCCTTCGCGTCCGCCTCGTGGTCGAGACGCGTCCCGCCCAGTCGCGGGAGGAGACCGCCGAGCCGACATCGCCTCCGCGTGCCCGGCCCAAACCGCAACCTCCCGTCTCGACGTTCCCGGAGAAGTATTCGTTCGACGCGTTCGTTCGAGGACCCTCGAACCGGTTCGCTCACGCGGCCGCAATGGCCGTCGCCGAGGCGCCCCCCGCCACGGCGTACAACCCGTTGTTCATCTACGGGGGAGTGGGGCTCGGGAAGACGCACCTCCTGTACGCGATCGGCAACCACGTGGCCACTCTCACTCCCGGAGTCCGGGCCAAGTACGTCACGTCGGAGCGCTTCATCACCGAGTTCATCCGCGCGGTTCGCGAGGGCCAGGGGTATCAGTTCCAGCGGCGGTACAGGGACATCGAGGTCCTGATGGTCGATGACATCCAGTTCATGGCCAGAGCAGAGGAGACCCAGACCGAGTTCTTCCATACCTTCAACGACCTCCATCGCGCCGGGCATCAGATCGTGATCGCCAGCGACCGCCCGCCTCAGGAACTGTCGGGGCTCGAGGACCGCCTGAGGAGCCGGTTCCGCTCAGGACTCTGCGTCGACGTCCAGCCCCCCGACCTCGAGACTCGGATCGCCATCCTCCAGATGAAGGCTCAGCGAGAGAGGATCGCCGTCCCGCCGGCCGTCGTCCAGTTCATCGCGGAGCGCTTCGACTCCAACATCCGCGAGCTGGAGGGTGCACTTCTTCGGGTGTCGGCGTTCTCGAGGCTTTCCGAGCTCCCACTCGACCTTGCGGCAGCCGAACGAGCCCTGGAAGATCTTCTTCCTCAAGCGGACCAGGACATCCCGGCCGACGCCATCCTCAGCGAGACCGCCAAATACTTCGCTCTTCGTCCCGAGGATCTCTTCTCCAAGAGCCGTTCCCGCCCGCTCACCAACGCCCGTCACGTGGCCATGTACTTGCTGAGGGAGCTCACGGGACTCTCGCTCATCAAGATCGGTGAGCTCTTCGACCGCGACCACACCACTGCGCTTCACGGAATCAAGCGCATCGAGGCCCTGATGCCGGCCCGAGACGTGACCTACCGACAGGTCCAGGAGCTCACGAAGATCATCAAGGTTTCCACTCGGAGAAACCGGTGAACAACCACGGGACTACGTGCCGCACGTTTCACGGTGGCCGGAACCCAGTGGTTTCCATGCCCACTCTCTCCCCACCCGTTCCACGCGTCAGACCCCCCGGATATGCTCTCGATCGGGCAGGTATCCACATGTTCCACAGCGCCTACTACTACCCCTAGGGAGATAAGAAACCAAAAAAGAAGTCATAAGCCGTTGAAAGCAGGGGGTGAATGGTGAAGTTCAAGTGCGAGAGAGACGTCCTGTCGGAGGCTCTTCAGACCGTTCAGCGAGGCGTCTCCACGAGACCCGGGATTCCGGCGTTGACGGGCGTACTGATGGCCGTCGACGCCGAAGGTCTGCGGCTGACGACGACCGATCTCGAGGTCACCACCGAGGTCCGGATTCCCGTGGACGCGCAGGAGGAAGGGACGGCCCTGGTGCCGGCGCGGCTGATCGCGGAGATGGTCAAGGCGCTCCCGCCTGACGCCGTGGAGTTCGACGCCGACGGTGCGCAGGCCAGGGTGTCGTGTCGGAGCTTCGAGGGCGTCCTGCGATGCCTCGCGGCCGAGGACTTCCCCGTGCTCCGAGGGGCCGAGGGCGTGAAGGTAACGGTGGAGGCCGGGGCGTTCGCCGAGGGGGTTGCCCAGGTCGCCAGAGCGGCCTCCCGTGACGAGGCCAGGCCGATCCTCACCGGCGTGCTTGTCGAGGCCAGCCCGGAAGGGATCACGCTGGCGGCCACGGACTCCTACCGCCTCGCGTTCCGAGAGCTCACGGCCACCGGCGATGGTGAGGCGAAGGCGCTGGTGCCCGAGCGGGCCATCTCCGAAGCGGCGAGGGCCGCCAGTGGCGAGGAGAAGGGTGAGGTCGCACTGGTGTTGGGGCCGGCTCAGGCAACCTTCAGGGTCGGAAGCCTCACCCTCACCTCGAGGCTCATCGAGGGAGAGTTTCCCAACTACCGCCAGCTCATCCCGGAGCCGGGAGAGAATCGTCTTTCTGCCCCCAGGCAGGAGCTCCTGGAGGCCATTCGGAGGGTGGGCCTCCTCGCGCGGGAGAACTCCCCGATCCGGCTGGAGCTGAATGCTCTCGGGGCCCGGCTCACGTCGTCGTCCCCGGACCTGGGAGGCGCGGTCGAGGCCGTCGAGGCCAGCTACGAGGGTGAGGAGCTGACCGTGGCGTTCAATCCTCACTACGTGGCCGACGGTCTGGCGGGGGTCGTGGGCGAGAAGGTGCAGGTCGAGCTCCGTGACGGACTGAAGCCCGCCGTCCTCCGGGGCGACGGGGACGAGTTCACCTATCTGGTCATGCCGGTCCGCCTCCCCGCGGCCGTGGGGTAGGTGCGACTCGTCTGGCTCGAGGTCCGAGACTTCCGGAACCATCGGGAGACAGACGTCGAGGTGCCCGACGGGCTCGTGGTGGCCGTCGGCCCGAACGCCCAGGGAAAGACCAACCTGCTGGAGGCGGCCCATTACCTGCTGAGCCTGGGCTCGCCTCGGACCGCAGCCGACCTGCCACTGATACGGTCGGGCGCGGAGCGGGCCTACCTCCGTGGCGAGGTGCAGACGGCGACCGGACGGGTGCTCATCGAGGTGGAGGTCCGCCCCTCCGGAGCGAACCGGGTGAGGGTGAACGGATCGGCCGTCCGACGGCTCCGCGACCTTCGACACCGGGTCCGAACGGTGTTCTGCATCCCCGAGGACCTGGCGATCGTCCAGGGGCAGCCTGAGGACCGCCGGAGGTTCCTGGATCAGGCAGCTCTGGCTCTGTGGCCGAAGGGGGAGGACGCGGTGAGGAGCTATGAACGCGCTCTCAGGCAGAGGAACCGACTGCTGAAGGAGCATGACGGCCCCGGCCCTCCGCCCGATCTGGCCGCGTGGGATGGGGAGCTGGCCGCCCACGGCGCCGCGGTGACGTCAGCCCGCGCCGACGCTGTGGCGCGAGTGGCCCCAGCCGCCTCGGCCGTCTTCCAGTCGATCTCCGGCGATCACCTTGCGGTCCAGTACCGTCCCTCGGTGGAGGGAGAGGATCTGGTGGAGGCGTTCATCCGCCGCCTGGCCGAGCGCAGGGAGGACGAGCTCGTTCGGCGGACCACGCTCGTGGGCCCGCATCGAGACGAGCTCGAGCTCGCGGTCGGGGTGCTCGCCGTTCGACGCTTCGCCTCGCATGGGGAAGCGTGGGCGGCTGCGTTGTCCCTGCGTCTGGGGACGGCCGAGGCACTGAAAGATGAATCGGGAGAGCCGCCGGTCATCCTTCTCGACGATCCCTTTTCCGGCCTCGACCCGTCCCGCCGGGATCGTCTCCAGGAGGGCCTCCGATCGCGAGGCCAAGTCGTGATCTCCGTCCCGGACGAGGCGCAGGTCCCAGCCGGCGCGGCGGTGTGGGAGGTGAGCGACGGTCGGGTCCGGGCGCGCTGACGACGGTCGGAAGGAGCCCCAGTCGGTGGGAGAGGTCATCAGAGGGGTCCTCCGCACCGGCCCGCTGCGCGGGGGAGTGGCCCTCGGGCGCCTGGCACGATCCTGGGATCGGGTGGTCGGGGAGCGCCTGGCCGGCCGGAGCACGCCCGTGAGGCTGGAGCGGGGCGCGCTCGTGATCTCGGTCGAGAGCTCCTCGTGGGCTGCCCAGGCGACGTTCCTTGCCGAAGAGATCCGCCGCCGAGCCAACGACACGCTCGGTTCTGAGGACGTTCGATCGGTGCGCGTGGTGGTTGGCCGCCCCGAGCAAAACGCTCCTCAGTCGGGGTCACGGCGACCCGGAGGGGTCACCCCCCAGTGATAAAATTGTATTGCTGAGCCCCCGCGGCAGGTGCCCCTCTTTTGGACGGCGCACTGCCGAGCGTGGGCGGGTTCCGACGGAGGTTGTGTGGGGAAGGCGAACACCAAGACTAGAACCAGGACGGCAAAGGCCAGCCCGCGAACCAGGGCGCCACGGGCCACCAAGGCCCCGGGCCGCGCAAAGCCCGGCTATACCGCCGCAGACATCACCGTCCTCGAAGGCCTGGAAGCGGTTCGTCGACGCCCCAGCATGTACATCGGCTCCACGGGGAGCCGGGGGCTCCACCACCTCGTCTACGAGGTCGTCGACAACGCCATCGACGAGGCCCTGGCCGGGTACTGCACGCGGATCCTGGTGCGACTGCGCTCCGACGGGGGCGTCCAGGTCGCCGACAACGGCCGGGGGATCCCGGTCACGCCCATCCCGAGGAACAAGGACCGGCGGCCTGCGGTCGAGGTGGTACTCACGACCCTCCACGCCGGCGGGAAGTTCGACGGGAAGTCCTACGCCGTCTCCGGCGGACTCCACGGCGTCGGCGTGTCCGTGGTGAACGCGCTCTCGGAGCGCCTCGATGTGGAGGTGGCTCGTGACAGAGCCACGTGGAGCCAGGTCTACGAGCGAGGAAAGTCCCTGGGCAAGCTGAAGAAGGGGACGTCCACCAAGAAGACCGGGACCGTGGTCACCTTCTGGGCCGACCCGGAGATCTTCGAAGAGACGGAATACAAGCGGGACATCCTTGCCGAGCGCCTCCAGGAGCTCTCGTTCCTCACTCGCGGTGTGGAGATCGCCCTCGTGGACGAACGCGAAACGCCGGAGTGGCGCCAGGTGTACAAGGCCGCGGGAGGGCTGGCGGACTTCGTGAAGCTCCTCAACCACGGGAAGGATGCCCTGAACAACCGGGTGATCCACTTCGAGGGAAAGAAGGAAGACGCCGAGGTGGAGTTGGCACTTCAGTGGAACACCACCTTCGCGGAGTCGCTGCATAGCTTCGCCAACACCATCAACACCCACGAGGGCGGCACCCACGAGGAGGGCTTCAAGAAAGCGCTGACGAACGTGATCAACCGGTATGCCCGGTCCAAGGGTCTCCTCAAGGAGAAGGAGGAGAACCTCATCGGCGAGGACATCCGGGAGGGACTCACCGGGATCATCTCGGTGAAGCTCAGGGAGCCGCAGTTCGAGGGTCAGACCAAGACCAAGCTCGGCAACACGGAGATGCGCTCGTTCGTCGAGACGAACGTGAACGAGCACCTGATGAACTGGCTCCAGGAGCATCCCGGCGACGGGAAGCGCATCGTTCAGAAGGGGGCTCAGGCGGCGAAGGCTCGACTGGCAGCCCGGCAGGCCCGGGACCTGGCCCGCCGCAAGGGGCTGCTCGACTCCGGATCGCTGCCCGGCAAGCTCGCCGACTGCCAGCTCACCGATCCCGCCGTGTGCGAGCTCTTCATCGTCGAGGGAGACTCGGCCGGCGGCTCCGCGATCCAGGCGCGGGACCCCGCGTTTCAGGCCATCCTCCCGCTGCGGGGGAAGATCCTGAACGTGGAGAAGGCCCGACTGCACAAGACCCTTGAGAACAAGGAGATCCAGGCGCTGATCACTGCGGTGGGGACGGGGATCGGCGAGGAGGAATTCGATCTCGTCAAGGCCCGGTACCACAAGATCGTGGCTCTCACCGACGCGGATGTCGACGGCGCACACATCCGGACGCTCCTTTTGACCTTCCTGTTCCGCCACATGAAACCCCTGATCGAGGCGGGCTACGTGTACATCGCCCAGCCGCCCCTGTACCGGGTGACGATGGACGGGAAACCTCAGTACCTCTTCTCGGAGAAGGAGCTCGACCGACTCCGAAAGCAGAACGGGAAGAAGACCATCCCGGCGCAGCGGTTCAAGGGTCTCGGTGAGATGAACTCGGACCAGCTGTGGGACACGGCCATGGACCCCGAAGCCCGGACACTCCTCCAGGTGCAGCTGGAGGACGCGGTCGCCGCCGACCGGATGTTCAGCGTGCTCATGGGGGAGGACGTCGAGTCCCGGCGGGAATTTATCCAGAAGAACGCGAAGGACGTCCGCCTCCTCGACGTATGAGGCAGTAACCGATGGCGCAGACGGCAGCCCGCATCGAACCGATCGACATCGAGGAGGAGATCCGCTCTTCGTTCCTCGACTACGCGATGTCGGTCATCGTGTCGAGGGCGCTTCCGGACGTGCGCGACGGGCTGAAGCCCGTTCACCGCCGGATCCTGTGGGGGATGCTGGAGCAGGGGCTCCGCCCGGACCGCCCCTACAAGAAGGCAGCCCGGGTCGTCGGCGACGTCATGGGGAAGTACCACCCCCACGGCGACCAGGCCATCTACGATGCGCTCGTCCGCCTGGGCCAGGATTTCTCCAGCCGGTACCCGCTCGTCGACGGACAGGGAAACCTCGGATCGATCGACGGGCACCCCGCGGCCGCCATGCGGTACGTCGAGTGTCGCCTGGACGCGCTGGCCATGGAGCTCCTCCGGGACATCGACGCGGAGACCGTTGATTTCCAGCCGAACTACGACGGCGAGGAGCGGGAGCCGATGGTGCTCCCGGCACGGTTCCCGAACCTGTTGGCCAATGGAGGCACCGGCATCGCCGTCGGGATGGCCACCAACATCCCGCCGCACAACCTGGGAGAGGTCATCGACGGGGTGATCGCCGCGATCGACAAGCCGGAGATAACCGTCGCGCAGCTGATGCGCCACATCAAGGGACCCGATTTCCCCACGGGCGGAACGATCATGGGGCGGGACAGCATCAAGGAGGCCTACAACACCGGCCGAGGCTCGATTCGGATGCGGGCGAAGGTGACGGTCGAGGAGGACTCCAAGGGGCGCCAGCGTCTCGTGGTCACCGAGGTTCCCTTCCAGGTGAACCCGGCCAGGGTGGCCGAGAAGATCGCCGACCTCATCGTGTCCAAGCGTCTTTCGGATGCGGTCAACGTCAAGAACGAGTCCAGCGGCCGCGGAGGGATGCGCCTGGTCGTCGACCTACGCCGCGGGGCCAATCCACAGATCGCCCTGAACAAGCTGTACAAGCAGACCCAGCTTCAAGAGACGTTCGGGGTGATCATGCTGGCGCTGGTGGACGGCGTCCCCCGGACCCTCCGCCTCGACGAGGTCGTCCAGCACTACATCACCCATCAGATCGAGGTCGTCACCAGACGCACGAGATACGAGCTCCGAAAGGCGGAGGAGCGCGACCACATCGTCCAGGGCCTGCTGATCGCCCTGGCCAACCTCGACGAGGTCATCAAGATCATCCGAGGATCCGCCGACGCCGACGAGGCCCGCACCAAGCTCATGACCCGGTTCAAGCTCTCCGAGATTCAGGCCAACCACATCCTCGACATGCCGCTTCGCCGGCTCACCCGCCTTGAGCGGGAGAAGCTGGAGGAGGAGCACAAGGAGCTCCTGGCCACCATCAGGAGGCTGAAGGCGCTGTTGAAGGACCCCAAGAAGATCCGCGGCGTCATCAAGGAGGAGCTCACCGAAATCAAGAAGAAGCACGCCGACCCCCGGCGCACGGACATCCGTGCCGATGAGGGCGAGATCGACATCGAGGACCTGGTGGCGGAGCAGGACGTCTTCATCACGGTGTCTCGTGCCGGCTACGTGAAGCGGATGCCGGTAGAGACCTACCGCCGTCAGGGAAGAGGCGGCCGGGGCGTGCGGGGTGCGTCCCTCAAGGAAGAGGACGTCATCGCCCACGTGTTCACCACGACGACTCGGCACTGGCTCTTGTTCTTCACCAACTCCGGCAAGGTGTATCGGGTAAAGGTGCACGAGGTTCCCGAGGGGTCCAGGACCGCACGCGGAACGTACGCGGCGAACCTTCCTGGGGTATCGCTTGCCGGCGACGAGAAGATCGCCGCGGTCATCGCACTGAAGGATTACGCCGACGCCCGGTACGCAGTGTTCGCCACCAAGGGCGGCATCGTGAAGAAGACGCCGCTCGTGGAGTACGACTCACCGCGTACGGGTCTTGCCGCGATCAATCTGCGCAGGCGGGACCGGCTCATCGACGTGAAGCTCACCAATGGTCGAGACGACGTGATCCTCGTCTCGAGGAATGGGAAGGCCATTCGGTTCGCTGAGTCGCAGGCTCGTCCAATGGGTCGGCAGGCGACCGGCGTCATCGGGATGCGCCTCGCGCCAAAGGATGAAGTTATCGCCATGGCTCTGGCGAGCGAAGGGCAGGACCTCGT
>DASSDP010000033.1:0-3879 GCA_035697085.1 Actinomycetota bacterium
GGCGGGTCGGACCGAGTCCTGGCGACGGTTCTGTTCACGGACATCGTCGGATCGACAGAGCATGCGGCGGAGCTCGGCGATCGACGGTGGCGGGACCTTCTCGACCGGCACGATGAGGCGATCCGCCGGGCTCTGGCCCGATTCCGGGGCCGCGAGATCGACACGGCCGGCGACGGTTTCCTGGCCACGTTCGACGGACCGGGCCGCGCGGTGCGTGCAGCGCAGGCCATCCGGGACGCCGTCCGCGGGGTGGGTCTTGATGTTCGTCTTGGATTGCATACCGGAGAGGTGGAACTCGTTGGCTCCGACGTCCGTGGGATCGCGGTCCACATCGGTGCGCGGGTGGCGGCGGAGGCCGGGCCGGGTGAGGTTCTCGTCTCGAGCACGGTGAAGGATCTGGTTGCCGGTTCCGGAATCGATTTCGAAGACCGCGGAGCGCACTCCCTCAAAGGCGTACCCGGCGAGTGGCATCTCTACTCTGCGAAGGATTGAAGTGGAGCCGCCGGAGACGCGCTATGCGAAGAGCGGCGATCTCCACATCGCGTACCAACGTGTGGGAGAGGGGCCGCCGCTTGTGGTGAGCGACCAGTGGTTCGGGAACGTGGATGCGCAGTGGGATTTTCCTCCGATGCGGCGACTGCTGCTACGGCTGGCGGCGTTTGCTGAATTGATTTTGTTCGATAAACGCGGCACCGGCCTGTCGGATCCAGTGCCGATGCGAGCCGCTCCGACCCTCGAGGAATGGATGGATGACCTCCGAGCGGTCCTCGACGATGCGGGGATTGGCCAGACTGCGATCCTCTGCGGGGTGGGGGCGACATATATGGGAGCGCTGTTTTCGGCGACGTACCCCGAGCGCGTAAAGAGCCTCGTGATCGTCAACGGGTATGCACGGTTGGCCCGGACTCCGGACTACGAGTGGGGACGATCATCGGAAGAGATCCGAGAGTACGTTGAGAACGTTAAGAGAGACTGGGGGAAGCCTGGCACTATGGACCTTCTTGCGCCGTCCGCTGCGCAAGACGAGGGTACCCGTCGCGCCTTCGCTCGCTTCGAGAGACAGTGGGCCAGTCCCGGCGCGTATGCGGCATTCACCACTGTGCGGGAGGGGAATGACGTTCGCCGTGTTCTTCCTGCGATCCGCGTGCCTACACTCGTGATCCACCGATCCGGTTCCGTCTTCGCTCCCCGCGACGGCGGACGCTTCATTGCTCAGAACATCCCCGGCGCCCGGTACGTGGAGGTTCCGGGGATCGACACGTACATCTGGTCCGGTGACGTGGAGCCTATCGTCGGAGAAGTGGAGGAGTTCCTGACGGGATCACGCCACGTTCCAGAACTGGACCGCGTGCTGGCCACGGTCATGTTCACCGACATCGTCGGGTCTACGGAGCGTGCTGCTGACATCGGGGACGCAGCGTGGAAGGAACTCCTCGCCCAACACGATGAGTTGGTGCGCGGAGAGCTGAAGCGTTACAGAGGAAATGAAGTCGACACCGCAGGCGATGGGTTTCTGGCGACGTTCGACGGGCCGGCTCGAGCCGTCAGGGCTGCCGAAGCGATCCGAGATGTCGTGCGAGGGTTGGGTCTGGAGATCCGCGCCGGGCTTCATACAGGTGAGGTCGAGCTGGCCGGGAATCGCGTCCGCGGCATCGCCGTACATATCGGAGCGAGAGTTGTTGCGACCGCAACGCCGGGTGAGGTCTTGGTATCAAGCACGGTAAAAGATCTCGTTGCCGGGTCGGGTATCGAGTTCGAGGATCGAGGGAGTCATTCATTGAAAGGCGTCCCGGGGGAGTGGCAGCTCTTCGCCGTCCAGCCATGACCACACCCGAGACGCGGTACGCAAAGAGTGGCGACGTGAACATCGCATACCAGGTCGTCGGCGACGGTCCGCTGGACCTCGTTTTGGTGCCCGGGTTCGTCTCGCATCTCGACAACGACTGGGATGAGCCGAGGTCGGCACACTTCCTTCGGCGACTCGCCTCGTTCTCTCGCCTCATCCGGTTCGACAAGAGGGGCACGGGTCTGTCCGACCGTCCCCCAGGACTGCCCGATCTGGAGACGCGGATGGACGACGTGCGGGCGGTCATGGATGCGGTCGGGAGCAAGCGGGCTGCGCTGTTCGGGTACTCGGAGGGCGGCCCGATGTCGGTTCTGTTCGCGGCGACCTATCCCGAACGCGCGATGTCACTCATCCTGTACGGCACGTACGCAAAGCGACAGGATCCAGACGACGACTATCCGTGGTGTCCCACATTGGCGGAACGCGAGGAGTACGCGTCCGTGGTCGAACGCGAGTGGGGAGTCGAGTCGGACCTTGGAACCATGGCCCCGAACGCCGACGAGGCGATGGTGCGATGGTTTCGGGCCCGGGCCCGGGCCTCGGCAAGCCCCGGAGCGGCTCGCGATCTCATTCTGATGAACAGCCAGATCGACGTGCGCGCCGTGCTTCCAGCCGTTCGGGTGCCGACGCTCGTGTTGCACCGACGCGGCGATCGCGACTCGCGGTTGGAGGAGGGACGGTACATCGCCGCCCACATCGCCGGGGCCCGCTTCGTCGAGCTCGAGGGCGATGACCACGTGCCCTGGATCGATCCAGACCAAGTGGTGGAGGAGATCGAGGAATTCCTCACCGGGGTCCGCCACGGGCCGGAGCCGGACCGGGTCCTCGCCACGATGCTCTTCACCGACATCGTCGGTTCGACGGTGCGAGCCACCGAGATCGGCGACCGCCGGTGGCGGGAGCTGCTCGAGAGGCACCATGAGCTCGTCCGAAAGGAACTCGAACGATTCCAGGGGAGGGAGATCGACACGGCGGGGGATGGGTTCCTCGCGGCCTTCGACGGCCCCGGCAGGGCGATCCGGTGCGCTCGAGCGATCCGAGACAAGGCGGGAGAGCTCGACATCGAGCTCCGGGCCGGCTTGCACACCGGAGAGGTGGAGCTTGCCGGGCAGGACCTCAGGGGAATCGCGGTGCACATCGGGGCCCGAGTGGGGGCCCTAGCCGCCGCAGGCGAGATACTCGTGTCGAGCACTGTGAAGGACCTCGTCGCCGGGTCGGGGATCGAATTCGACGATCGAAGGGCGCATCAGCTGAAGGGCGTCTCAGGCGACTGGCATCTGTGGGCGGTCAAGTAGGAGGACCCGACGCGATTGCCCAGTTTGACGGGTTCGGGGTGGACCCGAAGGGCGGGACGAGCTGCTATCATTCTCCCCGACCTGCCGTTTTGCTCGGTCGCCACGTTTGACGGTTCGAGCTCGGCAGGTGTATTCTTCTCTGTTGGACGACCTCCGGCTGGTCGGGGGCAAGGAGCGTTATGCGCGACCTGTCCGTGACAACCGAAGATCGGGAGGTGACTGCCTAGCGGCTCGGCCTGCAAGGTACATAGGTCGTGTGCTGGGTGGTCGTCGGCTGAGCCGGCGATCTTTCGTCTTCGGGGCCTGCCAGGGGCGCACCTTGAGAACTGAACAGCGTGCCAAAAGCCAGTGCGACTCCCGTCATGAGGGAGGGCGTGATTCGTTACGTCCGAGCTCTTGGCGGTACGTACGGTAATGAATCCGTCCGGATAACCGGCCGGAATCAAGCGGCCGGAGGAGTAGCAACCTTCGGCCATCCAACGAACGAGAGAACCGTCTTCGGACGGAACTCAAAGTTTCTACGGAGAGTTTGATCCTGGCTCAGGACGAACGCTGGCGGCGTGCTTAACACATGCAAGTCGAGCGAGAACCGCAGGAGGGGTAACCCACCTGCGGGGAAAGCGGCGAACGGGTGAGTAACACGTGGGCAACCTGCCCCAGACTCTGGGATAACCTCGGGAAACCGGGGCTAATACCGGGTACTCTCGCCGGATCGCATGGTCCGGTGAGGAAAGCTCC
>DASSDP010000034.1:0-21257 GCA_035697085.1 Actinomycetota bacterium
GGTGGGCCCGACGCATCGACGACCACGACACGCTCGGGATGTTCGTCCGCGATATGCGAGTAGGCCTCGGCAACCTTGGCGTGGAACGTGTCGTCTTCGGCCTCGATACGGTCCCGATCCTCTCCCGCTCGGGCCAGCCCGGCTTCCGGCTCCACGTCGAGAAGAATGACGAGATCGGGGAACAGCCCCTGCGTCGCCCAGACGTTGAGGGAAAGGACGTCTGCTTCTCCCAGCCCGCGGGCGGATCCCTGGTACGCGAGAGATGAATCTATGTAGCGGTCGCACAGCACGACCTTTCCGTCTTCCAGAGAGGGACGGATCACCGAGGCGACGTGCTGGGCCCGCGCCGCGGAGAAGAGCAATGCCTCTGCCCGTGGGTCGATCGTTCCGATGTTGCTCTCCAGCAGCGCATCTCGGAGCCGCTCTCCGAGCTCGGTCCCGCCAGGTTCCCTCGTCACGATCACATCGAACCCATGTGATTCGAGGAACTCTCTGGCCAGCCGGATCTGCGTCCCCTTGCCCGAGCCCTCAACTCCCTCGAAGGCAACGAATGCTCCGCGCCGCTCCACCTTGCGCAGTCTAGGGTGGAGCGTGAGCGGATGGTGCTTGGCCAGCCTCGTCCCGGACAGCCCCCGTTTCGTCAGAACACTGGCCAGCAGTCCGATCGCTGCTCCCGCCCACAACGCCAGGCGCGTTCCGGCGAGGTCGATCGACGTCCCGCCGATCTCGATCGTGTGGTTGCCGAACGCGCCCGCAAGCAGCGGAAAGCCGGCCAGTGAAAGGAACAGGCCGAGGCGGGAGAGGACCGTCAAAGTGGCGAATGTCCTTCCACGGATCTCGTCGGCGATGTTTTCCTGGAGCAGGGTGTAGCCGGTGACCCACGTGGCTCCCGCTGCAGCCCCCAGAAGGACGGTGAAGGTCGCGGCCAGGAAGAGGTTCGGCATCATGGCCAGCACCAGGAGGGTCACCGCCGCACTCAGCATCGCGATCGGAAAGATCCTGTGCTTCGGGGCGTTTCGTGAGAGCAATCCCAGCGATCCCATCCCTATCACCAGTCCGAACCCAACAGCGGTCACGAGGACGCCCCAACCCGCTGCCCCCGCTCCGAGGGTTCTTCGAGCGAAGATCGGACCGAGGCCCATGACCGAGCCCACGCCCGTGAATGCCAGGACAATACCGACCGTCATCGCCCTGGCGAACGGGTGATCCCGGAGGAAGAGGATCCCCTCCCGAAGGTCCGAGAACGCCTGAGCGGGCCGGAGCTTCTCGCCCGTTCTCTTCTTCGGCGCAGGGAGCGTGAGGCCAGAGATCATGTATGCGGAGAAGGCGAACGCCAGTCCCTCGACCCACAGGGCCAATGCCTCCTTATGGTCCCCCAAGTACGGCACCAGCGGACTCAGCGCGGCGGCGACTCCCGTCAATGCCGTGAACACCACGCCGGCGAGGGGCAGGGTGCCGTAGGTGGTGGCCAGCCCCAGCGTGCTGGCGTTCACCAGCTGACGGCGGGGGACGAGATTGGGAAGGCTCGCGTCCCTGGCCGGCGTCCACACCAGCGAGAAGCACTCGATCCCGAACGAGAGCACGAAGATTCCGGCGAGATTGGGGATGAAGGGCATGGACACGTACGCCGCCCCCCGCACGAGATCCGCCGTCACCATGAGTCGACGGCGGTCGACACGGTCCACGAGGACACCGGCGAATGGGCCGAAAAAGATCGAGGGGAGAAGCCGGGCGATCATCACGCCGGCCACGGCAAAGGCCGGGTTTCTGTCGCTTCGGCCAACGACGAGCGAGGTGACCGCCAGGAACCCGACCCAGTCGCCGAGCGACGAAACAAGCATTGCCCGCCACAGGCGAGAGAACGAGCCGTGGCGCAGCAGGTTTCCAAACGTGGCGGGCTTCGTGCCCCGCAGAGCGGCGATCTCGTCAGCGACGCTTGCCACTACCCCGCTTCCGCAGTCCCTCCCTCGGCGGCTTCCGTGTGACCGCAGACCGTGCACTTGGTGCCCTTCGCGGTCGCCACGACGAGCCCGCCGCAATTCGTGCAGGGCTCCGGGATGGGCCGCTGCCACACGGCGAACTCGCACTCAGGGTATCGGTTGCAGCCGTAGAAGGTCTTCCCCCGCTTCGTTCGCTTCGCCACGATCTCGCCCTGCCCGCACTGAGGGCAGGTGATGCCGGTGGTCGGCGCGAGCGACTTCGAGCCCTTGCACTCGGGGAAACGAGAGCAGCCCAGGAACTGACCGAATCTCCCGCTTCGAAGAAGCATCGGCGATCCGCAGATCGGGCACTTCTCGTCGGTCTCTTGGGGCTCCGGGCGCTCCTCACCGTCGAGCGGGGCCGTGTAGTCGCACTCCGGATATCGGGTGCACGAAAGGAACCGACCGTACCTGCCGAGCTTCTTCACCACCTCGCCCTGGCCGCACTTCGGGCAGGTCTCGCCGGTGGGCTCCGAAGTCACGTCGGAGCGGTCGATCTCGTCGTGCTTCTTCTCCAGGAGCCGCTCGAACGGCCCGTAGAACTCGTCCAGCACCTGCATCCACCGCATCTTCCCCTCGGCGATCTCGTCGAGCTCCTCCTCCATCCGCGCGGTGAACGAGTAATCCACGACGTCGGGGAAATGCTCGACGAGCAGATCGGTGACGACCACGCCGACGTCCTCCGGATAGAACCGGCGGTCCTCGAGGCGAACGTATTCGCGGTCGAGGAGCGTGGAGATCGTCGGAGCGTAGGTGGATGGCCGTCCGATCCCCAGCTTCTCCATCTCCTTCACCAGCGACGCCTCGGAGAATCGCGGCGGAGGCTGGGTGAAGTGCTGCTCCGGAAGAACCTCGAGGAGTCGAAGAACCTGCTCCACGATGAGCTCGGGAAGGCGCGATTCGGCGTCCTCGTCGGCCGCGTCGTCTCGTCCCTCGAAGTACACGCGGCGGAATCCGTCGAACTTCATCGTCTGCCCCGTGGCCCGCAGGAGATAGCGCGGTGCATTCTCGGCGCCCGCATCGACGTCCACCGACACCTGGTCGAAGATCGCCTCGGCCATCTGGCTCGCCACCGCCCGTTGCCAGATGAGCCGGTAGAGCCGCGCCTGGCCCTTGTCGAGATGCGCCGCCACCTCATCCGGGAGGCGTGCACCCCGTGTTGGCCGGATCGCTTCGTGCGCTTCCTGCGCTCCCTTCTGCTTGCCCTTGTACCGCCGAGGCTTCTCCAGGGCATACCGATCGCCGAACTGGTCCCGGATCACCTGGGCCAGCTCCTTCAGCGCCTCCGGAGCGATGTTCGTTGAGTCGGTGCGCATGTACGTGATGAGTCCAACCTGTCCCTCGCCCGGCAGATCCACTCCTTCATAGAGCTGCTGGGCCACTCGCATGGTCTTCCGAGAAGAGAAGCCGAGCTTCCTGGCGGCCTCCTGCTGAAGCGTGGACGTGGTGAACGGCGGGGATGGACGCCGCTTCACTTCCTTGCGACGGACGTCGGCTACCCGATAGGAGGCACGCTCCAGGTTCGACGTGTGCTCCCTGGCTGCAGCCTCCGCAAGCACCATTCCTTTCTTATCCGGTGACGCCGCGAGCTTCTCCTCACCGACCTGGACCAGGCGGGCCATGAACGCCTCCTCGTCACCGTCCGGGCTTAGCCGAACCTCGACGCTCCAGTACTCCTGAGGCGTGAACGCTTCGATCTCCCGCTCCCGGTCGACGATGAGCCGGAGCGCCACCGACTGGACTCGGCCCGCCGAGAGGCCCGCCCGCACCTTCTTCCACAGGAGGGGAGAGATGTTGTACCCGACCAGTCGATCGAGGATGCGCCGGGCCTGCTGAGCTTCCACCAGCCGCAGGTCGATCGTTCGAGGATGCTGAAACGCGTGGAGCACGGCGGCCTCTGTGATCTCCGTGAACGTGACACGCTTTGCGTCCGCCGGTGAGACACCGAGGACCTCGGCCACGTGGAAGGCGATAGCCTCCCCCTCGCGGTCGAAGTCCGTCGCGAGCCAAACCTCCGAGGCACGCTTGTACGCCGCCTTCAGCGAGTCGGCGACCTTCTTCGCCCCCTCCGGGACGACGTACTCCGGGCGGAAGTCCCGCTCCGTGTCCACGCCCATCTTGTTCTTCGGAAGATCGCGGATGTGCCCATAGGAGGCCTTCACCGAGTAATCCCGTCCGAGATACCGCTCGAGTGTCTTGGCCTTCGTGGGGGATTCCACGATCACGAGGTTCTTGGCCACTAGAAACCGCCTTGGTACAGGAGATGTTGGGGATGTGTCAAGGAATGGACCACCTTCTGATTCGGGGTTGCCGGGGCACATGGTACCCCCAAATTTGTCAACCTCCCTTAGCCGTCACCTGTTTTCGACTCAAGTTCCCGCTGCTTGAGCCCGATACGATTCGTGAAGAGAGGTCCCGAAAGGGCAAACCGCCGGTGACGGCGGGACGCAAAGCTCCGGGCCTCAACGCCACGAAATGGCGGAGGCGGCCGAGCTACCGAAGGACCAGAGGCCCCCGCCGACCGGGGAATCTCTGGACACCGGGACCCGTGGATGGTCGGGAGGTTCCAGTGGTCACGGTCACCAGTCCCAGACGACGAATCAGTCCCGCACAGATTGTCGTGCTCGCTATCGTGGCCCTATTCGTCTTTGTCGAACCCATGGCGTCGCGCCCCGCCGCTTCGACGCAGTCACTAGCCAGCGCCACGGCAGTCACAGCTTCCAAGGCAGACGCGAACCTCGCCACGGTCACCCGTTACTCGACGACCGTCACCACCCAGGTTCGAACGATGCGTTCGCTGATCAACCAGACACGTGACGTGTACAACCGGATCGGACTGCGGCTGAACAGTCGGCTCTCGCTCGTGGCCCAGCGCCACAGCGCCCGAATGGCCAAGCTCAACCGCCTTCACCACAACCCCAACCTGGTCAAGGACGTCGGGGACATGCCGTGGAAGGTCCTCGGCGAGAACGTTGGGGTGGGCTCCACAGTGAACACCCTGCACAAGGCATTCATGAACTCTCCCTCGCATCGCGCCAACATCCTCAAGAGCGCGTATCGCCAGGTGGGGATCGGCGTGTTGTTCAGCAAGGGAAGGACGTGGGTCACGGTCGTCTTCTACGCGTGAGCAAAGTGGGAGGACGACCGATAGCGGCGGCTCGGCCCCGACCCCGGGCCGCCGCTCCCATTTCAGCCGGGGAGCGCGGAGCCTCGGGTGGTAGGCTGGCCAGCCGTGTTTGAAGCCCTCGAGCGATTCATGACCCAGGTCATCGGCGACTATGGCTACTACGCCGTGATCGTCTTGATGATCCTGGAGTCCGCCTGCATTCCCATCCCGTCGGAGGTCACGATGGTTTTCGGGGGGTTCCTGGTATCCAGAGGCCGCCTCGACTTCTTCTGGGTCGGGATGCTCGGGACGCTCGCGAATGTGCTCGGCTCGTGGCTCGCCTACTGGGTCGGCCTCGTCGGTGGACGGCCTCTGATCGAGCGGTGGGGAAAGTACATCTTCCTTCGAAAGCACGAGCTGGATCGGGCCGAAGTCTGGTTCGAGAAACACGGCGAAGCTGCCGTCTTCGTCTCCCGCCTGCTCCCCGTCGTTCGCACCTTCATCAGCCTTCCGGCGGGCGTGGCCAGGATGCCCTTCGTCAAGTTCACGCTGTACACCTTCCTCGGCTGTCTCCCCTGGACATTCGCGCTCACGTGGGCCGGCTTCCTCCTGGGAGAGAACTGGGAGACGTTCCTGAAGTACGGGGAGCCCGTGAGCATTGCCATCGGGGTCATCCTTCTCGGGATCCTCGTGTGGTGGCTGGTCAGGCGAGCGCGAGCCAAGGCTCGAGCGGAGCTGGTCACTGAAGGAGAGACGGCGACGCCGGACGGTTGATCCCGGGGGATCTACGGACCGATCAGCAGCGATCCGCTGATCTCGTGCGAGCCGGGATCCAGATCGAGGTGAACGGTGTCCGACTCCGTCTCGCCGGCAGGGATCTCCCCGATGCCGACCGGAACGGTTATGTCTCCGAGAACGAGCTTCACCGTGCCCTGCCATGGGAAATCGGTCCGGTTCTCGATGGGGAGTGTCATCGCCACCCGCCGGGTGCCCTCCGCCTCGGCCTGTGGGTTGACGAACAACCCTCCACAGAGTCCCCCTTCCTGCCCACGCTCGATGGTCGTGGAGCTCACCACGGTCGGGTCCCCCTGCTCCGGAACGATCAGCGTGAACGGTGTGGTGACCTGTTCGTCGCAGGTGAGCACGTGGGTCAGGCCCCGAAGCGAGGCCATGCCGATCGGGATGAGGAAGGCCCCCAGCATCACGGCCAGCGCCGCCCGGGACCGCAGGATCGATGGCACCTTTACAGTGTCGGCGGAGGGTGGGATCAAGTCAAAGGGTTCCGCAAAGATCCCCGAATCGGACGCTAATATGGATCGGCATGGACACGGGTCTCGAGGGGACGGTTCGCCGCTTCGGCTACAAGGGAGCCCGCCGGTTGCTCCTTGCCGCCGGGTTTGCGGTCCTGCTCGTCACGATCGCCATGATGTACGTCCGCCGCGTCGAGACCGTGGAGGTCATGGCGACGGTGCTGTTCCTCCCTGTGTTCGTGGCGCTCGTGTTCTGGGGCGTCCGAGGCGGCGTGCTCGTCGGGATCCTCGCTGCAGCTGCCTACGCCGCCCTCCGGTACCCGGCCATCGACGCGGTCGGTGCCAATCGATTCCTCGGGCTCATCGCTTCGAGAGCGGTTGCCTACATCGCCTTCGGCGTTCTCGGAGGGTGGGCCAGCCGGCAACTGGAGACGTCGCTCGAGAAGCTGGAGCTTTACGACCAGATCGACGACGTCACTGAGCTCTTCAACGCCCGCTTCTTCGTCCAGGACATCGACCTGGAGATGTCCAGATCGAAGCGGTACCAGACGGTCTTCTCCGTGAGCGTCGTGGACATTCCCGCCTCGGCCTTCGAGCCGCTCGACGGGAGGCAGCGGAAGCGGGCGTTCCGAGAGATCGGAAGGATCCTCAAGGACAGCGTCCGTACCGTCGATCGCGCCGTCCACGCTCAGGATGGAGAACGACATCGTTTCGCGGTGGTCCTTCCCGAGACCGGGCCCGAGGGGGTTCGCGTGTTCACAGATCGCTTCGTCGAGCGGGTGAGCGAGTTCCTCTCGCAGCGCGGAGCTCGCGTGTCCCCGGAGAGCGTTGGCTCCGTGGCGGCGACCTTCCCGGAGGACGAAGAGGCGATCCAGTCGCTTCGGAACGAGTTCTCCGCCATCGACCGTGTCGACCATCCGGAGGCATCGGAGTCCGAGGCCCGAGCAACGTAGAGGAGGACTCCCTACCGGGAGCGTTTGGGGCGGCGCATCGCCTCCGAGTCCATCCCTCGAGACTCGGCCCACTGGTCGTGGCCCGGCACCTTCTCCCCCACGCAGTACAGAAAGTAGTAGGAGCCTGTATCGCCGAGAAACCGGAACCGTTTCCGGAGGTCGGCGACCGTCTCGTCAAACCCGCCATGTGATCGGAGGTACTGATCGAACCCGCTGTGCTCCCTGTCCAAGGCCAGCATCGTCTCCGCGTTCTCCACGGTGGCCTCGATCTTCTTCCGGTTCCGGATGATGCTGGCGTCCTCCACCAACCGGTCGACGTCACGAGGCGTGAGATCGGCGACCTTGGATGGATCGAATCCCTTCAGCGCGGCGCGGAAGCCGTCCCACTTCGCCTCCACCACCCGCCAGCTGATGCCCGACTGGAAAACTGCTTTGGTCAGGACCTCGAAGTAGCCGGCGAGACTGTCTGGTTTGATCCTCGGCGGTCCTTCCGGCGGCGGCATCGCTACCCTCCCAGCTCGATCTCTGCAGCGACGTCCTGGAGCCCCTCGATCCCGAGCAGTATGAACTCATCCAGCGACAGGCCCAGACGCTCCTCGACCTGGAGGATCTCGTCGCGGTTCACTCCCGGAGCGAAGGCCTTCTCCTTCAGCTTCTTCTTCACGGACGAGACCTTCATGCCGGCCGCTCGTTCCGGGCGTACCAGGGCGGCAGCCACCAGCAGGCCGGCCAGCGCGTCCGCGTGCACGACGGCGTTCGTCAGCCGATCGGAGCGGTATTGCTCGTGCGCGTGGGCCAGCACACCAGTCACGATTCGTTCATCCACACCCGCCCCCCGAAGCCAGTCCGCGGCGACGTAGGCGTGCCGCTCCGGATCGTCGTGCGTCTCGTCCTGGTCGAGGTCGTGGAAGAGGCCAACCAGACCCCACGTCTCCTCGTCCTCCCCGAAGTGCCGAGCCAGGCTGCGCATCACTCCCTCGACGCTGACCAGATGACGCCTAGTGGTCTCCTTCTCGGCCTTCGCTCGAACCAGTTCGCGTGCCTCTTCTCGGTTCACGGTCACCTCAACTGATAGGGAACGCTCGACAGGATCACTCGCGGTTCGAACAGTAGCTGCCTCTTGATGAACAGGGCCCGTTGATTGTGGAGGAGGCCGCGCCACCACTTGCTCACGACAAACTCCGGAAGGACGACCGAAGCGATCGCCTCGGGGTCGCGGGTGACCCTCCGGACCTCCTCGAGGACCGGTGGAGCGAGGTCCCGGAAGGGTGCATCCACGATATCGAGCTGCACGTTGATACCGGCCGCGATCCACTGCTCGGGCACATCGCGGGCCTCCTCGGGATCGAGGGCGACGTAGATCGCACGCGTCTCGGCCCCTCGGAGCGACTTCGCGTAGTTCAGGGCCCTGATCGTGGCGTCGTGCACCCCGGAGATGAACACCAAGACTGATGTGCGCTCGGGGGGAAGGGGCCGGGCGTCCACGCCAACGAGCTGACCGCGCTCCGATAGCACCGGAACGTCGGTGACGACGACCTCCGGCTCCGTGAGCAGCCTGACCTTGAGTCGGAAGGTGACCGGCCGGCGGATCGCGTGGAGAAGGGACCGCCTCTGAAACAGCTCGGGGATCACCACGGTGATGAAGCCCCCGGGTTCCCGAGGGAGGCGCCGGATGTAGTCGATGACCGCATCCACCCGATCCCTGCCTTCGGGGAACTCGATCCGGGTTGAGCTCCGGGTCAGGCCGTCCCACAGCATCTGAACCTCCGCTGCGCGACGAGGGCCCACATAGATCGTGCGCACTTCTGCCGGCCGGAACGAGCGGATGTATCCGAGCGCTTCGCTCGCCGCCGCGTCCACGTCGGTGAGCACGAGGACCACCCGGTTCGCTCCCACGTCGCCGATGGAAACCACTCCTCGGTGGAGCTGCGCGTGGACGTGTTCGTAGTGCCGGTGCAGAGCGAACAGCAGCCACACGATGATCGGAATGGCCACGATGACGATCCACGCTCCGTGGATGAACTTCGTGCTCGCGATCACCACCAGCACGACACCGGTGGCAACCGCCCCCACCCCGTTGATGACGATGCTCCGCTTCCAACCTGATCCTCGCTCCGAAAGCCAGTGACGCACCATCCCGGTCTGCGACAGGGTGAACGAGGTGAAGACGCCCACGACATACAGCTGGATCAGCTTCGAGACCTCCGCGTCGAATGCCCAGATGAGGAGCCCGGCGAAGACCGCAAGAACGATGATGCCGTTGGAGAACACGAGGCGGTCGCCGCGGTTCTCGAACTGTCGAGGCATGAACCGGTCCCGAGCCAGGATCGCGGAGAGCCGAGGGAAATCTTGATAGGCAGTGTTGGCCGCAAGTATGAGGATCCCCGCCGTGGTTACCTGAACGGCATAGAACCCAAACCCCCCGTGGAAGACGCTATCGGCGATCTGGGAGACCAGGGATTGCTCGTGACTCGGGAGGGCCCCCGTGTGCAGGGCCAGGTAGGAGATGCCCAGGAACATGGCGATGGCGATAACCGCCATGATCGCCAGCGTTTCCGCCGCATTCTTCGCTTGCGGACGACGGAACGCGGGGACGCCGTTGGAGATGGCCTCCACGCCGGTGAGTGCCGTCGACCCTGACGAGAAAGCGTGCAGGACCACGAAGAGGCCGATGGAGCCCATGCCGGCTCCGATGGCCTCCCGCGTCACGGCCTGAGGGCATTCGCCGATGCACCGGAACAGTCCCGTGCCCACCATCACGAAGATCGACACGATGAACGCATAGGTGGGAATGGCAAAGATCGTGCCGGACTCTCGCACACCACGGAGATTCGCCAGCGTGACGAACGCCACGAAACCCAGTGACATCGGCACGCGCAGGTGCCCGAGGTTGGGAGCAGCCGATGTGATGGCAAATACGCCCGCCGCCACCGACACCGACACTGTGAGCACGTAGTCCGTGAGGAGCGCCGCCGCGGCCACCAACCCCGGCAGCACCCCCAAATTCTGTCGGGACACGATGTAGGCCCCCCCGCCCGACGGGTACGCCCGGACCGTTTGCCGGTAGGAGGCCACGACAATCGCCATCAGAGCTGAGATGGCGATAGCGATGGGAAGGACGAGGGTTCGAGCGGAGATGCTGGCCATCACCAAGACGAGGAGGATCTCCTCTGTTGCGTACGCAACCGACGAGAGAGCGTCGGAGGAGAAGACTGGGAGTGCCAGAATCTTTGGGAGAAGGGTGTGCTCCATGCGGCTGGTGGCAACCTGGCGGCCCACCAACACTCGCTTCAGGACCGACCCGGCCGTGGCCATGCGAGGGATTCTAAGCCGCGGACAGGCCTTTTCGACCACAGACCTTGGGGAACCTGCCCCGTCGCGTTACCCTTGACTCGTGCACTTCGTGATCATGGGTTGCGGGCGGGTCGGAGCACAGCTGACCGCCGAGCTTTCGAAGAAGGGCCACAGCGTGGCCGTGGTGGACAAGCGGGCCCAGGCCTTCGACCGTCTTCCGCCCGACTTCAAGGCCAAAACGGTGGTCGGCGTCGGGTTCGACCGTGAGGTCCTGGAGGAGGCGGGGATCCGGGAAGCGGACGGGTTCATGGCCGTTTCGAACGGGGACAACTCCAACATCGTGTCTGCTCGGATCGCTCGGGAGTACTACCGAGTGCCCAATGTCGTGGCCCGCATCTATGACCCGCGTCGCGCGGAGATCTACGAGCGTCTCAACATCCCCACGGTCGCCTCGGTCCAATGGGCGG
This sequence comes from Actinomycetota bacterium, assembly GCA_035697085.1. Classification (GTDB taxonomy): domain Bacteria; phylum Actinomycetota; class UBA4738; order UBA4738; family CALAEC01; genus DASQUW01. The sequence goes on from DASSDP010000034.1 coordinate 11,050, forward strand.
CCAAGCAGATCCAGTACCTCCTCTTTCACGGCCGCGATGAGTTGAAGGAGACGTTCGCCGGAGGCTCCCTCCTCCACCTCCACGTGAAGGTCCCCGAGCATCTCGTGGGGAAGAAGGTGGACTCGGTCATCGAGGACGGGCGAGTTGAGGTGATCGGGGTGGATCGAGGAGGAAGCGGCTTCATTCCCAAGGCCGACTCAACCTTTCAGGAGGGGGACATAGCTCACTTCATCGTTCACAAGGACGCCACGGACACATTCGACACCCTGATGGAGCCGGTGGCCGAATGAGAGTGGTGGTTACGGGCGCGGGCAACGTCGGCCGGCACCTGGCGAACGATCTCCGGCTCCGGGGACACGAGATAACGGTGATCGATCAGGACCCCGGGGTTGTCGACCGCGCACGCAAGGAGGCGGCGGCCGGGGTGGACGTGATCCTCGGCGATGCCTGCGAGCCCTGGGTTCTGGACAAGGCCGACCTGGCCACCTGCGATGTGCTCGTGGCGGCAACCGGCGACGACGAGGACAACCTCGTGACCTCCCTTCTGGCGAAGCAGGAATACGGCGTTCCTCGTGTGGTGGCACGGGTCAATCACCCCAAGAACGAGTGGCTGTTCACGGCTCAGTGGGGAGTCGATGTGCCGATGAGCCCACCGCACATCCTTACCGCGCTCGTGGAGGAGGCGGTCACGAGTGGCGACCTTGTCCGACTGCTGAAGCTCGAGGGAGGTCAGGTGACGCTGGTCGAGGTGACCATCAACGAGTCCTCCCCGATGGCCGGGCGCCCGCTGTACGAGCTTCGCCTCCCGCAAGACTCCGCCGTGGTGGCCATCCTCCGCGGCGGGCACGTTGTGATCCCTCAGCCCGAAACACAGCTTGTCGCGGGAGACGAGATCATGGCCATCGCCACGCCGGAGGTGGAAGACGCCATCCGGTCGGCGCTGATGGAACCGGCGTAAGACTCAGGCGAACTCGTAGCGAGGGTTGACCATTCGGATGCGTCCCCGCTCGCTGCTGAGAACCCCCTCAAGGGTCACGCGACTACCCAGTGAAAGACCAGGGATGTGGCTCCGGCCGGTCCACACCGCGGTGACTTCCCCGGTTCCGTCGGAGATCACGGCCTCCATGCAGTCCTCGCGGGGCCTGATCGTTAGACGCTTCACGACCCCGGCAATGCGCACGGGCTTCCGGGAGGGACACTCGGCGATCCTCACGGTTCCGGGGACCGATTCGGCCCACTCCCGAATCTCTTCGGTCAGCCGGTCCTCATCGGTCTGGACAAGACGCTGAAGGAACCCCATTCCCGTCCCTATTTGACTGTCGGAGAGAAAGCCACGTCCTGATTACCCCGCGGGAGGTTCCTCGACCAGTTCATCGGCCTTCTGACGCTTCGAGTTCCATATGGCAGCCGCCAGCACGGCAACGATGATGATCGCCACACTTGCGCGAAGGCCCTCATTCCGAGCGTGCTCCACCACGAGGGGCACGATCAGCAGCGCCACGAGGTTCATCACCTTGATCAGCGGGTTGAGAGCGGGACCGGCGGTGTCCTTGAACGGGTCACCCACGGTGTCCCCGATCACCGTGGCCTTGTGAGGCTCCGAGCCCTTTCCACCGTAGAGGCCCTCCTCGACAAGCTTCTTGGCGTTGTCCCAGGCTCCACCGGCGTTCGAGAGCATCACCGCGAGCAGCTGGCCGGTGAGGATTGATCCGGCGAGGTATGCGCCGAGGGCCTCAGCCTCGAGGGCGAAGCCGACGGCGATCGGCGTCAGCACCGCGAGGAGCCCCGGCGTAAGCAGCTCTCGGAGCGAGGTCCGCGTGCAGATATCCACGACCCGTCCGTAGTCCGGCTTCTCGGTTCCCGCCATGATGCCGGGATGGTCTCGGAACTGGTTTCGAACCTCAACGACCACGCGGGAGGCCGCCCGTCCCACCGCCCTGATGGCCAAGGAGGAGAACAGAAACGCCACTGCGCCACCGATTAGTAACCCGACCAGGACCTCCGGCCGGTCAATTCGGACTGCAAACTCTCCGCCCGGGCCCGCCACGGCTTCCGCGAAGGACCCGAACAACGACGTGGCCGCGATGACCGCGGTGGCGATGGCCATCCCCTTTGTGATGGCCTTGGTCGTGTTCCCCACAGCGTCCAGCCCGGCCATGATGCGGTCCGCCCGCTCACCCAGACCGCCGGACATCTCCGCGATGCCGTGAGCGTTGTCCGACACGGGCCCGAACGTGTCCATGGAGACGATCACGCCGACCGTGGTGAGCATCCCCATCCCCGCGAGCGAGATGAAGTACAGACGCTCGGCGATGGAATCCCCCAGGAGGAATGAGCTGATCACCGCGCCCGCGATCACCAAGATTGCCCACACCGTCGACTCCAGGCCGACCGAGAACCCCGAGAGGATCGTGGTGGCCGGCCCCGTGAGCGACGATTCGGCGATCTCCTTCACCGGCTTCCGCGTGGTCGACGTGAAGTGCTCGGTGAGGAGTTGGATGACGCTTGCAAGCACGAGCCCGATCACCACGGCCCAGAAGACGCGGAGGTCGTCGACGTACAGAGCGGCAACGATGTAGACGGCGATGGCCGAGAGGACCGCAGAGATGAAAAAGCCGCGGTTGATGGCCCTCATCCCGTGCTCGGTCTCGCTTCGCGGCGTCACGGAGTAGATCCCGATGATCGAGGTGATCACGCCGATCGCTCGGACGAAGAGAGGGAACATCACGCCGACGATCGCGCCCTTGGGGGACCCTGCGAACGCCGCGGCGCCGAGAATCAGCGAGGCCACCAACGTGACCTCGTACGACTCGAACAGGTCCGCGGCCATCCCCGCGCAATCGCCGACGTTGTCCCCGACGTTGTCGGCGATGGTGGCCGCGTTGCGGGGATCGTCCTCGGGGATGTTCTTCTCGATCTTCCCCACGAGGTCGGCGCCGATGTCTGCGGCCTTGGTGAAGATGCCTCCGCCCACCCGCATGAACATGGCCAGAAGGGCGCCTCCGAATCCGAACCCCACCAGGACGGACGTGGCGTCCTGCTTGTAGATGAGGAGGATGGCGGCGGCCCCGAGGAGGCCGAGCCCCACGGTGAACATCCCCGCCACGCCTCCGGTTCGAAATGCGATCGTGAGCGCGCGTCGGAGCCCGTGCTCTCTGGCGGCGTTCGCCACCCGCACGTTGCCTCGGACGGCGAGCCACATCCCGGCGAAGCCGGTGATCCCCGAAAACCCCGCGCCGAGGATGAAGGCAATGGAGCGACCGATTCGGATGGATGAGGCCGAATGTGCGGCGTCCTCCGGAACCGGGAGGAGGAAGAAGATGGCCACGGTCAGAAGGAGAAGGAACGCCCCCACCGTGCGGAACTGCCGATTCAGGTACGCCTTGCTGCCCTCCTGGATGGCCGTGGCGATCTCCTTCATCTTCTCGGTGCCCTCGGATTCCCGAAGGACACCCCGCCGAAGAACCCAGGCCACGACGAGAGCGAGCAGGGAGATTCCCAGGATCACGAGGAGCGCGTTGTCCTCGAAATCGCGGAAGACCGCCGTGATCGGGCCAGCCTCCTGAGCGATCAACCGCATCTTTGTTCCCTCCGAAAAAAGAGTGGGCAGACATGCCCCCGACCAGAGCGGCCGGATTATAGCCTGGCTTCAACCCGCGAGCCGCGCCGGCCGCGTATCCTCCGTTCGCCATCGGCGACCAACCGACTACCTGGCCTCGAGCATTGTGGAACCGGCTGACCGGGCCGCTCCAGCGTGTCTGGGAGTCGGAGGATCCCTTCGACGACTACACGCTGGTCCACATGGCGAGTGCCGCAGGAGACGCGCTCGTGGGCATCGCCCTCGCCGACTCCATCTTCTTCTCCCTCCCGGTCGGAGAGGCAAAGCTCCGGGTGGCCCTGTATCTCGCCCTCACGATGGCGCCCCTGGCCGTGGCCGGACCCCTCCTGGTTCCTCTTCTCGATCGGGGCGGGTTCCGAAGGGCCATCTCGTTCGCTTCAGCCATGGGGCGAGCGATCGCCGCCATCTTCGCTGCTCCTCGCATCGCCTCGTTGCTGCTGTTTCCCGCGAGCTTCGCCATCCTCGTCCTCTCGAGGGTCCATGCCATCACCAAGAACGGCCTCACCGCGGCATATGCCCCCGGCGACCTGGTTCGCTCCAATGCCAGGCTGGGTCGGATGGCGGTGGTCGGGGTAGCACTCGCCCTTCCGCCGGGGTTTCTCCTGCTGGCCCTGGGTGGCGCGACAGCCGTCCTCTACCTGGCCGCGGGCGTCTACGTTCTCTCGGCGTTCTTCACCCTGTTCCTCCGGCAGCCTCCCGAGCCTCAACCCGTCGCTCGAACCGTCCAGCGGCGAGGGAGGATCGCGGAGCTCGCCACCGCAGCAGCCGGCACCGCGGGTCTCCGGGGGGCGCACGGGTTCCTGTTGTTCTTGGTGGCGTTCGCCATCCGGCGAGCGGGCGATCCCGCCTCCTGGCTGGCCGTGCTGATGATCGGGGGTGCCACCGGGCAGCTTCTGGGCGACGTCCTGGCGCCATATCTCCCCCGGGGAATCCGGGAGGAGGCCGTCGTTCTCATCGCGCTTGCGGCGGCGGGCGGGGCCGCACTCTTCGCCTTCGCCACCTTCTCGTTGGCCACTCTCGCAGCCTTCACGCTGCTCGCGGGTACTGCCACTCGTCTGGGCCAGCTGGCATTCGCCAGCCTGATGCAAGGGAGCACCCCCGGGGGGGCCCACGGCCGGGTGTTCGTCCGTTACGAGGTCGTGTTCCAGATGGCCTGGGTGGCCGGGGCGTTCCTTCCCGCGTTGCTGCCGATCGCGTTCCGTCCGGGCGTGCTGATCCTGGCGGCCTTCTACGTCGCGGTTGGGTTCGTCTTCTTCGTCCGGCCACGCCTCGGGGGCGGTGCCTAGGGCCCCTCGGCCCGGGGTGAATCCCGGCGCCGCCGTCGGACCAAGACCCCAAGCACTGGAGGCGTCGCCAGTGTGGTCACGATGGTCATAGCCACGACCACCCCATAAAGGTCGGCCGAGATGATTCCAAGCCCCAGGCCCAAGGATGCAACGATCAGTCCAACCTCTCCCCGGGGAACCATGCCCACCCCCACGAGCATCGCGTCGCCTTTTCCAAGCGATCGTGACCCCCAGTAGCCGGCGCCCACCTTGGTGAGTATGGCCAGGGCTGTGACCGCCGCGGCTAGGCCCAGGATCGAAGGATCGGCGAAGACTCCGGGGTCGAGGCGACTACCGGTCACAGCGAAGAAGAATGGGACGAGGAACTCGTAGATGGGCTGCACCTGGGAGGTCACTTCGGATTTCTTGAACTCGAAGATGAGCCCGGCCAGAAACGCCCCGATGATCGCTGCCAGCCCGATCGTCTCCGAGAGCGCCGCCAGCCCCAGCGTCAGGAGCAGTGCCAGGACCAGGGGAGAGCCGGGAACGATCGGAAGATGAGCAAGTTCCGAGGCTCTCTTCACCACCCGCGGACCGGCCACGCCAACCACCACGATGAACACCAGAACCTCGAGGACCGTCAGCGTGAGCTCGACCGTGGAAAAATCCCCCGCAGCCAGGCCGCCCACCACGGCAAGGATCAACAGCGCCAGGACGTCGTCCACCACCGCGGCCCCCAGCACCACCCGACCGGGCGGCGTCCGCAGCGCACCCAGGTCTCGGAGGACCCGGGCGGTCACCCCGACGCTGGTGGCCACCATGGCGGCTGCCACGAAGAGGACATCTCCTCGCTCGTACCCGAGCCCCACCATTAGGGCGGCGCCCAGCGCGAACGGCGCAGCAACGCCAAGAGACCCAACAAGCAAGGCGGGGCGGCCGACTTGGCGCAGCTCGCCCAGACTCGTCTCCAACCCCACCGTGAAGAGGAGGATGATCACCCCGAGCTCGGCCAGAAGCTCGAGGACCGGCTCGCTGTCCGCACCCACCGCTCCGAGCAGGTGAGGGCCGACCAGGACGCCTCCAAGCAGCTCTCCGATCACCGCAGGCTGTCGGAAATACTCGAATACTTCGCCCAGGAGCTTCGCCGCCGCAAAGAGAACGAAGATCTCGATCAGGACTGAAGACTCAGCCACTCCCGTTCCCCTCCTTCGCCCAAAAGAAAAAGGCCGGCTCTCGCCGACCAGGCTTCCCGGCACTCCGGAGGCATCGTACACGGGTTCCTTGCCCGTGAGCCCCGGTGCCGCTACCCTCCCCACTCTCATGGCACGACGCAAACACCGGGCCCGCGACGAGGGCGTGAACTGGACGCTCGTCCTGGTGCCGCTGCTCCTGGTGGGTGTGGCCGTGGGAGCGTTCCTCTACTTCCGGAACGGTGAGGAGGCGCCCCCTCGCCGAGCCGCGCCGGCCAAGCCCTTCACGTTCAACCGGGGCCAGACCCACTTCGTCTCGGTCGGGGGCTCGGCATCGAAGCTCACGCCGGAACAACGAGAGTCCGCTCGAGCCGGCGTGGACGTCGTGCTGAACGATCTCTACGACGCCGGGTTCGTGACCAAGTCCCGATGGGAGAAGGGGGCCTTCACCAGCGTCTTCCAGCACTTCGCCGAGGCGGCAGCCGAGCAAGCGCGAGAGGACCTCGCCGAGCTGACGCTGGGGCCAGAAGCCGAACGGCTCCAGTCTATGAAGCCCGAGAACGGCGTTCTCGAGATCTCCTTCCTCATGAACAAGCAGGAGCCCGTCGCGGCCATCGCCGAGACCGACTTCCAGGCTCAAGGGAAGCTGACGGGCGGCGGGCGTCTTGCGGTGGCGCACGAGGGTAAGTTCTTCCTCCGCGTCATCGACGGTGTGTGGCGAATCGTCGGCTACGACGTCGACGGGAGCCTTGACTCAGGAAGCGCGGCGACGCCGACGCCGGTGGAGACGACGCCGTGAAGCGAGCGCTGTGGAGCCTCCCGATCGTGATCCTGATGGTGGCGATCGTTGGGGGCGCTCAGAGCGGTGCCACACGGACGGTCCAGGCCCAGACTCCCCAGACTCCGGCGATCGAGATCCACCGGGTTCAGAAAGCGGAGTTCGCCCCGGCGAAGGCCGACGGCCGCCCGATCTTCATCCTCGCCCTCGGCAGCGACGGGCGACCGGGCGTGTGCATGCCCATCGAGAAATGCAGGGCCGACTCGATCCATCTGATCGGCATCAACGCCCAGGAGGGGGCAGCGACGATCCTCGGATTCCCCCGGGACTCCTACGTCGACGTCCCCGGGGCCGGTACTCGCCGGATCAACGAGGGACTCTTCTACGGCGGCCCGGAGCTGATGGTGGACACCGTTGAGAGCATCACCGGGATCTCCATCGACTACTACATGCTCACGTCCTTCGCCGGGTTGAAGTCGTTGGTCAACGGGGTTGGAGGCATCCAGATCGAAATCCTTTATCCGATGAACGATGCCGCGTCCGGTTCGAACTTCGAGCCGGGGAGGCAGAAGCTGGATGGAGGACAGGCGCTCGCCTTCACGCGGGATAGGCACAGCGCCCCGATCGGTGACTTCGGCCGATCCGAGAACCAGGGCCGGCTCATGGTCGCTGCGTTGGAGAAGCTCCGGAAGCAGCTCGATCGCCGCCCGGCCGCCCTGCTCGAGTGGGTACAGGTGGGCGTCCAACACATCGACACCGACCTCAGCCTGAGGGAGGTGTTCGATCTGGCCCTCGCCGTTTCCCAGATCGAGGCTGACGAGGTGTTGAACCTTGTGGTTCCGGGCGGAACCGGCTCGGCGGGGGGAGCAAGCGTCGTGTTCATATCGAGCGCCGCCGAGGAAATCTACGTGGACCTTGCCGACGACGGGATCCTGCAGGGTTAGGTACCCGGCCCGGTCGTCGGTGGTCCGCGGCGACCGCGAAACACATGCCGGATCGAGTCGATGAGGCTCGACCGCGCGTCCTTGTTCATCGTCAGCAACAGCACCGTCAGGGCCAGATAGGCGATGGCGAACCCATATCGGATCGTCGAATCCTCGAACCCGAACTGCCCGAGGAACAGGACCAGAAGCCCCACCGCCTCCCACCGAGATATCGACAGGTTCGCGATCACCGCCACCGCGAACAGCGACTGCGCAGCGGTGAGGAACACTTCCTCGACCTGCCGCTCGTCCATGCGCATCGCGTGGAAGAACCCCTCGCCGCCACCGCCGGCGATCCCGTAGACCAGTGGCAGCGTTCCGACGAGCAGCGTCCACTGGTTCACCTTCGAGGAGATGAGCGTTCCCAGCCCGGCCTGGGCCTTCAATCGAAGCGTGAACAGGATGGCGATGATCATCTCGGGAGCTTCGGAGGCCAGCGGCGCCACCCACTGGATCAGGAGGAACTTCGAGATCCCGAACCGCTCCCCTATGTTGATGAGGCTCTCGGCGAACGGCTCCGCCACGATCAGGATCGTTACCGCTGCGAACAGGAACATCAGCAAGGTGACCACCCGCCGAGTTTTCCTCGGGAGCGCGCCGATGGCCGCCGCCGATCCGATGAGCTCCGGCTCCTCGACCTCTTCCCTCGCAGCTCGGAGGAGGTACCGCACGAACAGCGCCGCCAGAACCACGAAGTCGAGGAGCGACAGCTGTCCACGGATCGGGATCGAGAAGGCCCACAGCGTGGCGATCAGCAGGAAGCCGACGTCCGATCGCTGCTCGCGTCGGAGGACCACCTCTCGGCGTCCCGTCTTGAAATAGAAGATCAGCACGACGGTCGCCCACCCCAGGCCGATCAGCAGTCGGTTGGCACCGGTCATATTGGCCACGGCGAGGTGCAGCTTCTCGGTGTCTCCCTGACCCGCTCGGAACGCAAGGACCAGGTCCACGGCGTACTCGGGAAGGACGGCGATCAGCGCGAGGACCGCGATGGCCAGGGTCTGAGAGATGTCGAGCTGGGCGACCTCCGCAGCCCATGAGAGCATGAAGGCCGCGCCGAATATGGCCACCCCAAAGACGATCGCCTCGATCTCGAGGGGCACCTCGACCACCCCGAAGCGGACCAGCAGCCCTGGCAGGGTGGAGGCAACCGTCAGGGGAAGCGTCACTCGATAGGCGTGGTGATGTCGGAGCTCGTCCTGGAACTGGCCCACGAGGGGGAAGGATACAAGCGCCCCGAGCCCACGACAGGCATCCTCGTCATGACGCCGTGAGAACATCTCCGCGATGGACGCCCGGGCGTTCCTCGAGGCACTTCGTGCCGACATCGACGTGGACGAGCGTCTCGTCCATCTGGAGGTCCTTCCGGCGCGGGAGCCGGCGCTGGAACCGCTCCCTGAACTCCCGGATCCGCTCCCCGCGCGCCTGTCCTACCTCGGGATCGACGGACTGTACCCGCACCAGCGAAGCGGCCTGAACCTCCTTTCGGAGGGAAAAAACGTCGTCATCGCCACCGGCACGGCGAGCGGAAAGACGCTCGTGTACAACCTCCACTTCGCCAGATCAGTCCTGGAGGAGCAGCGGCGCACGGCCCTGTACCTGTTCCCGACCAAGGCCCTGGCTCGCGACCAGCTCCGGCAGATCCGCGAGCTGCGACTGCCTCAGCTCCGTCCTGCCGTGTACGACGGCGACACCCCTCACGCCGAGCGTCCCCTGATCCGTCGCACCGCCAATCTCATCCTTACAAACCCGGACATGCTGCACGCGGCGATCCTCCCGGGTCACGCTCGGTGGGCCGACTTCTTCCTCCGACTCACGCTCGTGGTCGTCGACGAGGCCCACGTGGCCCGGGGTGTGTTCGGATCCCACGTGGCCATGGTCATCCGGCGCCTTCGCCGGATCGTGGCCCATTACGGGGGCGATCCGCGGTTCCTGCTGGCCTCGGCCACCATCGGGAATCCCGGCGAGCTGGCAGAGCGCCTAGTGGGGGTCCCCTTCGACGAGGTTGCCGAGGACGCGTCGCCCCAGGGCGAGAAGCTCTTCTGCCTGTGGAACCCGCCGCTCATCGACGAAGACGCCGGCGTCCGGAAGGGAGCGATCTCCGAGTCGGCGCTGCTCCTCTCGCGGCTGGTGGAGTCGGGAGAGCGAGCCATCGCGTTCTGCCGATCGCGTCGCGCGGCCGAGCTCCTCGCCGACATCACCCGGAAGGACCTTCCGAGTGCTCTCGCTGAGAAGGTGAAGGCGTACCGCGCCGGCTACCTCCCTGAAGAGCGGCGGCGGCTGGAGCGAGCGCTGGCCGATGGGGATCTCCTGGCCGTGGCGGCCACGACGGCTCTGGAGCTCGGCATCGACGTGGGGTCTCTCGACGCTGCC
>DASSDP010000035.1:0-15888 GCA_035697085.1 Actinomycetota bacterium
AGGATGCCCGAGACCGACAGCGTCTCCTGGGTGATCGTCGAGAGGTCGGCCAGGCTCTTCTGTGTCGACGCCGCCACCTCGCGGCGGGCCCTTCCCACCTTGTACGTGAGCCAGAAGAAGAACGGGAGCGTCCCCAGGGAAAGCAAGGTGAGCTGCCACGACAGCAGCAGCATCGCCACGATCGTGCTCAACACGATCACGACGTTGGCCAGCACGCTGGATGCCGTGTCGGTCACCACGGACTGGACCCCACCGACATCGTTCGACAGGCGGGACTGGATCTCTCCCGTTCGGGTGGTGGTGAAGAACCGGAGCGGCATCCGCTGGAGGTGTTCGTACAAGGAGTTGCGGAAGTCCTGCATCACTCGCTGCCCGATGAGGTTCGAGAGATAGGTCTGGCCGATGCCGATGACGCCGGAGACGATGGGGATTGCCACCATGAGTGTGACCAGGCCGTACAGGAGATCGAGATTCGGACACTCTGGTCCGCAGAACAGGGCCCTGTCGAAGACCACCTTGATGAGAAGCGGGTTGATCACTCCGAGCGCCGAAGTGATCAGGATGGCGATGGCGACAAGCAGCACCTGCTTGCGGTATGGCTTGAACGTGGACACCACCCGGCGGACCGTGGCCCGCTTGATGGGCCCGGCGTCGGGATCGGGTATCAGGATGCGGTGATGACTCACTGAGGCCAGGATACGACGGGTCCCCGCCAAGCGGTTCCGAGATCCCTTCAGGAGGTATGTGGAGGGACTGTGATGTAGATAACATCTTCGATATCAATCCCAAACACAAGACTGCTTACTTAGATAACATTCTGGTTATCAGAAATGGGGGCGCGCCCAGGGCCGACCGGCATCGCGCGAACTCAGCGACGGGCACCGAGGTCTCGGGCCCGCGCGAATATCCCGTCCAGCATCTTCTCCGTAAGGACGCCGGTGAACGTGTTCTGCTGACTGGGGTGGTAGCAGCCGAGCAGCACGTATGGGCCCACCCTGGCCTCGGCACCGTGAGCGAATCGAGGCTTCGGGCGCGGGATCGGGTGTCCGTTTAAGGCCACAGCCCGAAGAGCGCCATCCCAGGCGAACGAACCGAGAGCCACCAGGACTTTCACCCGCTTCAGGAGCGCGAGCTCTCGGGCCAGGTAGGGCAGGCAGTTATCGCGCTCCTGGGGCGTGGGACGATTGCCGGGAGGAGGGCAACGGTTCACCGCGGCGACGTACGCGCCGGTCAGGGCCAATCCGTCGTCGCGATTGGTGGAGTGGGGCTGGTTCGCATGGCCGTTTCGGTGGAGTGAGCGGTACAGCCACTCGCCGGATCGATCACCGGTGAAGATGCGTCCTGTTCGGTTGCCGCCGTGTGCAGCCGGGGCCAGGCCCACGATCAGTACACGCGCGTTCGGATCTCCGAACCCCGGAAGAGGATGGGCCCAGTATTCCCAATCCTGGTATCGCTTCGGAGGGTGGCGGGCCGCCTCCTCTCGCCACGCCACCAGGCGGGGGCACTTCCGACAGACGACGATCTCTCTGGTGAGCTCCGCGAGACCGCCGCTCGCTGCCACGGCCCGAGTATAGGGCGCACCCTTCCATGTCCATCCACCTACACTTCGCGTGTGATCCGGTGTTCAACATGCTCCACGGAAAACGTCGACGGCGCTCGGTTCTGTGCCAGCTGCGGCTCACCACTCGGTGAGGCGTGCTCGAATTGCGGCACCGCGATCCCTGCGGGCGCTCGTTTCTGCCCCGCTTGCGGCACGCCCATCGAGCCTCTTGGACCACCGGGCCAGGAGCGGAAGCTCGTAACCGTCCTGTTTGCCGACGTCACTGGATCCACGGAGCTCGGAGAACGACTCGATCCCGAACGCCTCAGGGACGTGATGGCCTCGTACTTCGAGGCCATGCGGGCCGAGATCGAGGCGGAGGGGGGAACCGTCGAGAAGTTCATCGGCGATGCGGTGATGGCGGCGTTCGGGGTTCCCTCGGCGCACGACGACGACCCCAATCGGGCCCTTCGCGCCGCCCTTCGGATGGATGCTCGGCTGGAGTCGCTCAATCGAGACCTCCTTCGTGAGCACGATGTCTCGCTGTCTATGCGGATCGGGGTGAATACGGGCGAGGTCCTCGCAGTCACGGAGCCCCGGCCGGGCGAGGCCATGGTGACCGGGGATGCCGTCAATGCCGCGGCCCGTTTGGAGCAGGTAGCGGAGCCCGGGCAGGTTCTGGTGGCCGAGCGGACCGCCCGAGCTGCTCGTGGCTTCCGCTTTCGGGATCTCGGGACTCTGGAGGTGAAGGGGAAGTCGGAACCCTTGCGAGCGATGGAGCTGCTTGGGGTGACGGAGAGCCCGGAAGCCGCAACGCGCGGGGTGCCCGGGATCCGCGCACCGATGGTTGGACGCGAGGAGGAGATGGCGCTCCTCCGAACAGTTTTCCAGAGAGTCAAGGCGGAGAAGAGGCCGAACCTGGCCACGATCTACGGCGACCCGGGGGTTGGAAAAAGTCGGCTAACCCGCGAATTCCTCGACTGGGTCGAACGACAGAAGCCGGGGCCAATCGTTCTGGCCGGGCGGTGCCTCCCCTACGGTGAGGGACTGACGTATTGGCCACTGGCCGAGATCCTGAAGTCGCACGCCGGCGTGTTGGACAGCGATCCCGCGGATGGCGCCCTATCCAAGATTCGGGCCGCCGTCGATCGGCTCGTCACTGCGGAGATCGCTCCTGAGCCGAACCGCACCGCGGCTGCGCTTGCCTTCACCTTGGGGTTGGAGGATCCGGAGCATCCGTTCGGGCATCTCGCTCCGCGGCAGGTCCGGTTGGAAACCCACAACGCCTGGCGGGCTTTCTTCTCGGCGATCGCGACCGAGTCGCCCGCCGTGGTGGTCATCGAGGACATCCACTGGGCCGACCCCGCCATGCTCGACCTTCTGGAGGAGCTGGCCGATCGACTATCAGGGGCCGCCCTCTTCCTGTGCCCGGCTCGACCCGACCTCGTTCAGCGGCGTACCGACTGGGGCGGCGGCCGCCGAAACTACACCTCGATCTTCCTGGAGCCGTTGTCGCGAGAGGATGCCGATCGGCTGGTTGGCTTCCTGCTCTCGATCGAGGACCTCCCACACACCGTCCACGAACGCATCCTGACCCGCGCTGAAGGGAACCCGTTCTTCCTGGAGGAGATCCTCCGGCGGCTGATCGACGAGGGCCGGATCATTCGTGAAGGGGAGCGATGGCGGGCGACGTCCGAGATCGCCGATATCCAGATCCCCGACACGGTCCAGGGCGTCCTTGCCGCGAGGATCGATCTGCTCGGCGCCGAAGAGAAGCGGACCCTGCAATCCGCGGCCGTGGTCGGACGGGTCTTCTGGGCTGGACCAGTCGGGGAGCTGCTGAACGGTGAGGGAGAACGCCTCGATGAAATCCTCGACCAACTGGAACGGCGGGAGTTGGTCGCGGGCCGGCTCGGATCCACAATGGCTGGTGAGCGCGAGTTCATCTTCAAGCACGTCCTCACGCGGGATGTGGCGTACGACAGTTTGCCGAGGCGAGAGCGAGCCAACGCGCACGCGGAAGTCGCGGCGTGGATCGAGCGGACGGTCGGGGGACGCACGGGTGAATTCGCCGAACTCCTCGCGCACCACTATGGGGAGGCGTTCCTTGGGACGCGGGACACGGGCGAAGATGCCGAGGCATTTCGACGAAACGCCTTCGAGTATCTCGTGCGTGCCTCGATAGGTGCTCGGAGCAATCTGGCGGTGGAGAAGGCCGAGCGACTCGCCGATCGTGCACTCTCGCTCGCCTCCGTCCCAGAGGAACGGGCTCAGGCCCAGGAGGCGCTGGGGCACGCCTATCAAAATAGCTACCAGGGGGATCTGGCCTGGAAGGCATTTCGGGACGCCGCCGACACGCTCCTGGCGGGAACTCCAGAAGACCGTTCTGCGGTGGCTCGTCTCTGCGCACGGGCAGTCGAGGCTCCCACACGATGGCCGGGGTCGATGACCGTTGTCGCCGACGCGGATGTCGTCCTCCGATACCTTGAGATTGGACTCCAGCACGCCAGCGACGCCGACAGCGAGGAGCTGGCGCTTCTCCTGACGGCCAAGGCATTCCTGCCATTCGCTTTTCCGGAGCGAATGCACGAGGCGGCAGACTTCGAGGAGGCACGAGCCGCAGGAGAAGCTGCTGCTGAGATCGCCGAACGCCTCGATCGCCCGGACTTGGTGTCAGCTGCCCTCGACGGCGCGGGGTCCGGGCTCATAACCCGGGGTCTCTACGGTCAGATCGAACGTCTTCTTCGCCGACGGATCCATCTCGCCACGACGGTTCTCGAGGACCCGTGGGAGCTCGGGGACATCTACAACATGGCTGCCTGGGTTGCCTTCGCTCTCGGCCGGTACAGCGAAGTGGTGCGGCTGGCGGAGCAGGGGCTCAAGCGAACGACGATGGACGCCCCCGGCCCGGGTCTTGCCTGTGTCTCTTGGAAGGGAATCGCGCGGTGGAGGCTGGGAGAGTGGGACGGTGTGCACGAGGGGGTCGAGGACGCACTGGCTCTCCTTGGAGACCGTCGGACGACACCACCGGCGTTTTCATTCCCGATCTTCGGGGCCTCTGCATTCGTGCACGAGGCGCGAGGGAACCCCGGCGCCGCCGACCGGATCCTCCTCGAGATGCGGTCTTCCGCCCAGAACCGACAGGACCGACCGCCCCCCTGGCTCAACCTGCTCGAGGCCGAGGTCCTGACCCGGCGAGGTGCGTATGATGAGGCTCTCGCACTTCTCGACCATCCGTACTTGGGAAAGATCTTCCGGGGCGACCTCTACGAAGCGCTCCAGGTTCGATCGCGCATCCTTGCAGAGTCTGAATCATGGGACCGGGCCGGGGAATTGATCCAAGAGATGCGCGCCCACGCGGAGGAAGGCGAGCTCCTGGCGCTTCCCTTCTTCGCCGATCGACTCGAGGGGCAGGCTGCGCTGGCCGCCGGCGACGCCTCGAAAGCTGTGGACCTTCTTACCCGGTCTCGAGATGGCCTCGCCGGCTTGGATGCGAAATGGGAGGCCGCGCGCGTGGACCTGTGGCTGGCGGAGGCAGAGGCCACGACAGGACAGCGTGAAAGCGCAACGGTGCGCCTCAGGAGCGCCCTCGATCTCTTCGACAAGCTGGGTTCCCTGCGCGAGCGCGAACGAGCCAGGGAGTTGCTTGACGGCCTCGCCTGAGCCCCGCTCGGCCTCGATTCAGTCCTGGGGCTCGGGCCGCCCCGGCTGCTCCTCGATGCCGGCCTCGCGCTTGGGAACCATGACCTTCCGCCGGAAGTACAGGACCTCGACGCCGTCCTGGTTGTAGCCCCGGGTCTCCACGGTGACCACGCCTCGATCGGCCTTCGACTTCGACTCCGTCTTCTCCAGGACCTTCGTCTCGGCGTAGAGAGTGTCCCCGTGGAATACCGGGGCGGTATGCCGAAGCGACTCGACCTCCAGGTTGGCGATGGCCTTGCCCGAAACGTCGGGAACGCTCATGCCCAGGGCCACCGAGTAGACCAGGTTCCCCACCACGACGTTGCGCTTGAACTGGGTCTGGGTCTCCGCGTAGTGGGCGTCGATGTGCAGGGGGTGGTGGTTCATGGTGATGAGGCAGAAGAGGTGGTCGTCGGCTTCGGTGATCGTTTTCCCTGGCCAGTGCTTATAGACGTCCCCGACCTCGAAGTCTTCGTAGAAGCGTCCGAACGCCCTTGCCTGGCCCATTTTTCCGTTCTCCCGTTGGTGAAGGGCTCGGTCAGATATTATCCTTGGCACAACCCACCCGATTCCGGGTGGGTATCCTTTGCGAATTGGGGGGTGACCGAAGCATGAAGATTCTCGTGCTGGGTGGCGACGGCTACCTGGGGTGGCCGACTGCCATGTACCTGGCCGAGCGGGGGCACGACATAGCCGTCGTCGACAGTTTCCACCGGCGATTGTTCGACCATGAGGTCGGGGCCGATTCTCTGATCCCGATCCTTCCGCTCCAGGACCGGGTCAATCTCTGGTCCAGCCTGGAGAAGAAACCCATCAAGCCGTACGTCGGCGACATCACCAACTGGGACTTCGTCGAACACGTGTGGAAGGAGTTCGAGCCCGAGTCCATCGTGCATTACGCCGAGCATCGTGCCGCACCCTTCTCCATGTTGTCTCGCCGCCATGCCGTGATCACCCAGGTGAACAACGTGGTCGGCACACTCAACATCCTGTTCGCCATGAAGGACCTCACTCCCGAAGCCCATCTGGTCAAGCTCGGCACGATGGGCGAGTACGGCACCCCCAACATCGATATCGAAGAGGGGTACATCGAGATCACACACAACGGACGGTCGGACACTTTGACGTTTCCGAAGAAGCCTCCGAGCTTCTATCACCTGTCCAAGGTGCACGACTCCCACAACATCGAGTTCGTGTGCCGAGCGTGGGGCCTCCGTGCCACCGACCTCAACCAGGGCGTGGTCTATGGGGTCCACACCGACGAGACGGCCCTCCACCCGGGTCTCGCCACACGGTTCGACTACGACGACGTCTGGGGCACGGCGCTGAACCGTTTCTGCGCGGAGGCAGCCATCGATCACCCCATCACCGTGTACGGGAAGGGCGGTCAGACCCGTGGCTTCCTGGACATCCGCGACACCCTCCAGTGCGTGGAGTTGGCCGCGATGAACCCAGCCGACTTCGGGGAGTTCCGCGTGTTCAACCAGTTCACGGAGCAGTTCACGGTTCAGGAGCTCGCCGAGAAGGTGGCCGAGGGCGGCCGAAAGCTCGGGTGGCACCCGATCATCGAGAACATCGCCAACCCGCGCTTCGAGATGGAGGAGCACTACTACAACGCCAAGCACACCAAGCTCATGGACCTGGGGCTGAAGCCGCACTACCTGTCGGAGACGCTGATCGACGGGCTCTTGGAGACCGTGCGGCAGCAGGCCGAACGCGTGAATCGGCGGCTTCTGTATCCGCGCCACTCGTGGAAAGAGGGACTCATCGAGGACGTGGAGCCGACCCACCAGATCTAGGCGCTGCTTCACCTCGAAGGCTTGACAATCGAACGTGTGTTCGATATACTGGCCCTATCCTCCCCCCGTGACCTGAAGAGGTCCGGGTGAACGCAACAACCGAGCGCAGGCGCCAGGCAGTGGTACAAGGAATCGATGCGCTGCATCGGCGCGCTTGTTCCGCCCAGCAGGGACTGCTCGTGTTGATTGCCGAAGCGGATCGACAGAGGGCGTGGCACGATTCCGGGGCGCGAGACCTGGCCCACTGGCTCCAGATGCGCTGCGGCATCTCCAACTGGAAGGCTCGTCGGTGGATCGCAGCCGCACATGCGCTGGAAAGACTCCCTCGCACTTCTGAGGCATTCTCATCCGGAGAGCTCGGCATCGATAAGGTCGTCGAGCTCACCAGGTTCGCTACCACGGAGACCGAGGGAGATCTCATCCGGTGGGGAAAGCGGGTCTCCTGCTGGGCTATCCGGCGGAAAGGAGATCTTGCCGTTCGCCCATCGATCGATGAGACGAGGGACGCGGAGAGAGCCCGCTCGCTTGCGTGGTGGTACTTCGAGGAGAACAGACGATTCGGGCTTCAGGCCGAGCTACCCGCGGCGGACGGTGCCGTCGTGGCGAGAGCCCTGGAGCGTCTGGCAGAGACCCTCCCGGCGATGCCCGGAGAAGAGGGTGGTGCCCATGTCGACGCCAGGAGGGCGGATGCTCTCGTTGCCCTCTGCTCCTCCCGGATCGCGTCCGATGCCGATCCTGACCGGGCCACCGTGGTGGTTCATGCCCAGCTCGACGGAGTGGCATCCGGTGAGGGCGGATGTGAGCTCGAAGGAGGCCCGGTGATCCACCCGGAGACGGCGAGACGGCTCCTATGTGACGCTCGGGTCCAGACCGTGATCGAAGGCGACGCAGCCCAGCCGGTGGGGCTCGGGAGGATGTCCCGAGAGCCCTCCGCTTGGATGATGCGCCAGCTGAAGTATCGCGATCTTGAATGCCGGTTCCCCGGATGCGGATCAAGCCGATTCACCCAGGCCCATCACGTCCGGTGGTGGGAGGATGGGGGCTCGACCGACCTCGACAATCTCCTTTTGGTGTGCACGTTTCATCACAAGCTGGTGCACGAGTTCGGGTGGTCCGTCACAAGGGAAGAGAACGGCATCGCCCAATGGTTCCGGCCCGACGGGTCGCCGTATCGGGCAGGTCCGGCGCCGCCCCGCGAGCCGGCTACCCGAGCCAGGTTCGGATGAGGCTCCGAGCGTAGCCCCAGCCGTACTTCATGAGCCCCGGTTTCTTGGTCGTGCCTGCGAACCGTTCGCGGAAGGTGCACGGCACTTCCCTGACCCGGAGCCCTGCCTTGGCCGCCGCCATGGTGACCTCGCTGGCATGGAACTGGTTCTCCCTGAACTCGAGCACACGGAGGGCGTCGGCGGTGAAGGCGCGGAAGCCGCTGGCGGGATCGGTGATCGGGCTTCTCGTCATGCGCGACGTGAGCCAGGCAAAGACCTTGATCCCCTGGGAGCGTCCAAAGAGCGGACGCTCGTACTCGCCTAACGACCTCGAACCGTGGGCGACGTCCGCCTCGCCGTCCAGGATCGGCCGCACGAGCTGGGGGAGCTCGAGGGGGTCGTACTGCCCATCGGCGTCGACCGTGGCCACGATGTCGGCTCCCCGGACGAGCGCCATCCGATACCCGAGCCGCACTGCCGCCCCCTGTCCGCGACGGAGGTCCCGGCGAACGACCAGGGCTCCGAACTCCTCGGCGACCTTCTCCGTGGAGTCCGTGGAGCCGTCCGATACGACGATGACTTCGGTCTTCAGGCCCTCGACTTCATCCGCCACGTCCTTGAGCACGGCCGGCAGACTGCTCTCCTCGTTGAGTGCGGGAACCACCACGGCCAGCTTCCGGCTGTCGGTGCCACCTCGCGGCTGCGAGCCGTACTCCCCCTCGAAGTGGCGAGCGGCCACGCGGTCCGCGTACTCCCCGAGTGTCTGCTCCAACCGATCGGTCTTGGCGAAGGCCCGGAGCAGCAGGATGTAGGTGAGGATGTTGGAGAGAACCAAAAGACCGATGACCCGCCGGGCGTTGCCGGGAGGAAATCCGAGCACGCGTAGAACCGGGTCCACCACGCTCGGTGCGATGGAGACGGTGCCCAGCGCGAGCGCCAGGACCGTCATGATGATCGTGTCGGCCAAGCGCAGCGTCCCGCGACGCCGGCGCCTGATGACGAGCAGCAGAATGAGCGCCGCTACAAGGAAGCCGACAACGCGAAGGACATTCATCGGACCGGTCACCGCACCCCCCGGAGTTCGCCGAACGCGATGATATCCTAGGCCGCTTCCTCTACCTCCCAGGAGTCACGCGAACCATGACTGAGATCGAACACGTCCTCGTCACCGGTGGGTGCGGTTTCATCGGCGCGAACCTCGTGCGGTTCCTTCGAGAGCGCACCCCGTGGCGCGTGCGGGTCATCGACAACCTGCAGACCGGTGATCCAGCTCACGTGCCCGAGGATCTCGCCGAGGTCGTCGAGGGGAACGTCGCCGATCCCAAGGCCCTCGAGCCGGCGTTGGAGGGGATCGATGCCGTGATTCACCTCGCCAGCACCACGGGCGTGGTCCCATCGGTGGAGGACCCTGCATGGGACTTCGAAGGAAACGCGGTGCCGACGTTCCGCCTCCTCGACGCGTGCCGACGAAGGGGCATCGACCGAGTGGTGTTCGCCTCGAGCGGGGCAACGCTCGGCGAGGCGCCACCTCCGGTGAACGAGGAGGTCCTCCCGAGGCCGCTCTCTCCGTACGGAGCGGGGAAGCTCGCCGGCGAGGCCTACTGCCAAGCCTTCGCCGCGTCGCACGGGATGCACACCGCGGCCCTCAGGTTCTCCAACGTCTACGGACCGTTCTCGCTTCGGAAGAAGGGGAATGCGGTTCCCAACTTCATTCGCAGATGTCTGTCAACTGAGCCGATGGTCGTCTACGGAGACGGAATGCAGACGCGAGACTTCATCTACGTCGAGGACCTGTGCGACTGCATCCACAGGGCAGCAACCGCCGAGGGCATCGGCGGCGAAGTGTTCCAGGTCGCCATGGGCGCCGAGACCTCGATCCTCGACCTCGCCGAGTTGGTGCGGAAGGTCACCGGGGCCGAGAGCGAGATCCTGTTCGAGCCCAAGCGAGCCGGGGAGATCTACAAGAGCTGGGCCGACATCTCCAAGGCTCGCCGGATCCTCGGCTTCGACCCGCAGATCGACCTCGAGGAAGGCATCACCCGTACTGTGGACTGGTACCGAGCCAACTGGACGCCTGCCTAGTTCGCGTTACTGCTGAATCTTGTTCCTCTCAAGCAGCTGGCGGGCGATGATGATCCGCTGGATCTCGCTGGTGCCCTCGCCGATCAGCAGGAACGGCGCCTCCCGATACAGCCGCTCGACCGTGTACTCGGCCGAATAGCCGTAGCCGCCGTGGACCCGGAGGGCTTCGGTGACGATCTCGTGGCACACCTCTGAGCAGAACAGCTTGGCCATCCCTGCCTCGAGGTCTGAGCGCTCCCCCGCCGACTTCTTCTTGGCGGCGTGGAGCATCATCAGCCGGGCGGCCTCCAGCTTCGTTCCCATGTCCGCGAGCTTGAACTGTATCCCCTGGTGCATGGCGATGGGCTTCCCGAAGGTGTGGCGAACCTGCGCGTACTTGATGGCCTCCTCGAACGCCCGGGTGGCCAATCCCACCGCGCGGCCGGCCACGTTCACCCTGCCCACCTCGATGCCGTCCATCACCTGCTGGAACCCCTTGCCCTCCTCACCGCCGAGGAGATTGGCCGCGGGTACCCGGTGGTTCTCGAAAACGAGCTCGGTGGTCTCCACGCCCTTGTAGCCCATCTTCGCGATGTTCGGCGGAACGGTGATGCCCTCGAACTTCTCCGCCCCGGGCTCCTTCTCCACGTACAGAAGGGCCATCCCCTTGTGGGGTGGGTCCGCTTCCGGATCCGTCTTGCACAGCAGCACCACCAGGCCGGCGCGGAGGCCGTTGGTCACCCACATCTTGGTGCCGTTCACGACGTAGTCGTCGCCGTCGCGCTCGGCCCGGCATTTGATGGCCTGCACGTCCGAGCCGGCCCCCGGCTCCGACATCGAGAGCGCCGCGCGGAGCTCGCCCGTGGCCATCTTCGGGAGCCATCGTTGCTTCTGCTCGTCGGTGCCGTGCTTGTTGAGCAGGTAGATCCCCATGAAGTGCGTGTTGAGGATCCCCGAGAGGCTCATCCATCCGCGCGAGAGCTCGGCCACGATGAGCGCGTAGGTCATGACGTCCATCCCCGCACCGCCGAATTCCTCCGGAACCGTGAGACCGAACAGACCCATCTCCTTCATCTGCTCGACGATCTTCTCGGGGAACTCGTCGCGATGCTCCATGGCGTCTGCGATGGGCATGACTTCCTGCTCGACGAACTCCCGGACGGCCTTCACCACCGCTTCCTGGTCATCGGTCAGCTCGATGATGCTCATGTCGCCTCCTGATCGAACTCTTTCTGAAACTCGGCCCACGTCTTCTGTTGGGAAAGACCGGCGGCACGCCCGCGGGCGGCGAGCTGCTCCGCCATCTTCCGACTGGCCTCATCGATCATCTCGCTGCCGAACATGACGGCCCCGCGGCCTTCGACCTCCGTGGCGTGGGCGTAGGCCTCGAGCAGGGCAGCGGCCTTGTCGAACTCCTCCTGAGACGGCGTGAACACATCGTTCAGCACGTCGATCTGGCCGGGATGCAGCGCCCACTTTCCGTCGTAGCCGAGCGCCCGAGCACGGACGGCCATCTCCCTGAAGCCGTCGAGGTCCTTGATCAAGAGATAGGGCCCGTCGATGGCCTGAAGCCCCGCGTTTCTGGCGGCGACGAGGATCCGAGACAGGATGAAGTGCCAGTGATCGCCGGGGTACCCGGGCATGGGAAGACCCGCGGTCACGGTGGGAAGCCCGAGCGAGGCGCTCATGTCCGCAGGTCCGAAGATCAGCGTCTCCGTCCGCTCGCTGGCGACGGCGATGTCATCGATGTTGGTGATGCCCGTGGCCGTCTCGATCTGCACCTCGAGCCCGATGCGACGATCAAGACCGTTCGTGTCCTCGATCATCCGAAGAAGGTCGTCCACGAACGTGACGTCGGAGG
This sequence comes from Actinomycetota bacterium, assembly GCA_035697085.1. GTDB lineage: Bacteria > Actinomycetota > UBA4738 > UBA4738 > CALAEC01 > DASQUW01. Next base: position 12,148 of record DASSDP010000035.1, read on the forward strand.
CGTATTCGACCTTCGGGATCATGATGCAGTCGACAAACTGCCCCGCGTTCTCCACGATCTCGGCGACATCCCGATGGCACCACCTCGTGTAGACGCCGTTCACCCGGACAACGACGGTCTTCCCCGACCAGTCGCCTTCCTTGAGAGCCTGGATGACGTTGCCCCGGGCCTCCTCCTTCGCCATAGGAGCGACCGAGTCTTCGAGGTCCATGAACACCTCGTCGGCGGGCAAGCTTGGCCCCTTGGCCAGCATCTTCGGGCTGGATCCGGGTACCGAGAGGCACGAGCGCCGGGGCCTGGCCAGGCGTTCGGACATAGACGAATCCTCCTCAGAATCCGTGGGCTGCCATGGTAGACGGTGCCCGTTCGGCGCGCGACAATGGGAGGACTCATGCCTTCCCCTGCCTCCCGCCTCTGGCGGCGCATTGCTGTCGCGGCCGTTCTGATCGGGGCCGTTCTTTCGATCTTTCCGCCTGTCCCCGGGCAGGCCGCCCCAACGACCGTCATCGACGTCCGTACCCTGGGCCCGGCTGCCCTCTCGCCGGCCGCCGAAAGGACCGGTGGTGGCGCCGCCCTCCCCCTGAAACGTGCCTGGACGCGTTCCACCCGCGTTTGCGCCTCGTTCCGCTTCACGATGGTTGCTCTCGTCTGGAAGCAGACAGGCGACCGAGAGGTCACGACGGATCTCTCCTGGGGGACTTCAGCACTCCGGGGCCAGACCCGAGTCGCGGCCGACCCTCACGACGCACCGGACGCGGGCTCGTACGAGGACACGGGGATCCAGGGAACTCCCCTCGTGTGGACGGGCGAACAGCGGTGCGCCTCCTTCCGACTTCGCATCCCCGCCAGGGAGTCTCTCCGCGGGCTCAAGGCGGTGTTCGTCAATTCCTCGGGGACGGCGTCGGAGCCGTCGGCTCTCCAGTCGCTGGGCGACCGATTGATCGGGGCATGGGGCTCCATCGCCCGCGTCTGGGCGCCCACAGCAGCCCATGCCGTGACCGAGCAGCCTGGGATCATCGCACGCGCGGAGTGGGGAGCGAACGAGAAGCTCCGGAACTGCGGACCCTTCTATGCGGACGCGCTGAAGATGACGTACATCCACCACACCGCTACCGGCAACGACTATGGATTGGACCGAGCGGACGACGTCGTCAGAGGGATCTACGCGTATCACACCAAGGTCCGGGAGTGGTGCGACATCGCCTATCAGTTCTTGGTCGATCGCTTCGGGAGGATCTACGAAGGCCGCTACGGGGGTATCGACCAGCCGATCATCGGCGCTCATGCCATGGGCTTCAACACGGGGAGCGCCGGCATTGCCGCGATCGGGAACTTCATCGCGGCCGATCCACCCTCGGTGGTCGTGCGGGCCATCAAGCGGCTCGTGTCATGGCGGATGGACGTGGCCCACGTGGCCCCCACTGCATGGACCACGATGACCTCCGCCGGCGGCCCCAGCCAGAAGTACAAGAAGGGAGAGACCGTGATGCTCCGCACGGTCGTGGCGCACCTGCGAACCGGCTATACGGCCTGCCCTGGCCATCTGTGGGGACTGATGGGGAAGATCCGGCGCGACGCTGGCCTGATGGGTCTTCCGAAGATCTACGACGTGAGCCAGTCGGCCACTGGTCTCGTCCACGGACTCTCCCCAGTGCAGTACCGAGGGACGGTCTCTGAGCCGCTCCGGTGGCAGGTGAGCATCAGCGACGTCGCCGGGCAGGTCGTGCAGGCGTTCTCCGCCCACGGAACCGCGATCGACGCAATCTGGGACGGGCGTGATCAAGCCGGGAATCCCGTGGCCGACGGAGTCTACGACGTGACCATCTCCGCCGGGGGAGGAGCGACCGACCCGTTTGCCAGGCCCGCGGCCTTCAAGCTCGCCGTCTGCGCCACTCCACCGCCCCCGCCTCCGGTGCCCTCGCCGGGGGCGGCTCCGACGCCGACGCCGACAAGCTCTCCCGGTCCCTGCGGGTAGCCGCCTACTTCCGGGACTCGACCACGGCGTCGGCAAGCACGTCCAGGCCCTCCTCGAGCTCGTCGTCGGTGATGACCAGCGGGATGAGGTGCCGAAGGACGTTCCTGTAGATTCCGCAGTTGACCGAGACCACGCCTTTCTTCACGGCGTTCTGGATGATCTTCCCCACCAGCTCGGGGTTGGGCTCCTTCGTCTCCGGGTCCTTCACGAACTCCACCCCGACCATGGCGCCAAGCCCTCGAATCTCGCCGATCTCGGGTGTGTCGGCCGAGACCTCCTCCCAGCGATCCTCGATCGCCTTGCCGAGATGGCTGGCCCGCTCGACGAGTGCCTCCTCCTCCACCACGTCCAGCACGGCGATGGCCGCGGCGCAGGCCACGGGGTTCCCAACGTAGGTCCCGCCGATCGCCGATGGCCCCGGCGCGTCCATCAGCTCGGTCCGACCGACCACGGCGGACAGCGGGTACCCGGCAGCGAGCGATTTGGCGAGCGTCACGATGTCGGGCTCGATCCCAGAATGCTCCGAGGCGAGGAACCGCCCGGTCCTGCCGAAGCCCGTCTGGATCTCGTCGGCGATGAGGACGATGCCGTGCCGGCGACAGAGCTCCTGGAGCCCCGCGAGGAAGTCCGGCGGAGGAACGACGAACCCGCCCTCGCCCTGAACCGGCTCGACGATCGCGGCCGCGACCGTCGTGGGATCGACGACGGTGACGAAGGCCCGCTCCAGGTCATCCAGGGCCCGCCGTCCAGCGTTCTCGGAATCGGGGCTGCGGTACGGGTACGGGAACGGCACTCGGTAGATCTCCGGCGCAAATGGGCCGAAGTTCTTCTTATAGGGAGAGTGGCGGCTGGTGAGGCTCATCGCCAGCAGGGTTCGGCCGTGGAACCCACCCTCGAACGTGATCACGGCGGGGCGTCCGGTAGCGGATCGGGCGATCTTCACGGCGTTCTCGACGGCCTCGGCCCCCGAGTTCGCCAGAAAGACCTTCCTGTCCCCACCCACCATGGCGACCAACCGCTCAGAGAGCTCCACCCAGGGCTCGTATGGAATCACCGAGAAATCGGTATGGGAGAACCGCTCAGCCTGTCGCTTGACTGCCTCCACCACCTTGGGGTGGGAGTAGCCGACGATGAGGCATCCGAGCCCTCCGGAGAAGTCCAGAAAGGTGTTCCCGTCGAGGTCGGTGAAGGCGGCTCCCTGGCCCCGATCGATGACCACCGGGACGTGGAGGTCGATCGCGTCGGCGACCACTCGCTTCTTTCGTTCGACGATGGCGCGGGACTTCGGGCCGGGGATCTCAGTGACGAGGTTGATCGTGGACATTCCGGGATGCCTCCTTCGCTCTGCCGTCGATCCGACAGGCTACCCGACAAATCCCGGTCGCATCGGGCAAGGCTTCTACCGGAAGCGCCGTGCGGCGTCGGCGAAGACGTCCAGGGGCGCCATGAGATCACCGAGCGTCATCACCAGGCCCTCATGATCGAGCTCCGGTGCCTCGAGCCGGAGGCGTTCGGCCCGTTCAGCGGCCTCGCGAAGCGCCGAGGAGGACGCCTGCCAGATCGTCTCGGTTTCGGCTGTCCTCCATGCCTCCATTCCCGCCCGGGCCTGACGAAGGGTGGCCTCGAACGCATACAGGGCCTCGGCGAGCGGAGTCCCCTCGCTCCTCGCGGTCGGAACCGCCGACACCAGGGCCGCCTTGCCCCGCTCGATGGTTGCCACAACCTCCGAAAAGGCTGCCCCCGTCTCCATCCTTCCGTTGTACCCG
>DASSDP010000036.1:0-17190 GCA_035697085.1 Actinomycetota bacterium
GCTGGCGGCCTATGGTCGCTTGGACCGATAATTCGCCCCGTGGAGGACTGCCTCTTCTGCCGGATCGCAGCCAAGGAGTTGGAGGCCGACTTGCTCCACGAATCCGACGGCGTCGTCGCGTTCCGAGACATCAACCCCGGGGCTCCCTCGCACGTCCTCATCATTCCGAAGGAGCACATCGAGTCGGCCAGGGCCCTCCGAGACCGTCACGCCGATCTGCTGGCGGAGATCTTCCAGGTGGCGGAGCACCTGGCCAAGGCGGAAGGCATCGACCGCACCGGTTGGAGGGTGGTCACCAACGTTGGTCCACATGCCGGGCAGAGCGTGCACCACCTGCACTTTCACCTGCTGGGAGGTCGCCCGATGGCGTGGCCACCGGGATAGCGCGGTTCAGGGGGGAGGATCGGACGAGCGGGGTATAATTCGGGTGATGGGTCGCGAAGGCGGCCCTTTTTCAAACGAGCCGAGCATCGGGGAGGACCCCGGGGAACCAGTTGGCGAAGGCCACCACGCAAGTCAAGATCCTCGTCCCAGGCAACCGGCCCATGGTTGCCCTCTTGGGGCAACGCGACGAACTCCTCAAGATCGTGGAAGCCGCGTTCGATTCTCAGATCCTCGTTCGAGGAAACGAGATCACCGTCACGGGCGAGGAGGAGGACGCGGGACGAGTCGCGCTTCTGTTCGAGGAGCTGCTCACGAGCCTCGAAAGGGGTGATGTGCTCACGCCGGCGTCCGTCGGCCAGACCATCGATCTGATCAAGCGGGACGAACGCCCCTCCGAGGTTCTGGGGGACGTGCTCCTCACCTCTCGTGGCAAGACCATCGCCCCGAAGACCGCGGGACAGAAGCGGTACACGGACGCCATCCGCCGGTCCACGCTCACGCTCGCGACGGGGCCTGCCGGAACTGGAAAGACCTACCTCGCGGTGGCCACGGCCGTGAAGGCGCTGATGGAGCGAAGCGTGACCCGGATCATCCTTACTCGTCCAGCGGTGGAGGCGGGGGAGAAGCTCGGATATCTGCCCGGGACGCTGTACGAGAAGATCGACCCGTATCTGAAGCCGCTGTACGACGCGCTGTACGAGATGATGGACCCGGACGCGTTCCAGCGGCTCATGCAACGTGGAACCATCGAAGTCGCTCCACTCGGATACATGCGGGGAAGAACTCTTAATGACTCGTTCATCATCCTCGACGAAGCTCAGAACACTTCGCCCGAGCAGATGAAGATGTTCCTCACCCGGCTCGGGTTCGGGTCCAAGGCCGTGGTGAACGGTGATGTGACCCAGATCGACCTTCCTCCCGGACAGCCCTCGGGCCTTGTGGTGGTGGAGGAGATCCTCCAGGGGATCGAGGGCATCGAGTTCATCCATCTCGGCGCCCGAGACGTGGTCCGACACCGGATCGTGATGGACATCGTGGAGGCCTATCGTCGGTACGGCGACCGCCGCGCGCAAGCGGGCGAGTGATCGACCGTGAGCGACGATCCTCCGAGTCCGCGCATCCTGCTATCGAACCGACAGGAACTGGCCATAGACTCCGAAGGTCTTCAGACCCTGGCAACAGATACCCTCCTCGCTGAAGGTGTTGCTGACGCGGAACTCTCGGTTTCCCTGGTGACTCGCGAGGAGATGGCCGATCTCCACGAACGGTACATGGGAGAGCCCGGGCCCACCGACGTCCTCTCGTTTCCTCAGGACGAAGATGGCCTTCTTGGGGATGTCGTCGTCTGCCCGGGCGTTGCCGCCGAGCAGAACCCGGACACTGGAGCCGAGATCCGGCTCCTTCTCGTGCACGGGATCCTCCACCTCCTCGGCTACGACCACCAGGATGAGGAAGACCGGATGAAGATGTGGGCCCGTCAAGAGCGGTACACGGGAGTGCGGGCGTGAGCTGGCTGTGGGCGGTGGTGGCGATTCTCGTCCTCTTCGGCTCGCTCCTGGCCGTTGCCGAGACCTCCATCAGTCGGATGAGCCGGGTCCGAGCCATCGCCCTGCGAGAGGAAGGACGTCGCAACGCGGCCCTCCTTGAACAGATCGAAGCGGATCCCGCCCGCTATCTGAACTCGATCTACCTCGCCGTGATGCTGGCGCAGAACGGATCGGCGATCCTCGTGGCGGTTCTGGCGCAGAGGTCGTTCGGGAATCTGGGCATCACGCTGATCTCCGTCGGCTTCACCCTGCTGTACTTCGTCGTCGTCGAGGCCATGTCCAAGACGTTCGGGATCCTTCACAGTGACCGCGCCGCACTGGCGCTGGCTCCGTTGGTGTGGTTCCTGGGTCGGGTGCTCGCCTATCCCACGCGCGCCTTGATCGGACTGGCAAACATCCTTCTCCCCGGCAAGGGCTTGAAAACGGGCCCATTCGTGTCCGAGGAGGACATCCGCTCCATGGCCGAGGTGGCGTCGGAAGAGGAAGCGATCGAGGAGCGGGAGAAGGAGATGATCCACTCCATCTTCGAGTTCGGCGACACCGTGGTCCGGGACGTCATGGTGCCCCGCCCGGACATCGTGGCCATCGACGCTTCGAGGTCGCTCAACGACGTTCTCGACCGGGTCATCCTCCACGGCTACTCGCGCATCCCCGTGTACCGGGAGAACCTCGACGATATCGCCGGTGTCGTGTACGCGAAGGATGTGCTGCGCCAGATCCATGCCGGCCGCCACGATCGGAGGCTTGAAGACATCGTCAGGAAGCCGTTCTTCGTTCCGGAGTCGAAGAAGGTCTCCGAGCTGCTGCGGGACATGCAGAAGGAGAAGTTCCACATGGCCATCGTGGTTGACGAATTCGGCTCGGTTGCCGGACTGGTCACCCTGGAGGACCTGCTGGAGGAGATCGTCGGTGAGATCTTCGACGAGTACGACCGAGAGGAACCGAACATCGAGCCTGCGGGAGAAAACCGGTTCCGAGTCAACGCTCGCCTCCCGGTCGATGAGCTGAACGAGCTCCTCGATCTGGACCTGCCGAACAGCGAATGGGACACGGTTGGAGGGCTGATGATGGGCGTGCTCGGGCGCCTCCCGGAGCAGGGCGAGCAGGTGGAGTACGACGGGCTCCGCTTCTCGGCGGAGCGGGTGCACGGCCGCCGCATCGCCAAGGTGCTGGTCGAGAGGATCAACGGCGAGGCGGAGGAGCCCTCTGCCTAGACCGACTGCTGAACAGCTCGACGCGCTTCTCGAAGCTGCCCAGGACGCCCGAGGCCGCGCCTACGCGCCTTACAGCCGGTTTGCGGTCGGGGCCGCGGTCATCGCGGATGACGGACGGATCTTCGCCGGAGCGAACGTGGAAAACGCTTCGTACCCGCTTTCGGCCTGCGCGGAACGAACCGCGGTGCAGCGAGCCGTATCCGAGGGTGCCCGGAAGCTGGTGGCGGTGGCGGTCCGAGGGTCCGGCGAAGGCCTTACGTGGCCCTGCGGCGGGTGCCGTCAGGTGCTCTACGAGTTCGGTCCCGAGATGCTGGTGGTCTCAGAGGACGACACAGGGGCGCGCGAGGAGCGGCTACTTGCCGACCTTCTTCCCGATGCGTTCCGGGGTCCCGCTCCTGGTTCGTGATCCAGGCGACAGATTCTGCGGGTGGTCTTACTCGACGATGATCTGGCCGATCATGCCGCGGTCCTCATTACGAGAAGGACGGCGAGAACGAACACGACTCTCGGATTAATGGGGTTGTATTGCCCAGCCATTCCGCTGCCTAAACTGTCGCCCGGTGTCCTCTACCATGGAGCCTGAAAGGAGCGGCGTGGATCTCAACCCCTTGTCGGCGGTCGTCCGGTTCATCGGTCGAAGCGGGAAGCGCATCGCGGTGACGATTGCCGGCTTCGTGGTGCTCCTTGCAGGTCTGGTGATGATGATCACGCCCGGCCCTGGGATCCTGGCGATCTTCGCGGGCCTGGCCATCCTGGCCACCGAGTACGCCTGGGCCGAGCACATGCTGGACAAGGCCAAGCAGAAGGCCGGGCAAGCGGCGAAGGCCGCCACGGCCTCGCCCCTGCGGGTGATCTTGGCGGTAACGGCAACCGTGGCGGGGATCACCGCCGTGGTCCTCTGGTTCGTCCTGCGCTGAGATGGCGAAGGCCGTCGGTGTCACCGAGGCGGTGGCCATGATCGAGGGGTCGAGTGCCGTCGACTCAGAGGAACTTGAGGAGCGTGCCGGCCGCATGGCAACGGCCTCCTTCGTGACGGAGGGGGACCTCTCTCTGACGGAGCTGGCCATCCGGTGCACCGATCTCACGTCGCTCAATGAGGACGACACGTCCGAGAAGATCGCCGGACTCTGCGCCCGGGCCCTTCGGCCCGACCCGGCGGACACATCGCTTCCTTCCCTTGCTGCTGTCTGCGTCTATCCGGAGTTCGTGCCGATGGCCGTTCGATCCTTGGCGGGGACGCCAGTCAAGGTAGCGGGTGTTGCGGGCGGATTCCCGAGCGGTGACGCGCCAACCGCGGAGAAGCTGCGAGAGATCCGCGAGGTGCTCGAGATGGGTGCCGACGAGGTGGACACCACCCTCAACCGCGCGATGTTCCGGGCCGGCGACTACGGCGAGGCGTTCGAGGAGATCGCGGCGTCGAAGGAAGCCTGCGGTGATGCCATCCTCAAGGTCATCCTGGAGACGGGAGCGCTCGGTTCCTACGACGAGATCCGCCGGGCCAGCCTTCTGGTCATGGCGGCCGGAGCCGATTTCGTGAAGACCTCGACGGGGAAGACCACCCCAGGTGCCACGCTCCCTGCTGCTCTCTGCATCATGGAGGCGATCCGGGACGTGGAGGGTCCGCTCGGCAGGAGAGTTGGGATGAAGGTCTCCGGTGGTGTCAGGGAGGCGGAGACGGCGCGCCGGTACCTGCTGATGCTGCGCAGCACCCTCGGCCCCGAGTGGATGCACCCGGACCTCTTCCGCCTCGGCGCCTCCTCGCTTCTGGACCATCTCGTCAGAGAGGTCCGAAGGGAGCGGTCCACGAAGGCGACCGGGCGCTATTGAGGTACTGATTCCGCTGTAGGGTTTTCGGCCTCGGACACGGTGGCCACCCGGACCGTAGCCGGGCGGAGCCACCGAGAATGCCACCGACGGGCTATTGGCTCGGGCCCGGCTTTGGGAAAGCATCGGCGCATGCCAACGACGACGAGGTCTTTGCGTTCGGTCACTCCTCGACAGCGCGATGTCCTGCGTCTGATCGCGGACGGTCAGACGACGGCGGAGATCGCCGAGGAGCTCGGCCTTTCCGTGTTCACGGTGAAGAACTACGTGGAGCGGACCTTCTCACGCCTCGGCGTGTACAGCCGCGCGGGGGCCGTGGGGATGGCCATGCGGGAAGGGCTGCTCGAGTAGCCATCCGCCACGCGTCATACCCGGCTCCCCGAGCTGAGCGGTAGGGGTTGCTAACATTCGATCGTGCCGCTCTACAAGGATCAGGGGATCGTCCTCGGCTCGGTGAAGCTCGCTGAGGCCGACAAGATCGTCACGATCCTCACGCAAGGCTCCGGGAAGATCCGGGCGGTGGCGAAGGGCATCCGCCGGACCAGCAGCAAGTTCGGAGCGCGGCTGGAACCGTTCACGCACGTCAGCGTGATGCTCTATAGAGGACGGAACCTGGACACCGTGACCCAAGCCGAGATCATCAATCCCTTCCGAACGGTTCGGGATGAGTTCGATCTGTTCTCCGCGGGCGAGACGATGCTGGAGACGGCGGACAAGGTTGCCGAGGAGCATGAGCGAAACGTGCCGTTGTTCCTGCTGCTCGTCCGGGGGCTTCGGACATTGGACATGCAGCCCGCCGAACCTGCGGCGGTGGCCGAGGCGTTCCTCCTCAGGCTCCTTTCGCTCTCTGGGTTCGCCCCGAGCCTGTCGGCATGCGCCGTCTGTGGCGCTCAGGACGTTCGGCGGTTCTCCCATTCCCAGGGCGGAGCAGTCTGCGAGAACTGCCACGACCGAGACGCGCAACGGGTGGACCCGGACGCGCTCGGCTGGCTGGCCGCTCTCGTGTCCGTTCCGCTCGAACAGGCCGGTGAATCACTGCCTCCTCCGAAGGTGCGCCGCGCGGGGAGAGCCCTCCTGTACGGTTTCGCCGAGTACTACCTGGAGCGCAGGATCCGAAGCCTTCCGGCATTGGCTGCCTCCGCCAACCGAGTGCCCAGGCCATGAGCTTCCTTGCCGACCTCGATCGGTCTCGGATCCCTCGGCACGTGGCCATCGTCATGGACGGAAACGGCCGTTGGGCGCGGGAACGCGGCCTGCGGCGGACCGAGGGGCACGAAGCGGGCGAGCGGGCATTGCTCGACGTGGTCGAGGGGGCTCTGGACGTGGGCGTCCGATACCTCACCGTGTATGCGTTCTCCACCGAGAACTGGCGCCGTCCGAAGCCCGAGGTTCGCTTCTTGATGAACTTCAATCGCATCATCCTTCGCCGCCGCCGCGACCAGATGAACGAGTGGGGTGTTCGGATCGTGTTCATCGGCCGTCGGGACTGGCGGCTTCCGCGTTCGGTCGCGCGGGAGATGGAAGCAGCCGAGAAGGCAACTCGACACAACGAGCGATTGATGCTGGCTGTTGCCCTCAACTACGGTGGTCGCACGGAGGTCGCCGACGCGGTCAGACAGATCATCGCCGACCATGATGCCGGGCGCCTCGGGGGCGAGCGCATCGGGGAGGCAAGCATCTCCCGACGGATGTACCATCCCTCCATGCCGGATCCGGATCTGGTCATCCGGACGTCGGGCGAGATGCGAACCTCCAACTTCCTCCTCTGGCAGGCCGCGTATGCCGAGTGGTGGTTCACGCCCGTGCTGTGGCCGGACTTCAACCGGGAGCATCTGTTCGAGGCGATTCGCGACTATCAGAAGCGCGACCGGCGCTTCGGCGGAGTGATCGAGTAACCGATGAGGTACTTCGCCTACGGCTCGAACATGGATCCACGAATCATGGCGGAGGCGGCGCGTGGCGCCGTTCCGGTTGGTCCGGGGCGACTCGATGGATACCGGCTGGAGTTCAACGTCTACTCGGACCGCTGGGAGGGAGGAGCCGCCAACCTCGAGCCCGATCGCGACGCGCATGTGTGGGGGGTCGTGTGGGAGGTGTCCGACGACGATATCGTCGCGCTGGACACATACATCGGACACCCCACGTACTACCGGCGAGAGCGGCTGGTCGTCGGGACCACCGAAGGAGCCGTGGAGTGCTTCACCTACCGGATCGCTCACCAGAAGGGCTTCGTGCGTCCCACCGACGCATACCTGCACCACATGCGTGCGGCCATCCGGGTTCAGGGGCTGCCGCCGGAGGCTCTCGATATCCTGGAGAACGCGGCCCGACCGCCGAGCCCGCGCATCTCAACCTGAGGAGGGGCGGAAATCCAGTCGATCTCTAGCTTGCTTCGGCGGCCGGCGTGACCTCGACGTCGAACAGGACGACCTCGGCACCCGGTGACGACTGTGGAGGGGCCCCCGCAAGGACTCCTTTGATCGCCTGGTAACCCAACTCCCGGGCCTCTTCCCTGCTTCTGCAACCGGTGCCGATGATGGAAAGGGCCGCGATCGCATAGCCCCACTGCCTTGCTTCCTCGTCGAAGAAGATCTCCATTGCCAGCTTCATGATGCTCATCTTGCTACAGAATCCTCCTTATTCGGTGGTGGTGACACGGATCGCTGGTAGCATGCTGCCTACGCCAGCGGCCGCAGCCGGCGGCCGGGAAAGGGGGTTCTCGTCCATGGCCGACCTCATGGACACCATCGTCTCTCTGGCCAAGCGCCGAGGGATCGTTTTCCAGTCCAGCGAGATCTACGGAGGCCTCCGCTCGTTCTGGGACTACGGCCCTCTGGGCGTGGAGCTGAAGCGCAACGTCCGGGCCGCGTGGTGGCGGGACATGGTTCAGCGGCGCGACAACGTCGTCGGGCTGGAGTCCTCGATCATGATGTCTCCCCAGGTGTGGGAGGCCAGCGGCCACCTCGAGTCGTTCACCGACCCCCTCGTGGAGTGCCTCAACTGTCACCAGCGGTTCCGAGCCGACCACCTGCCGGGGTTCCATGCGCCGCAGTCGGGCCACGAGGGCGGAGCCGAGGCCCGAACCCTGGACATGGCCGAGCGGCCGAAGTGCCCCAACTGCGGGCACGACGAGTTCACCGACCCCCGGAACTTCAACCTGATGTTCAAGACGTACATGGGGCCGGTTGAGGACCAAGCGCACGAGGTATTTCTCCGGCCGGAGACCGCTCAGGGAATGTTCGTGGACTTCCCGACGGTGCAGGCGTCAACGCGGAAGAAGCTCCCGTTCGGGATCGCCCAGATCGGGAAGTCGTTTCGGAACGAGATCACCCCGGGCAACTTCATCTACCGCACCCGCGAGTTCGAGCAGATGGAGATGGAGTTCTTCTGCGAGCCGGGAACCGACGAGGAGTGGCACGAGTACTGGATCGGGGAGCGGATGCAATGGTACACGGATCTCGGGATCAAGGAGGACAACCTGCGGATCCGCGAGCACGAGCAGGACGAGCTCTCGCACTACTCGAAGCGGACCGTGGACGTCGAGTACCGGTTCCCGTTCACCGATTGGGGCGAGCTCGAAGGGATCGCCAACCGGACGGACTTCGACCTCAAGGCGCACGAGAAGCACTCTGGCCAGGATCTGCGGTACTTCGACCAGGAGAAGGACGAGCACTACCACCCGTACGTGATCGAGCCCGCGGCCGGCGTCGACCGCGGCGCTCTTGCGTTTCTCTGCGATGCGTACACGGTGGAGGCGGCCCCCACGGCCAAGGGAGACTCGGAGAAGCGTGTGGTCCTGAAGCTGCACAAGGATCTTGCTCCGATCAAGGTGGCGGTCCTACCCCTCAGCCGCAACGAGAGGCTGGTCCCCAAGGCTCGAGAGGTATTCGATCTTCTCAAGGACCGGTGGATGTGCGACTACGACGATGCCGGCTCGATCGGTCGCCGCTACCGTCGCCAGGACGAGGTGGGAACGCCGTTCTGCGTCACGGTGGATTTCGACAGTCTCGACGACAACGCCGTCACGGTTCGTGACCGCGACACGATGCAGCAGGACCGCTTGACCATCGATAGCCTGGAGATCTACCTAGTCGAGCGGCTTACCTGAAATCGTTGCTAGGCCAGACGGGCTGCCCCGAACGCCAGACCGGCCACGGCGAGAACGGTGGCCGCGTTGGAAACGACCGCTGCTCGGAATAACGTCTTGGTCTGATCGTTGATCCTCTCGAGGATGTCCGATTTCAGCTCTGAGAGCTTCCGATCGGTTCGCTCCTCGAGCAATTGGAGCTTCGTATCCAGCTGCGTAAGACGCGTTCGGAGTTCACTCCGAAGGTCCTCGATCGTGAGTCGGCCCGTTCCCAATTCGTCCATCAGGGTCTGGGCGTTCTGTGGTCCGAGAACTTCTTCGAGCTTCCTCTGCAGTTGATGTCGACGTTCATCCACAGTCATTGTCCGTCCTCTCACAGTGTGCGACAAGGGTCGCCTTCCTGGGGGAGGAGTGAACGATATCGGGCGCCACCGACATCCGGGTCCATCTGCGTTGATTCATGCCTTCAACCGCTCGGCTTGAATCTCTAGCTGGAGGGGCAATGCTGACCCCTATCCGGAACGATCTTTGAGGAAGCACCAGGCCTTCACCGTGGCCTCGAGGTGGGATCGGTGCTTCTTGACGTCCTCGAGATCCGCGAAGCGCATGTACCGGACGGTCTCGCCGCCTCCTTCGAGCAGGGGATGTTTGCCGGGCAGGGCGGCACCCTGGTGGAACAGAACGCTGACGTGCTTCTTCGATCGTGGCTCGATACTCGCGATGTTCCCTTCATAGATGAAGGTCGGGCTCTTCCATTTGATGGCTTCGGTGATTCTCGAATCTGCCCCCAGCATGATCGTGCGAACCTGCTCCATCGCGTCCTTGAGGGGGTGCTCCAGGGTTCGGAAGAACGCGGTGACCTCCGGGTTCTTCTTCATGGCTGGCGTCAGTTCTATCACGCGGTATCCCGTCGAAGGACCCGGAGCAGGCCCCACAGCGACACGAGCGCCCATACCACCTCCAGCAGCAGGAAGCCCCAATCGGACTCGACCAGGGCGACGCCGGTGAGGATTCCGCTCCCCAGGAGGTTGAGCACCAGATAGACCCGGGAGTTGGTGGACATCTTTCCGAGCTGGGCCCCGCCGAATGCTGCGAGAATGAGGAGCGCGCCCAGGATCTGAATGAGCTGGTCCATTGGGGCAGCCTACTGGAGGGCCGAAGGCGGGAACATGCAACGTTCGGGAGACTCGTTTCCGAGGCAGAGCGCCAGGACCCAGCGGTTCACGCTCGGGCATCCGAGGGACTTCACCGTCTCCCCTGACGGGTCCAGGGTCGTGTTCATCCGCTCTCGCGCCGGCGACGATCCCTTGAGCTGCCTGTGGGTGCTCGATCTTCCCGAAGGTCGAGAGCGGCTCGTCTTCGAGCCGCCGGGTGAAGAGGACATTCCCTCCGAGGAGCAAGCTCGACGAGAGCGGACTCGTGAACGGGCGGGGGGAGTCGTGGCCTACTCGACCGACCGGAACGTCACGGTGGCGGCGTTCTCGGTCAACGGGAAGCTCTTCCTCTGCGATCTTCTGGGTGGGGACGCGCGCGAGCTTCCAGCCCACGAGCCCGTGTTTGACCCCCGTCTCGATCCAAGCGGTCAGCGCGTGGCGTACGTGTCCGATCGCGCGCTTCAGGTGATCGATGTCGACGGGGCCCATTCCTTGCAGGTGTCGGAGGACGATCCCGATGTGTCGTGGGGACTCGCCGAGTTCGTGGCCGCCGAGGAGATGGATCGTCGTGAAGGGTTCTGGTGGTCGCCGAACGGTGCGCAGATCGCGGCTGCTCGCGTCGATGAGGGCCGCGTTGTCACCTGGCACATCTTCGATGCTGTCGATCCCGACTCGGCACCGCGGAGCATTCGCTTTCCGGCTGTCGGGACCCGAAACGCGGACGTTACCCTCCACGTCCTCGGACTCGAAGGGTCACGCTACGAGGTGCGATGGGACCGAGAGCAGTTCGAGTACCTGGCCCGAGTCGTTTGGACCGAACACGCGCCACTCACACTGCTGGTCCAGTCGCGTGATCAACGTCGGACACAGCTGTTGACGGTTGACGAGGGAGGGCAGACGTCCGTTGCCCGAGAGGATCGCGACGAGTCGTGGGTCGAGCTGGTCCCGGGCTCTCCAACATGGACGGAAAAGGGCCAGCTGGTGTCCACCGTCGACGCAGATGACACGCGACGGCTGGCCGTCGATGGGGAGGCGGTGACTCCGCCCGGCCTCCAGGTTCTTCGGATCCTCCACGCGGACCGTGACGTGGTCTTTGTGGCCACCGAAGAGCCGACGGAGGATCACGTGTGGAGGTGGTCACCGAGCGACGGCCTCGAGCGTCTGACCACCACACCCGGCGTCCACGACGCGACGGAAGAGGGAGACGTTCTGGTCATAACCGCGGCCACCTTGAAAACGGCTCCGACTGCGACCGTGCATCGGGGACCGAACACCCTCACAACGGTGGAGTCTCATGCCGAAGCGCCGATGCTCGCTCCGAATCCCATCCTGTTCTCCGCCGGTTCCCGAGAGCTTCGAGCGGCGTTGCTCCTGCCCGGAGGGCGGGAACCGGATGAGCCGGTGCCGGTCCTCCTCGATCCCTACGGAGGGCCGCAATTCCGGCGCGTGGTCCGTTCCCGAAACGCGTTCCTCGAGTCGCAGTGGTTCGCGGATCAGGGCTTCGCTGTGTTGGTGGCCGATGGTCGGGGAACGCCTGCTCGCGGGATCGCCTGGGAACGCGCCGTTTACCGTGACCTCATGACGCCCGCACTCGAGGATCAGGTGGATGCGCTGCATGCGGCCGGCGAGCGGTTTCCCTTCCTAGATCTCTCCCGGGTGGCCATCCGGGGCTGGTCGTTCGGGGGTGAGCTGGCTGCTGCGGCGGTGCTCCGCCGGCCGGACGTGTTCCACGCGGCGGTGGTGGGTGCTCCCGTCACCGACGACCGTCTGTACGACACTCACTACACCGAGCGCTACCTCGGCCATCCCGACGAAAATCCGGAGGGATACCGGAGCAACTCGCTCCTCGAGGACGCCGCAAAGCTCGAGCGTCCGATGCTGATCATCCACGGGCTGGCCGACGACAACGTGTTCGTGGCCAATTCTCTTCGGCTATCTCGCGCGTTGACGGAGGCGGGCCGCCCGCACATCTTCCTGCCGCTCACGGGCGCGACGCACATGGCCAAGGAAGAGGCGATCGCGGAGAACCTCCTGCTCATCGAGTTGGAGTTCCTCCGCGATGCGCTGGGGATCGCGACCGGCTGAGTCAACCGGGTCTTTTCAGGCGACCCAGTCCGGCATCTCCGGCTCGGCCGGGAGTCCCTCCGTCGGGATGAGGGTCAGGTCCGAGCCATCCGGACGCATAACGTAGATGCCATCGGGTGCCGGGGTGAACGCAATGTACTCGCCATCTGGCGACCACACCGGGAACTGGCCGAAGACCTTGGAGATCCGAGAGAGATCCGATCCGTCTGAGTTCATCACGTACAGCGTGTGGTACTCGCCGAGGTCGTCGATGGTCTCGCAGTCCTTGGCCTTCGAGTATCGGCAGTCGTCCCGGATTGAGGTGAAGGCGATCCTGGTCCCGTCCGGTGACCACGCTGGCCATCCGTCGACGCCGATGAAGTTCGTCAACCGGGTCACGTCCGACCCGTCCGCGTTCATCACGAAGATCTCGTAGTTCCCCCCGGCCGCCTCGTATGTCTGGGACATGAACGCGATCCGCTTGCCATCCGGAGACCACGAGGGATATTCGACGAAGAGATCGCCGAGGCTTCGAAGCTGGTTCCCCCGCGGATCGACGACGAAGCCGTGGAGGTCCCGGTTCGAGTCCCGACCGGAGTTGAACGCGATCCACTGTCCGTCCGCCGACCACTCCGGGCCCCAGTCGACGGCAGGGTTATGGGTGATGTTCCTGGCGCCGGAGCCGTTCTCTCGCATCACGTAGATCTCGTCGTTGCCGTCGCGCTGCGACCGGAACACGATGCGCGAGCCGTCCGGTGACCACGATGGGTCGAAGTCGGCCACGTCGTTCCTGGTCAGCCGGATGAGTCCCGACCCGTTCGCATTCACCGCGTAGACCTCGGTGCTGACGATGTCCGTGCCCACGCCAAAGGCGATCCGGCCCTCGAGTGAGGAGAGATTGATGGCTCCGGTGTCTCCGGTCGGCAGGTCTGCCGCTCGGTCCCGGGGTGCTGGCCGTTGCCCCGGGGTCTCGACGTTCGAGGCGCCGGACGTGCAGGAAGCCAGGAGAACGCCGGCCACGAGGAGCGGTCCCTTCCACGTTGGGCTCATCACGGTCCTCCTTCTCGGTCTGATACCTCTCCCTACACCGCCAGGCTGACTACGGTTCCCTCGAGCCCGACCGGGATTCCACCGTCCTCGAAATGCGCTCTCGTTTTGAGGGAGACTTCCCCCATGAGCAAGCGGGAGCCCGCACGGATCCTGGCAACCGTGCTGTTCACGGACATCGTCGGGTCCACGGAGTTCGCCGGGGAGCTCGGTGACAGGGTCTGGAAGGAGATGCTGACCCGCCACCATCGGCTGATCCGAGCAGGGCTGAAGCGTTTCGGCGGGCGCGAAGTGGAGACGGCAGGAGACAGCTTCTTCGTCACCTTCCGCGAGCCGGCGTCGGCGATCCGGTGTGGCCTGGCCATCGCCGACGCCGTGCGTGAGCTCGGTCTCGAGATCCGGGCGGGCATCCACACGGGAGAGGCCGAGATCGTCGATGGGCGGCCTCGGGGGATCGCCGTGCACATCGCCGCGCGGGTCATGGCCGTGGCCGGTCCGGGTGAGGTCCTCGTATCCAGCACCGTGAGGGACCTGGTCACGGGAGCGAACCTACAGTTCGAAGACCGTGGCTTCTACACCCTCAAAGGACTTGAGGGCGACTGGAGGCTGTTCTCACTCACCGCAGTGAATGGCACGCATTCCAGCCCGCCTTTGGCCGCGGAAGAAGCAGCCCGACGGCGGGCGGCCATCCAACCCACCCCGGTGCTCAGGCGGCGCATCGGTCTTGTGGGCGGGGGCATCGCGTTACTGGCACTGGCCGCGGGGGTGCTCTGGTTCGTGAGACGGCCCGACACGCTTCCCAACATCCCACCCAACCGTGTGGGGCGCATCGATCCGGGATCCGGCAGCATCACGGCAGCGTTCGACAGCGGCTCGCAGCCAACAGCCGTGGCAGGAGGCGAGGGGGCCATCTGGGTGGCGAGTGAGAGCGCGCAGACGGTCACTCGCTTGGATCCGGAAACAGGGCAGGGAGGGCCGACGGTCGCCACACAGGGGAGCGCCTCCGGCGTCGTCGTGGACGATGACGGAACCGTGTGGGTGCTCAACCAATTCCAGGCGACTGTCGTCCGGCTCGATCCACGGGGCACGACCATCGCCGACTCGATCGGCCTGGAGAGCGGAACCAAGGACATCGCCGTCGGAGAGGGAGCCGTGTGGGTGATCAACGAGGGCCAGCGCGCGCTCATCCGGATCGATCCCCACGACCCCCAGACCAACATCCCAGCGCCCGTTCTCGGCGCTGAGAGCTTTCAACACGCCCCCGGCGGTGTAGCAACGGGCGACGGGTTCGTGTGGGTGGTGGCGGGCCCGAGCGTCCTCAAGGTCGACCCTCGGAGCGGAGAGGTGACCGGCGAAGCCACAACACGTTTCGTTGGTCGAGAGATCGCCTTCGGTGAAGGGTACGTCTGGGTGACGCACACATCTGACGACAGGATCTCCAAGATCGACCCCCGAACACTCGAAGCGGTGGCCATCACGGTTGGCAACGCCCCCGTGGCCGTCGCCGCAGGAGAGGGTGCCGCGTGGGTGGCCAACAGCGAGGACGCAACGATCTCGCGAGTCGATCCCACTTCAGGAGAGGTCGTGCCCATCGATGTGGGGAACTCTCCCCAGGACGTCACGCTGGCCGAGGGAGCGGTCTGGGTTGCCGTGCAGCGCTGAGGCTTGCCCGGATCAGGGGGAGCCTGTCCCCCTCGACAGCGCGATCCGATCCAGTGCCGGAAGTGAGGTGAACTGATCGAACGAGCTGGCGACGACCCGCCGCGAGACGATGTAGACGCGGTTCGAGAAATAGAGAGGAATCCACGGAACCACCTGTTCCATCAACTGTTGGTCGAGCTCCGTCCAGCAACGGACCTGATCGTCTCCGTGCAACGGACGGCACTCGCTGATCTTCTCCTCCACGCTCGGCACTGAAGTCACTTTGTATCCCCATTCCTGGAGTTCTTCACGCGTCGCCCCCACCAGGCTGTGGTTGCAGCAACCGTCCAACCCTTCGCGTGAGAACAGGGGAGCCACGTGGCTGGCGGCCGAAGGGAAGTCCTTGATCCAGCCGGCAACGATGCCCATGGCCACGTGGCTCCGAGGATCGTTCAACTGTCCGAAGTACTCTTCGTAAGGGACGATTCGGATATCGAGATTGATCCCCAGTTCCTCCAGATCCGAGCGGATCGATTCGGCCATTCGAACGGTGTCCACTCCGGGAAACTCGTCGAAGTTCAGCGTCCGCACGTTCTTGCATGCGGCCGCGTCGCACACGCCGTCGCCGTCCTGGTCGTATCGGGATTGCGCAATCTCCTGTCTGGCCCGATCCAGGTCGCCGGTTCCACTCGGGCTGCCGTACGGGGCGTAGTCGAGGAGGAGGTTGTTCTCCATGCTGTCGAGGATGATGTGGGTGGCCGGCTTACCGGTCGTGGGACCTCCCTGGATCTGGATGTAGCGCGATTTGTTCACTGCATGGTTCACGGCCTTCCGGACGTGAAGGTCATCGAACGGAGGGACTGCCAAGTTCAGCGAGGAGAAGATGATCTCGTCAGTGGGGGCGAAGGAGATCCGATCCGAGAGACCCGGATCCCTCCGGTAGGCTTCGATCACGTCTGGAGGGACCTGCGGAGAGGGTCCGGAATGGAGAATGACATCGGCATCCCCCTGGTGGACCTCCCGGGCCGCGAGTTTGCTGTCTCCCGAGATCCTGATGTCGATCCGATCTGCATACGCCGGCCGGAGACGGTCGGTCGCTGCTCGCCACGCCGGGTTTCGGACGAGCGTCAGCGACTCCCCGGGACGGTAGCCTGAGCTCGGAGCCTGCGCATCGGCGCTGCGCGCGAAATTAAGCTCTTCCGACCCTTCCAACGCGTAGGGACCGGATGACACGAGGAAGGGGCCGTAGTCCTGGTGACCATCGGCGACGCCGAGGGGACCCCTGGGACTCGGCGGGATCGGTCCTGAACCCGGGAGCGACAGCCGGTGCCCTAGCTCTCCCGTCGGTTCGGTGAGATGGACGACGAGGGTATGGTCGTCCGGCGTCTCCAGGCCTGAGATCGACTGAGACTCCCCGCTCATCACGTCGGTGAATCCCTCGATGACCGTGTAGTAGTTGGTGTACGCACCCACCCGTGCCATGCGTTCCAGCGCGCGGACGATGTCGGGTGCGACGATCTCCGTGTCGGTGAACGGAGGGCCGTACCGGAGCCCTCGTTTCAGTCGAAACGTCCACGTGAGGTTGTCCGCAGAGACGTCGGGGAGTGCGGCTGCCAGGTCCGGATGAAGCTCCGCACCGCCTTCCGCGGTGGGCCGGCCCGTGTACGAGAGGAGGGTTCGCACGAGGCAGCACCGGAGGATGGCCCACCCGTCGTAGTCGTACCCCGTCTGAGGATCGAGTGGAACGGCCACGGGCACATTGGGGTGCGTCCGGACGAGGTTGGCTTCGAGCGTCCCGCCCCTTGGAAGAGTGGCTCGCCGTGGGACCGTATCTTCGGTGCAGCTCGACAGGATGAAAGCCCCAAGGAACGCCAGGGTCATCCACCGCCTGATAGCCCGGGTTTCGAATGAGGTCTTCACTCGGCTCCTTTCAAGATCCTTCGCTTGAGAGGGCAGTCCGATCCAGTGCCGGAAGGGTGGCGAACTGGTCAAAGGACGTGGCCACGACACGGCGGGACACGATAAAGGTGGTGTTCTCGACCAAGAGAGGAACCCACGGAACCACCTGCTCCATGACTTGCTGGTCAAGCTCGGCCCAGCACCGAACCTGATCGTCTCCTATGAGCGGGTGACACTCCCTCACTTTCTCCTCGACGCTTGGCACTGACGTCACCTCGTAGCCCCAATCCAGGAGTTCTTCCTGAGTGGCCCCGATCAGGCTGTAGTTG